>PWRN01000100.1 GCA_003556225.1 Syntrophomonadaceae bacterium
CGGCCGTGGATCCCGCTTCGCGGATGTGGTAACCGCTGATGCTCACGGTGTTCCACTTGGGAACGTGTTCGCAGGCGTAGGCAAAGATATCGGTGATCAAGCGCATGGAGGGTTCCGGGGGAAAGATCCAGGATTTCTGGGCGATGTACTCCTTGAGGATGTCGTTTTGGATCGTGCCCCCGATTTTATCCGGGGATACCCCCTGTTTTTCCGCCGTGGCGATATACATGCACCAGAGGATGGAGGCCGGACCATTGATGGTCATGGAAGTCGTCACCTGGTCCAGGGGAATGCCGTCGAACAGGACTTCCATGTCGGCCAGGGAGTCGATGGCCACCCCGCAGCGGCCCACCTCCCCCAGGGCGCGGGGATGGTCCGAATCGTAGCCCATGATCGTGGGCATGTCAAAGGCGACACTTAAGCCGGTCTGGCCGTGCCTTAAGAGGTACTTGTAGCGCTCGTTGGTCTCTTTCGCCGTGCCAAACCCGGAAAACTGCCGCATGGTCCAGGTACGGCCGCGGTACATATTGCCCTGCACCCCGCGGGTATAGGGATACTCGCCGGGGAAGCCCAGGTCTTGCTCGTAGTCCAGGTCTTGAATATCCAGGGGGGTATAGAGTTCGTTCAGGGGTTTGCTGGAAACCGTCACAAATTTCGCCGGACGGTCCTTAAACTTGGGACGGGTCTCTTGCTCCCACTTCTCCTTACCTGCTTCGATCTGTTTGAGCTTTTCATCTTTAAACATTTCTCGATCATCCGGCTCCTGCAGCCTTTCAGGAGCCGGATTGACACCTCCTTTCAACCTTTAATCCTTGTTGTCCAGGCTGATGCGATCCAGGATGCTTTTGGCGGCGGTATAAGGGTCGGTTTCCTTGTTGTGCATCTTTTCCAGGGCTTTCTCGAACATGTGGGTGCCGGTGACCTGTTCCCATACCCGGCTCTTCACGATATACTCGATGTGGTCCTGGATATCCCTCTTCGCCCGCTCCAGGCGCATGCCGGGCAGCAGCCCTTCTTTTTCCAGGTAAGCTCGATGTCCTTTAATCTCCTCCCACATTTCCCGGGTCCCGTGATCGCTCAGGGTAATCGTCTGCACGATGGGAGGCCTCCATTTTTTCCTCTCATCCAGGTCCAGCATCACGCTAAGCTCCGTGCGCGTGCGGTCGGCATTGGGCAAATCCGACTTGTTGATCACAAAGATGTCAGCGATTTCCATGATGCCGGCCTTAATGGTCTGGACACTGTCCCCGCCCGCCGGGGTGAGGACGACGATGGTCGTATCGGCGTTTTTGACAATATCTACTTCTGACTGTCCCACACCCACGGTCTCAATAATAATGATGTCTTTACCGAAGGCGTCCATGAGCTGCACGGTATCCCGGGTGGCCCTGGATAACCCTCCCAGGCTGCCCCGGGTTCCCATGCTGCGAATGAAAACCTCCTTGTCTTCCGTGTGATCCTGCATGCGAATGCGATCCCCCAGGATGGCCCCACCGGTAAAAGGGCTGGTGGGGTCCACGGCAATGATCCCCACGCTGTTCCCTTCCTGGCGCATCACTTTGACGACCCGGTCTACAAGTGAACTTTTTCCCGAGCCCGGGGCCCCGGTAAACCCGATAATATAACCCTTGCCCGTGTAGGGATAAATCTGCTTAAGGGTCTCCCGTTTCCGGGAATCTTCATTCTCCACCAGGGAAATGGCCTTGGCCAGGGCCCGGCGCTCACCTTTTAACAACCCCGCAACAATATCCAATGTCGATCACACCACCTAACTGTGTACGTTGGTCTTTAAACAGCCGTATGCGTTAAAACTCGATTCCCTCTCGCGCTTTGATCCCCGAAGCATAGTGGTGCTTGATGGCCTTGACCTCGCTCACCATATCGGCTCTCTCCATAATTTCGGGGGGAGCATTTCGACCCGTCAGAACCAGGTCTACCCCCGGTGCCCGCTCATCGATCAGGTCCAAAACATCCTGCATGGAAACCAGGTTGTAGTTGATCGCGACAATAATCTCGTCCAGCAAGATCAGGTTGTAGGCGCCGCTCAGGGCAGCCTCTTTGGCCCGCTTAAATCCTTCCGCCGCCAACCGCAGGTCTTCCGGATCCGGGTTGTCGCGGTTCACGAATTTTTCCCGCCCCGCCTTCATCACGTCAAAGTGCGGCAGGTATACGGCGGCCTTTGCTTCACCGTAATTGCGGCCTTTCATGAAATGCACGGCAAGTATTTTGTAACCGTGGCCCGCAGCGCGAAAGGCCAGGCCCAGGGCTGCCGTTGTTTTTCCCTTCCCGTCGCCGGTGTAGACCATGACCAATCCTTTTCCAGCTTCCGACATCAACTTCAGCTCCTCGGCAGCATTTTCAGCGATCCCTACTTCAAGAGGTACCGGCCAATGACCAGCCTCTGGATCTCGTTAGTTCCTTCATAGATTTGCGTAATCTTGGCGTCTCTCATGTAGCGCTCCACGGGATATTCACGGCTGTAGCCGTAACCGCCAAAAATTTGGACCGCGTTCACGGTGGCTTCCATGGCAATATCGGAAGCATAGAGCTTGGACATGGCCGATTCCTTGGCATAAGGCAGACCCTGGCTTTCCAGGAAGGCTGCCTGGTAGGTCAAAAGCCGGGCCGCTTCGATCTTGGTAGCCATGTCGGCAATCATGAAGGAAACCGCCTGAAAATCGGCAATGGGGCGGCCAAACTGTTCCCGGGTCTTGGCGTAGTCTACCGCTGCATCCAGGGCCCCCTGGGCGATCCCCAGGGCCTGGGCAGCGATGCCGTTGCGGCCGCCGTCCAGGGTTGTCATGGCAATTTTAAAGCCTTCCCCTTCTTTACCCAAAAGGTTTTCCTTGGGGACCCGGCAGTCGTCAAAAATCAGCTCGCTGGTGGCAGAGGAACGAATCCCCAGTTTCTTTTCTTTTTTTCCGAAGGTAAAACCGGGGGTACCCTTTTCCACAATAAAAGCCGCGATTCCCTTGGCCTTAAGGCTCTTGTCTGTGGTGGCAAAAACCACGTAGATCTCCCCGGCATCGGCATTGGTAATCCAGACCTTGTTCCCGTTAAGCACATAGTGCTCTCCGTCCAGCACGGCGGTGGTCTGCAGGCTGCCCGCATCGGAGCCGGCCGACGGTTCGGTCAGTCCATAACCGCCCAGCTTTTCACCCCGGGCCAGGGGAGCCAGGTATTTCTGTTTCTGCTCTTCGTTGCCATACTTGTAAATCGGCCAGCAGCACAGGGAGGTGTGGGCCGAAAGGGTCACCCCCGCCGAGGCATCCACCCGGGAAATCTCTTCCACCGCGATGGCGTAGCTCAGGTAATCATCCCCGGCGCCGCCGTACTCCTCGGGCCAGGGGATACCCGTGAGTTCCATCCCGGCCATTTTTTCAAAGATTTCCCGGGAAAATTCTTCTTTCTCGTCCCGATCCGCGACTCCGGGTTCAATTTCGTTGACGGCAAAGTCCCTGATGGATTTACGCATCATTTCGTGCTCGGGCGTCATGGTAAAGTTCATCCAAAGTTCCTCCTTGTTTTGTTAAGGTAATTAAAGATTAGGATCGTGTCTGGCATAAGGATCCTTCTCACTGCTGACGGCTGCTTTCCGGGGGAGCGCGCGTAGGGCAATGCCGAACGAGGCATGATCGAGATCAGCCTCGTTCGGCCAATCACTTCAGGCACTCCCGGGCGATGACGATGCGCTGGATCTGGTTGGTTCCCTCGTAGATCTGCGTCACCTTAGCATCCCGCATGTAGCGCTCCACGGGGTATTCCCGGCTGTAGCCGTACCCCCCGTAGACCTGCACCGCCTCGATACCGGCTTTCATGGCCAGGTCCGTGGCGAAGACCTTGGCCATGGAGGCTTCCCGGGTGCAGGACAGGTCGTGGCCCTTGCGAAACGCCGCCTGGTAGACCAGCAGGCGAGCCGCTTCCAGTTCGGTGGCCAGGTCGGCCAGTTTAAACTGAATGGCCTGGAAATCGGCAATCGGTCGCCCGAACTGCTCCCGGGTTTTCGCATACTGGACCGCCGCGTCAACAGCCGCCTGGGCGATGCCCAGTCCCTGGGCTGCAATCCCGATGCGGCCTCCATCCAGCAGGGACATGGCGATCTTGAAACCGCCGCCTTCTTCCCCCAGGAGATTTTCTGCAGGAACGCGGCAGTCTTCAAAAACCAACTCACAGGTAGCCGACCCGTTCAGGCCCATTTTTTTCTCCTTGGCCCCGATTAACAGGCCCGGTGTATCCTTTTCCACCAGGAAGGCCGTAATACCCCGGGTTCTTTTCTCGGGATCCATGGTGGCAAAAACCACGTAGATATCTGCTTCCCCGGCGCTGGTAATCCAGACTTTGTTCCCGTTCAGGATGTAATGGTCCCCCTCCTTGCGGGCACGGGTTTTCAGCGCGGCGGCATCGGACCCGGCCCCCGGTTCGCTCAGGGCAAAGGCGCCCAGCATATCTCCCTGGGATAGGGGCAGCACAAACCTTTTCTTCTGCTCTTCCGTGCCGTGGTACAAAATAGAATAAATCCCCAGGGATGTATGCACGGCCAGGATCACGCCTGTAGACGCACAGGCCCTGGATACCTCCTCCAGGCAAAAAATATAGGTTAAAAAATCGGCTCCGGCACCCCCCCATTCTTCGGGGATAGGGATTCCCATGTGGCCTTCCCTGGCCAGGCTGCGCAGATTTTCCCGGGGAAACTCCCCGGTCTGATCGATGTGCTCCGCCCGGGGCGCTATTTCGTTATCGGCGAATTCCCGGAAGAGTTTTTTCATCATCCTGTGTTCTTCAGAAAAGGTAAAATCCATATCTGGCACACTCCTTAGCTGTAGTCGTAGAAGCCCCGTCCTGTTTTACGTCCCAGCCAGCCTGCGGCCACGTACTTTCTCAGCAGCGGGCAGGGGCGGTACTTGGAATCTCCCAGGCCTTCGTGCAGCACTTCCATGATGGACAGGCAGGTATCCAGGCCGATCAAATCTGCCAGGGCCAGCGGCCCCATGGGGTGATTCATCCCCAGCCTCATGACGTTGTCAATGGCTTCCGGCTGCGCCACCCCTTCCATCAGGCAGTAGACCGCTTCATTGATCATGGGCAGCAAGATCCGGTTGGACACAAAACCCGGGAAATCATTGACTTCAACGGGCTCTTTCCCCAGCTTCTTGGTCAGGTCTTCCACCACCTGGTACGTTTCATCGGAAGTAGCCAGGCCCCGGATAATTTCCACCAGCTTCATCACGGGAACAGGGTTCATAAAATGCATGCCGATGACCTTATCGGGACGGGACGTCACCGCGGCGATGTTGGTGATGGGCAGCGAAGAGGTGTTGCTGGCAAAAATCGTGCCGGGGGGGCACATCTCATCCAGGGAGCGAAAGAGCTCTTCCTTGATATCCATCCGCTCAATGATCGCTTCAATAACGATATCCGCATCAGCACCGTCTTTCAGGTCAATGGTGCCTTGAATCCTCTCCAGGACTGCCGTCTTCTCTTCCGCGGTCATTCTTTCCTTGTCCACGTTTCGCTGTAAATTTTTCGCAATCACGGCTATCCCTTTTTCCACAAACCGCTCTTCAATGTCCCGCAGGACCACCGGGAAGCCTGCCTGGGCACAAACCTGGGCAATGCCTCCTCCCATCTGACCTGCCCCAACCACCATGATCTTATTTATCTGCACGGTAACGCCCTCCTTTTGGTGAAATACTTGAACTATTCTCCGAAAAACAAACGAGTTCATACATTTTCGTGTCGCTCTCCACAACTATCCTACAGCGCTTTAACGATGGTTGCTTCGCCCTGGGCGGCCCCGCTGCAGATGGTCGCCAGCCCGTACGTTCCCCCACGGCGCCTTAATTCGGAGACGAGGGTCATGAGAATGCGCCCCCCGCTGGCGCCAATGGGGTGACCGATGGCGACAGCGCCACCGTTCACATTGACCTTTTCCTCGGGCCAGCTGCCCAGTTTCATGCAGGTCAGGGCCACGGCCGCAAAAGCCTCGTTGACTTCAATCAAATCAAGGTCATCAATGGTTAAACGCGCCTTTTTCAGGGCCTTTTCCGCGGCATAATAAGGTACCGTGGAGATGTAGGCGGATTCCCTGGAAGCCATCCCCTGGGCCATGATCACCGCTAAAGGTTGAATCCCCAGCTCCTCTGCCTTTTCCCTGGACATCAGTACCAGGGCCGATGCCCCGTCATTGACCGGGGGAGCATTTCCTGCAGTAATCGTTCCGTCCTTGCTGAAAGCGGGTCGGAGTGCAGCCAGCTTTTCCAGGGTAGTATCTTCCCGCGGGCATTCGTCCCGCTCGAAGACCAGGGGCTCCCCTTTCTTCTGGGAAATCGAGACCGGCATGAGCTCTTCTTGCAAGCGGCCTTCCTTGAAGGCAGCGGTCGCCAGGTGGTGACTGCGGAGCGCAAAGCGATCCATTTCCTCCCGGGTAATCCCAAATTCCTTGTAGGCCACTTCCCCGTGAACCCCCATGTGCACGTCATGAAAGGGACACCACAAGCCATCGTTGACCATGGCATCGATCAGCTGATCGTGCCCCATGCGGTAACCCGTCCTCCCCTTGGGCATCTGGTAGGGGCAGAGGCTCATGTTCTCCATCCCCCCGGCCACGATCACATCGGCATCGCCGGCGCGAATGAGAGAGTCGGCCAGGTTCACCGCCCTCAGGCTGGAAGCGCACACTTTGTTCAAGGTATCCGAAGGGACTTCATAAGGAAGTCCCGCCTTGATCGTCGCCTGGCGGGAAGGAATCTGACCCGTGCCTGCCGGCACAACCATCCCCATAAAGACATTGTCGATCACGTTCGCGTCCACCTTGGCCCGGTTCACCGCCTCCTTGATTACCATGGCGCCCAGTTCAACCGCCGGGATCCCGCTCAAGGCGCCGAGCATTCTGCCGTAAGGTGTCCTGGCATAACTAACGATTACCGTTTCTCGCATAAGCACTGCCTCCTAAATGGGTTTAATGAAAATTCGTGGGAAAAGCTGCTGCTCAACCGCTGCTTTGCTTACAAGAAAAATCGGTAGCTGAAGAATAAGAAATCCGCTGTCGTGTAACAAGGCGTTGGCACGACGCACAGCAGCAGCCACAAAACCATCCTGTCAGATGATGCTCATCCATGAGCCTCCACTATAACGTCAAAAGCAACGTTTTCATTATCTATGAACACACGACGTACGTGTACATAAAAGCACTCGATGAGATGCCGTAAAGTTTAACTCATCCTCGTAAAATTTTGACAGTCTACTAGCAATCTTTTCAATATTAAATTAATCTTTCGATAAATGCATGGAAAAATCCTGCCCTGCAGGAAATTAAATCACGGTCAGCCTTGCTGAAACCCCTCTGCGCCTGCTAATTCAGACAAACCCTACGTTCGCTGAGGGCAAGCAGGGGAAAAAGCTCATTCCTGGGCAAGCTTGATCACCAGGAAAGAAAACTTGTAGTGTCATGCCGGTAGGAAGAAACCGAACCTCACGTATCCGGGGTATCCCGGCACTGGTTCCGGGCCAGGGCGGAGATACGGCCGGGCAGGTCCCTACCGAGAAGATGCTGCACTTCTGAGCTGGCGGCCAGCAAGCCCTCCAGGGAGATCCCCGTTTCTACGCCCATCATTTCCAGCATGTTCACCAGGTCTTCCGTGGCCACGTTACCGGTGGCGCCGGGGACAAAAGGGCACCCTCCCAGCCCGCCAATGGAAGATTCGAAGAGATCAACACCGGATTCCAGGGCAGCATAAATATTGGCCAGGGCCAGTCCCCGGGTATCGTGAAAGTGCAGCCCCCAGGATACCCCCGGGAGACGGCTTTTCAGCTGCTCGACCAGGCTTTTTACCTGCCCGGGATGGGCCAGGCCCGCCGTATCCGCCAGGGTTATTTGTACGATACCGCATTCAACCATGCTTTGGCAGATCCGCTCCACCGCCTGCAGCGACACGGCCCCATCAAAGGGGCAGCCAAAGGCCATGGCCACGGCAGACCGCACCGTAATACCGGCCTGGAGCGCCTGGGAAGCGACCCGCCGGGTCTGCAAGAGCGCCTGGTTGATCGTCATCTGCACATTGCGTTGGCAGTGGGATTCCGAGGCCGACACGATCATCTGCACTTCCCGGATACCGGCCTGCACGGCACGCTGCAGGCCCTTTTCGTTGACGATCAGGTCGCTGTAAACCACATCATCCCGGGACGGCAGCAGGGAAACAACAGCTTCGGCATCTCTGAGCTGGGGGACCGCCCCGGGATGGACAAAAGAAGTCACTTCCAAGTGCTTTAACCCGGCCGCGATTAATCTGTTGATGATGGCAATTTTTTGTTCCGTGGGAATAAAGGTCTTTTCCATCTGAAAACCGTCGCGGGGGCCTACCTCGCGCACGGTCGCCCGGTCCAGGTTCACAGCATCATCTCCCGTTCCAGTGGTCTATAAAACACGGTGCCCGCTGCACTCTGCGGGCACCCTTGGTCGACAGGCTCATCACGCGCACCCGATCGCCTTCATTTTATCCTTTCCCGCTGCAGTCTGCAACCGCTTGTTTCCAAAAAAGATCCCGGCAACTGCGGCCAGACGAAAAAAGGAGGCCAGAAATCAACTCCATCCCTGGCCTCCCATGGCATCCCTTGCCTTGCACCTCAAGCAAACTAGATCTAGGTCACTTGATCCTGCAGGTTGAAGTCTTCTATCGCCTGGTCACGCAAAAGGTACTTTTGAATCTTGCCGCTGGCTGTCATGGGATATGCATCGATAAACTGGATATACTTGGGGATTTTGTGGCGGGCGATCTGGCCCTGGGCAAACTCTTTTATTTCCTCTGCCGTAGCGCTTTCGCCTGGCTTTAAAACAATATAAGCGGCAACTTCTTCCCCGTACTTTTCACTGGGAACCCCGATCACCTGCACATCGCTTATCTTGGGATGCTTGTAGAAAAACTCTTCGAGTTCACGCGGATAGATGTTTTCCCCGCCCCGGATAATCATGTCCTTGAGGCGGCCGGTAACCGTGACATAATCCTCTTCATCCATGGTGCCCAGGTCCCCGGAACGATAAAACCCGTCTTCATAAAAAGCATCTTTCGTAGCCTCTTCCATCTTGTAGTAGCCTTTCATGACCACGTAACCCTTGCAGCAGATCTCCCCGACCGTATTCCGGGGAGCTTCCTTGCCGGTTTCCGGGTCGCGGATCTCCAGTTCCACGTGGGGCAGCGGACGTCCCACGGTCGAAACTCTGCGCTCCAGTGTGTCCGTGGGCCGGGTCTTGGTCACAACAGGGGAAGTTTCTGTCATCCCGTACGAAATGGTAATTTCAGGCGCCAGCTTCTGCGTCACCTGCTTCATCACCTCGATCGGGCATGTCGCTCCGGCCATGATCCCCGTACGCATATGTTTCTTATCGTATTTTTCAAAATCGGGATGGCCTAGAACACCGATAAACATGGTCGGTACCCCCTGGCAGGCAGTAGCCCCTCCATTGTGAATGGTTTCCAGGACCCATTCCGGATCATAATACTTCACGGGAAGTGCGGTAGCTCCGTGAGTCAAGCAGGTCGTAATACTCATGGTCAGCCCAAAACAGTGGAAAAAGGGCACCGGGATAGCGAGTCGTTCCGCATCGGTGTAGTTTTGGGCCTCTCCCACGTACCAGGCGTTGTTGATCACGTTGTGGTGGGTCAGCATAACCCCCTTGGGGAAGCCGGTGGTGCCGGACGTATACTGCATGTTAAAAACGTCGTGGGGGTCGCAGGCCTGCTGGTAACGGGCCAGCTCTTCATCGGTCACGTCGCTTCCGTATTCCTCAAACTCGCTCCAGGTAAACATGCCCGGGTGTTTTTCCTCGCCGGCAAAAACAACATTTTTCAAGAAAGGTAGTTTGCTGGACTTCAGCTTGCCGGGCTCAGCGTCCTTAAGCTCTGGCACAACCTCGTAAAGAGTTTCTATATAGTTGTTGCCCTTGAACTCATCGATCAAAACCAGTGTATTGGTGTCGGACTGCTCCAGAAGATAGGCCAGTTCATGAGCCCGGTAATTGGTGTTGACCGTAACCAGGATGCCGCCCATTTTTACTGTTCCGCCATAGGTAAAAATCCATTCCGGGACATTGGTCGCCCACGCAGATACTTTATCGCCTTTTTTTACGCCCAGCTTAATCAGGCTCTTGGCGATCTTGTTGCATACATCCCGGTACTCCTTGAAGGACCACTTCTTATCGATCTGGCTGTAATACCCGATGGCTTCCTTGTCGCCATACTCCTCGGCCCGCTGATCCAGCAGATCCCCGAAGGTAATCTCGTAAAAATCGTTGGGGGGCCTCTGCTGTTTTCCGACTAAAAACTCCGCCATATTTTCCCCTCCTTGTTTCTTTTATGTTTCTTCTATGCTAAACTTTAATCTTCAGCAATATTCATAATATTGTCAACTTAAGGCCCTTTTTGCCGTGAAAAGGCCGGGGGGGGATGCCCCCCGGCCCCTTCAGTTTCCATAACCCTTTGCAATTAATGTAAATCGGTGCAGTACTTCTTGATCGTCTCATCCGCAGGTGGCTTCGTCACCAGGGACACGATGATAAAGAAGACAATGGACACCGGGATCCAGTACATCTGGTGCGCGATAGGAATACTCGGCTCCAACCAGAACCAGTGGGCGCTGCCATGCACGTTCAAGGAGTACAGCCAGGAGTACATGGAGAGCGTGAAAAAGACCAGGATGGTGCTGATCGCCGCCGTCTTAGTCGCCCGGGGCCACCAGAGACCCCAGATCAGCGGGGGACCGGTGGTGCAGATAATCACCACGAAGGCCCAGCCGGAGAGGTCGAGCACCAGGGCCATGGGGTTCAGGGCGAAGAGGAAGCAGATGAAGATAATAATGAAAGACCAGACGCGCAGGGAGGCCACGGGGTTCTCGATGGCCCACTTGTTCCCCAGCACCTTGCCCATGATGTCGCGGCCGAAGAGCACGTTGAGCACCATGATCCAGCCGGCGCCCGTGGCCATGGCGATAGCCATACCGCCGGCCACCAGTATGGCCATGATTAAGGGACTGCCCAGGGATTCCAGGCCGGCCACCATGGAGTAGTCGGTGATGGCCACACCACCCACCTGGTAAATCCCCTGGATCTTGGCCAGGATCTGCACCGCTGTCTGCGTTTCCGCATCCCGCAGGGGGTGCATGGTTTCCATGAGCACCCGGGCCGCGCTGCCGATCTGGATCAGGCCCCAGTACATGGCCCCACCTACCGCAACCGCCCAGAAGCAGGCCCGGCGGGCCGACTTGATATCCATGGCGGTGAAAAAGCGGATAACGGTGTAGGGCATGGTGGAGAACCCGAAGTGCCAGATAAAGTAGAAGCTGACGGCACCGGTCCACACGGACATGAGGGGGTGGGAATACACGCCTGGTGTATCCGGCAGGTGCCCGCCCATCGGCATGGTCCAGAAATTGGGGTTATTGGCAAAGATGGCATCCGCCGTGGCCCCAAAACCCCCGTAATGGGCATTGATGGCAAATGCCCCGGCCAATGCCGCGACAGTCATGACGATCCCCTGGAAGGCCGTGGAGAAAGAGGTGGCCACCATGCCGCCCAGGAACACGTAGAATAGTATGACGATACCTCCGATAATAATGGCTACCGCGTAGTTCACCCGCAGGATGGCCATCATGAACAGCCCCATCCCCACCAGGGAAAGGGTTACATAGGCCCACCCGCTCATGACCACCGGTATGCCGGCAATCAGCCGCATGAGCTTGGGGCTCTCATAGCGGTCGGCGTAGTAGTCGGTAAAGGAGACCGGCGCATACTTGCGCAGGGGCGCCGCCGTCAGGAAGGAAGCCAGGGGCAGACCGGCGATGATGCCGATCAGGGCCCACCAGAAGGGGTAGCCCAGCAGGAAGATAAAGGCCGGCAGGCCCAGGAAACTGGCCGGGCTGAAGTACGTCGCTGCCAGGGCGGACCCGTTTACGAACGCGCCGATCTTCCGACCGGCCACGTAGTAGTCCATGGGGTCGGCGGAAGCCTTCCGGGTGTAGTACCCGATCCCGATGATAACTGCAAAGTAGAGGATGGTTACGGTAATAATGATGGGATTCACTTCTGCCATGACTACTCAGCCCCCTTCCCGGACTGCATTTCTTGTTTCTTTTCTTCCTGCTCGGGGATCCAGAACCACAGGAAAGAAACGATTAACGGAATAATCCATAACCCGATCGTTAAACCATAGACGTAAGGTGCCGGCGCTCCGCCGATTTTCGTGTAGTAAATGAAACCCGGAACGCTCATCTCAATAATCCAGAAAACCAAAGCATACCCATAGATAATGGCTATTCCCCACCAGAAGCTGGGGTGTATACCTTTAAACAAGGCATCATACCTCCTTAAAAGTAATATTTCCCCTCGTTTTCCGAAACTTATTCCCTTTCTGAACATGTACCGCATTGATCTCGATATGATGAATGCCATGGAAAAGAATGAGAGAGCAAAAAAGACGCACCATGCGGTAACTCAGGTAATGATTCCGAAAAACCTTTGACGCTTCCTATCTTTGTAAGTATCCCTGGATAAGCACCCCCTTAGAGCGCCACAGCACTCGTTCAGATCCGTTTCTCACCGTTGGGAGATAAAAACCTTTCAAACCCCTGACGCGAGAAACGGTAAACCGCTTATCACCCCCCTCCTGGTGCTGCAGTCCTCCATAGACAGCAGAGAATAATCCTTCTTCATCGATCCTGTAAAGTTCCCTTGAATATTTCCTTAATTTCCCAGGTTCAGCCATATTCCTTCGTTCAACCGGTAAAAGATGCGTCCCTGCAAACTCAACAGGGGTGGGGGCAATTATTTCCTGTACATAAAAACAACCGCGCACCCTACCCGTTGTTCTCCCGGGGGAGAATGATATAGCGATAGTGTAGCTCGGCCAGGCCGAGCATGGTCGTGATGGGAATGCCGATCCCGATCAAAAACCCCCACAGCATGTTGCGGGAAAGGTCCAACCCGGCATAATAGAGCAGAAGGTTGATGCCGATCCCCAGTAAAAAATACGGGGTGTGGAGTTTCCGTTTTTTCATCATCTTCGCATAAATTTGTTTTTCTTCTTCACTGGCAAACTCGTAGCGCCGTATATTCCCTCTCTCCGGCACTTCCAAAACGACTTTTTCTTCTTCCGGGGAAAGCTCCTTGCGTTCTTCGGCGGGCCTGGGTTTTATTTCATAAATTTTCGAGGGTTTCTCCTGCCCCTCCTGGACCTCTTGGAACGAAGCGTGATCTTTATTGTGCTTGGATTTCCTTCTTTTTTTCGCTGCCATGACAGACCCTCCGTGGATGATAGGTTAGTGAATAGGATGATAGGTTAGTGAATACGTTGGACGTTAGCTTAAGCGCCTTTTTTGCCAGGAGTTTTCTTATTATTCTCTTTATTCGTATTATAGAATTCTACCCGTTTTTCGTTTTTCCTTTTTTTATTTAGAAAAAAAACAATTTTTTTTTGCTTTCGCTGCTATTTAAACAAAAAAAGCAGGGTCCGCTGTAAAACAGCGGTTCCCTGCCCCTAAAAGATATGCGTGAGCCCGTATTAGAGTCCTTTATACACAGGCTTTCTCTTTTCGTTAAACGCCTTCAACCCTTCGTCGCGATCTTCCGTTTTCAAGCAGACGTTGTAGCATTCCGCTTCCAGGGTAAAAGCCGTGGAAAGATCCACTTCCATGCCCAGGTTGACGGATTTTTTCGCCTGCCAGACCGCCACCGGAGCGTTCTTGGTGATCTCCTTGCAGAGTTCCCGGGAAGCTTCCAGCAGCTGCTCCCGGGGCACCACCTTGCTGACAATCCCCCATGCCCGGGCTTCAGCTGCCGGCAAGCGCCGCCCGGTGAAGATCAGTTCCTTGGCCTTGCTCTTGCCGATGAGGCGGGGCAGGTTCACGGTGCCGCCACCCCCGGGGATAATGCCCAGCCCAACTTCCGGCAGGGCCAGCACGGCATTTTCCGAGGCATAGATCACGTCACAGCAGAGGGCGAACTCAAAGCCTCCACCCATGGCAAAACCGTTAACTGCCGCAATAATGGGCTTGGGAAATTCAGATACCGCTCGAAAGGCCCGGACAAACAATTCTCGCTGCTTGACCATCGCTTCCTTGCTCATGTTCTTCCGTTCCTTTAAGTCGGCGCCCACACAAAAGGCTTTTTCCCCTTCCGCGGTCAGCACCGCCGCCCAAACTTCCCGGTCATCGGCCAGTGCTCGCATCACGGAGATGACATCGCTGGCCAGCTGGGTGCTAATGGCGTTCAGTGCCTCGGGCCGGTTGAAGGTAATGACCGCAATGTGCTCTTCCACTTCTACCCGGATCGTCTCCCAGGACATGATTTTTCCTCCTCCTGCCTGCTCTCCAGAACAGGGCAATTTAGTTGCGGAGCCTGGCTACTATCCCCGTGTTACTCGGGGAACTTCTGTCCCGGTTTTTCACCGAATTCCACTTTTTTCTCCTGGAGGCCGGCGCGCTTGTATTCCGGACGAGGTTCCTTGGGAATACGTAAGTTTAAGATGGCCTCGGAACGCAGCCGCCTGCCGACGGTTTTCTCTAAGAGGGTCCCCAGCTCCAGGACGCGATCGACGTCGATGCCGGTTTCAATGCCCATCTCGTCCATCATGACCACCATGTCTTCCATCTGGGTCAGTCCGACCACGTTAGGATCCTTGTAGTAATACGCGCCGGTTCCGGGAACGGGGCAGTCGTCCATGAAGTTGGAGGGCTGTCCACCCAGCCCGCCCAGGGTGCCTTCGAAGATATCGATCCCCGCATTCAAGGCCGCCAGGATATTGGCCATACCCCAGCCGCGGGTGGCGTGGAAGTGGGCGATGTGCAGGTCCGTATCGGGCAGGGCATCCAGGATCATGGAGAAGTAGCGGTAAACCTGGTCCGGCGGGGCCGAGCCATCGTGATCGGCGTGCTCGATGTCCGACGCGCCGATATCCAGCCAGTACTTGGTGAACTTCACTGCTTCCTCCAGCTTGGTCGGTCCGCTGATGGGGCTGCCCCAGATGGTACTGACGGTACCGCACATTTTGATGCCCGCGTCGGCCGCTTTCTTGATGCAGCGCTCGGCTTCCTTCCAGTAGTCGGGCAGGGTCGTGCCCGAGTTGGCGTAGTGGTGCTCTTCGTCCGTGGAAACCATCATGAGGATGCGGTCGGGACCGACGCCCTGCTTCTTGAGCTCGATGGCCCGGTCTACAGCGCGCTCCCGGATGGTGATGGCCGTCAGCTCGATCTCATCCCAGTTCACACCGGCGCGCTTCAGCTTCTTGCTTTGCCGAACCCTCTTAAAGAGCTCGTCGGCATCCTTAAACTGGGGCATACCGGCCGGGTTGCCGAAGTTGGTCAGCTCCACCCGCTTGAAGCCGGCGAGGATCAGTTCTTCTGCGTAATAAACTTTGGCATCGGTGGAAATGAATTTTTCTTCGTGTTGAAAACCATCCCGAACCGTGATGTCTCCTAAGCGAACCTTCTTGGGGAACTTCATTTGAAACTTGTCCGTCACTAACAATCATCTCCCTTTAACTTTTTTTTATATTATCCCAGGATTTGTCAGCAGCAAGGCACCGCGAACAACCTGTATAATACCGCTTCTTAGAATTTCAGGTTCCCGAATTTCGAGTCGGGAATCGGCTTGTAGAGGGACAGTTCAAAGGCGCGGGCCAGCTTATCGCGGGATTCCGCCCAGGTAATCACCCCGTCGTGGAAGAGCATGGATCCGGTCACGTACGGATGCCCGTCCCGGTCGTACTTTTCTACCATTTTCTCCCGGAAATCGGTCATTTTCTCTTCATCGATCTCTTCACCCTTGATCTTTTTGTTCTTTCTTTCAATGGTTTCCAGGATAAATGCCGCGGTTTTCCCGGCCATCACCGTGGTGCGTGCCCGCATGGTGTTAAAGACAAACCGGGGGCGATAAGCCCGCCCGCACATGCCGTAATTAGCGGCTCCATGGTCGGGGCCAATCACCCACTGCACCTTGGGAACATCGACGCAGGCACAGGCGCGCACCATGTCGGCTCCGTACTTGCCGATGCCGTTCCACTCTTCGGTGCTTCCGACCATGTAGCCCGGGGAGTTCTGGATGTACAGCAGCGGCGTCTTATCGTTGCCGCAGCGCAACACCCACTCGGTCGCTTTGCGCGCCGCCTCGATATAGATCACACCGGTGTTGTTGGACGCGATCACCCCGATCGGCATTCCTTTTAGCCAGATCTTGCCGCAGATGATGTTATCTCCCCGGCCCGGGGCATAGTTGGCCTTGTATTCCTGGAAGTAGCTGTCATCGGCGATGCACTGGATCACTTCCCGCACGTTAATGGGGCGATACGGGTCCGCGGACACGAAACCCATCAGGTCTTCCGCGCTGTAATGCGGTTCATTCCAGGAAGGGAAGCGGTGCACCTGCAGTTCCTGGGGAGGATCGAAGGCGATGATTTCCCGCAGCTTGGCAATCCCTTCCTGCTGGGTGCCGACAAAATGGTCGCAGCCCCCGGAGTGCTGGGTGTGGACATAGGCGCCTCCCAGGTCTTCCGCGCTGACTTCTTCACCGATGGCGGAGCGAACCATGGGAGGGCCTGCCAGGAAGGCGTAGGCCATCTGGTCGATCATGATCGACTCACAGGCCAGGTAGACGATATACGCTCCACCGGCCGTGTTGCCTCCCGTGCTCAGCGTGTACTGCTTGATCCCCTTGGCCGACATCCTCGTCATGTTGTAGAACATGGAGCCGAACATGCCTTCATCGGCAAAAGCATAAAGCTGCAGGGGAAGGAAAATGCCCCCGGAATCCGCGATATAGATACAGGTTAATTCACATTCTTCGGCAATCCTCTGGGCCCGCATGTGTTTTTTCAAGGTGATGGGATAGTAGGTGCCCGCTGTCATGCGGCTCTCGTTGGCAAAAATCATGCAGTCCTTGCCGTGGACCTTGCCTACCCCGGTCACCAGGCCGCCCCCCGGGATGTGGGGTTGCTCCTTGTAGCCAATTTCGTAGCCGGCGTCCAGGCCCACCTCGAAAAATTCGCTGTCCGGGTCCATCAGCTGGGCAATCAACTCTCGAACCGGCACCTTTCCCTGCTTGGCCAGGCGGTCAATCTGCTTTTGCCCGCCAACGTTGTATGCTTCTTCACGGCGTTTCAACAGCTCCTGATCCTGCTGTAACCAGAATTCATAATTCTGCTGTCTTCTCTCTTCAAGAGTCGCCACTGGAGATCTCCTCCTTAATTTACTGCATATTCCTTCTTGAATGCCGGCTGCAGGGATCAGGCACGTCCGATGATATAGCGCAGGGGATCGACTTCGTTTCGCAGGATATCCAGTTCTTCCTGGGTCGGCGGGTTGCTTTTTTCCAGCTCCGGGGCCCACAGCAATTCAAAACCCGTATTTTCGATCACATCCTCCCGGGTAATCCCGGGGTGAATGGCTTCGACACGCATGCGCTTGGTTTCTTCATCAAACCCCATCACGGCCAGGTTGGTAATGATCTTGTACGGTCCGCTGCCCCGGGGCAGCCCGGCTGCTTCCCGCGCCCCTTTGCCCGTCAGGTAGCCGGGGCTGGTAATGAAATCGATATCGTTGGTGAAGCGCTGCTTGTCCTGGGGCGTGATCATCATCGTACGCCAGCAGAGGGAGGCTAAATCATTGGCCCCGCCGCTGCCCGGGAAACGCACCTTGGGCCGCTCGTAGTCGCCGATGAGGGTAGAGTTGATGTTGCCGTACATGTCGATCTGGGCCCCGCCCAAAAAGGTGTAATCTGCCATGCCTCGCTGGCAGCTTTCCATGATGTCCGGCATACTGGTGGCATCAATCGCCTTGTGAAACGTCCTGGAATCACCCACGGAGATCGGCATCGAGGGTAAGATGGGACCGACACCGCCCGCCTCAAATAAGATCATCAGCTTGGGGGCCACGGTTCTTTGCGCCAGCATCGCCGCCGCACAGGGCGCTCCTGTTCCAACTACGGCCGTGCTGCCGTCTTCAATGGCCCGGGCAGCCAGGCAAATCATTAACTCCATCCTGTTGTATTCCGCCATATTCAAAGCACCTCCTTCAGGTTATGCGTTATGCATTGTTTTTTTCGTCCATCTTGACCATATCCTCTGTCAACCGTTCCATGTTGCGGAGAGCTTGCAGCTTCTTCGTTCCACCGTTTGCTTCCAGGTATCCCCAATGATCTTCCACGCCGTAAATATTTTTTTGCAGGAACGCTTCAAAGGTCTCCGGATCTTTCTCCGCGGCCAACCATTCTTTCAGATGGTCCTCGTCGCTGAAGTACTCGTAGGGCATATTGGCCGGGTATGCGCCATAGGGCACTTCGATAACCGCATCCACCAGGTAATAGGGGATGGCGGTTTGATCCGGTTTCTGGCGCACGATTTCGTTAGAAATCAGGCGTTCCGTGCTGATGATGAGCTTCTTGGCCGCCCGGGCCAGGTCAATATCGGATACCGCGATGCCGTCGAACTGCGCGTTTCCGTAGATGTCGCTGCGATGCACGTGAATCAACGCCACATCGGGATAAAGAGCGGGCAGCGCCACGTACTTCTGGCCGGTAAAGGGGCAGGGCATTTCCACGGCGGCGCTGTACTTGATCGTATCCGTCCCGAACATGTTGCGCGCCGGAATAAAGGAGAGGCCCATGGCGGCGGCCTTGTAGCGCCAGGCCAGGGCAGCGTTGGTCCACTCCGTGGGTTCCACTTCGCCGTTTTCAAAGGCCTTGCGAGAAGCCTTGGAGAGCCCCCGGGCTTCCAGGCCGATAATATACGCGATGTCACAACGGTTTATACATTTACCGGAAATAAGTATCTGCATATCGTGGGTGGACGTGTGGCCGGAAAAACCCAAATCTTTCTTCTTCTGCCTGACAATCTCGTGCAGCAAGGCTGCCGGGATCCGGTTGGTGCCAAACCCGCCCACACCGAGGTAATCACCATCCTTAACGAGACTGGAAATGGCCTCCTTTACCGTGGTTACCTTGCTGACCATTTTCCTGGATTTGTGCCTGAAATACTCCCTCGCATCATCGGCATCGGGGTTGGTAAACAGCCGACGGGTCCCTACCTTTTTATAGGTTACTTCTTTGTCACCTGGTACAGAGTAATCTGCTCCATATAATGACATCATCTCACCTCCTGGTTTATTCTCATCCTGTAATATAACTAAACTATAACAAGCAAAAAACATGCCATCTCTTAAGAGCAGGATCAACCCACGTTACTGCGGCCTTGTTCCTCCAATAACAAGAGAAGAAGAAATTTATTGATGCATTATTTCATCTTATGATGCTTATTAGCATCAGCGCCCTTGCGCTTACTCCTCTTTCCCTATTATGAATCGGCGGAGCTGCTTCGCAGGAGAACCGCCATCAACGAACTGCAAATCTTGGGGTTCTGCGCGTCTCGTACAAGTTCAGGGAAAACAACGTCTTTGCCGTGCTAGCAACCCTAACTCGCCTCCCGATAAGCCACACCTCCTGCTTGTTTAATTATTGCATGATAAAGGAAATGCATTACCCCGGAGCAAACGCCGTGCTGCCGGGGCAACAGTTACATCCATTACAAATACGCATAATCGGTCCAGTGATCCAATGAAAACCCTGGCTGCAATGTGTTGGTGTTTTTAAGGATAAACACTACCTCAGCATTTCGCGCGCGATGATCAGTCTCCTGATTTCTGATGTTCCTGCCCCGATCTCCCAGAGCTTGGCGTCCCGCAGGTGCCTCTGGATGGGATATTCCAGGCTGTAACCGTATCCACCGAAAATTTGTACCCCGTCCAGGCAGACCCGGGTGCAGGCTTCGGAGGCGTACAAAATGGCTGCGGCCGCAATTTTATCCAGCTCGGTTCCTTTGCCACCACTCTTTTCTTCCAGGCTGTCCACGTACCATGCCGCATAGTAGGTGAGCCACTTGGCCGTTTGATAGGAAACGTACATATCGGCCAGTTTTTGTTGAATGGCCTGGAAGCTGCCGATCGGTTTCCCAAACTGCATGCGTTCCTTGGCATACTTGGTGCTGAGGTCCATGGCCGCCCGCATGGTTCCCAGGGCGGAGGCGGAAAGCACGATCCGTTCCGTGCATAATCCGCTGGTCAAAATTTTTACCCCGCCATTTTCGGCGCCTACCAGGTTATCCGTGGGAACTTTCATGTCACTGAAAAACAGCTCCCCGGTGGGCGATCCCCGCATACCAAATTTTTTAATCTTGTTGCACTGGTACCCTTCCACGGGAATATCCGTCACCAGGGCACTGATTCCTTTCGGACCTTTGCCCGGGTCCGTCTTGGCATAGAAAAGGAGCACGTGGCCGATGGGGGCATTGGTAATGAAAGTCTTGCTCCCATTTACCACGTAATGATCACCGTCTTTGATGGCTGTTGCGCGCATCGCCATGGCGTCGGAGCCGGCATCGGGTTCCGTGATTCCCAGGCATCCGATCAGTTCTCCGCTGGCCAGCCCGGGAAGGTATTTCTCTTTAACTTCCTTGTTGGCATTGCGCTGGATATTATCGGCACAAAGAATTAAGTGGGCGCCCCAGGTCATGGAAAGGGCCGAAGAAACCCTGGCCAGGTTTTCTGCAACGATGCAAGCTTCGGTATACCCGAGCCCGGCACCGCCGTATTCCTCGTCAATGGTGACACCGTTTAAGTCGAGCTTGCCCGTTTCCTTGAAGAAATCTTCCGGGAATTCATCTTTTTCATCGACTTCTTCCATCTTGGGCTCCAGCCAGTCGCAAGCCCACCGGTAGACCATATCCTCCAGCATTTTCTGTTCATCATTAAAAATAAAATCCATCTCTCTTTCTCCTCTCAACTGTTTTTTAACCATTCAGGCAAGAAGCCAGCGATCGGGCGTTTTCCCCGGCCTCCCGAACATCCATTTCTTCGTCGCTTATCTTTCAACACTAGGTGTTCATGGACGGCTGCTCATCATGGAGATTGAAGTCTTCCACGGCCTGGTCCCTCAGGAGAAACTTCTGGATTTTTCCGCTGGCCGTCATGGGGTACTCTTCCACAAACTTGATGTACCTGGGAATTTTGTGGCGGGCGATCTTGCCCTGGCTAAATTCTTTAATTTCCTCTACCGTGACGCTTTGTCCGGGCTTCAGCTTAATATACGCCGCGACCTCTTCCCCGTACTTGGTGCTGGGCACGCCGACTACCTGCACATCTTCTACCTGGGGATGAGTGTAGAAAAACTCTTCCAGCTCCCTGGGATAAATGTTTTCGCCACCCCGGATAATCATATCCTTCAGCCGCCCGGTGACCTTTACGTAATCCTCTTCATCCATGGTCCCCAGGTCCCCGGAACGGTAAAAACCGTCTTCGTAGAAGGCATCCCGGGTCGCTTCCTCCATCTTGTAGTAGCCCTTCATGACCATGTAACCCCGGCAGCAGATCTCTCCCACGGTGTTGCGGGGTACTTCCTTGCCGGTTTCCGGATCGCGAATCTCCAGCTCTACGTGGGGCAGCGGGCGGCCAACGGTAGAAACCCGGCGGTCCAGCGTGTCCGTCGGCCGGGTTTTGGTCACAACGGGAGAGGTCTCGGTCATGCCGTAGGATATGGTGACTTCAGGGGCGATCTTCTCCGTGACTTGCTTCATGACCTCGATGGGGCAGGGGGAGCCGGCCATGATCCCCGTGCGGGAGTGCTTCAAGTCAAATTTTTCAAAGTCCGGGTGTCCCAGCATCCCGATCCACATGGTCGGCACGCCCTGGCAGGCCGTGGCTTTACCCTTTTCCATGGTTTCCAGCACCCAGGTAGGATCGTAATATTTAACGGGAAGCTGGGTGGCGCCGTGGACCGTGCAGGTGCTAATACTCATGGTCAACCCAAAGCAGTGGAAGAACGGGACAGGGATGCAGAGACGCTCCGCATCGGTGTAGTTCTGGGCATCTCCCACGTACCAGGCATTGTTGATTACGTTGTAGTGGGTCAGCATAACCCCCTTTGGAAAACCCGTCGTCCCCGAGGTATACTGCATATTAAACACATCGTGGGGATCGCAGGCCTGTTGGTAACGGGCCAATTCCTCGTCGGGCACATCGCTGCCGTACTCTTCAAACTGGCTCCAGGTAAACATTCCGGGGTGCTGCTGCTCCCCGGCAAAGACAACATTTTTTAAGAAAGGTAACTTGTCCGATTTCAGTTTGCCCGGCTCGCTGTCTTTGAGTTCCGGCAGAACCTGGTAAAGGTTTTCAATGTAGTTGTTGCCCTTGAATTCATCGATGAGGACCAGGGTCTGGGTGTCGGACTGCTTGAGCAGGTATTCCAGCTCGTGGGAGCGGTAATTGGTGTTGACGGTTACCAGGATCCCGCCCATTTTCACCGTTCCGCCAAAGGTAAAGATCCATTCGGGGATATTGGTTCCCCACATGGATACCTTGTCACCCTTCTTCACGCCCAGCTTGATCAAGCTTTTGGCGATCTTGTTGCAGATATCCCTGTACTCGTAGTACGTCCAGGATTTTTCCAGCTGGCTGTAATAGCCGATGGCTTCCTTCTCTCCGTACTCCTCGGCACGCTGATCCAGCAAGTCTCCGAAGGTGATTTCATAAAAATCCCCCGGTGGCTTTTGCTGCTTCCCTACTAAAAAGTTCTGCTTGGACATCATATTTCCTCCTTAAAATTGAAGATATTTGTTCAAAATATTATATTTTTTCTATTTAATAGCCGAAGACATAGATGAAACTGCCAAAAAAGAGCAAAAACAGGGCCACACAGATAGAAGCTTTCTGGTACGAGAAACCTTGCATCAGCCGGATAACCTTGACCAGGGAGTAAATAAACAGCGCCAGGCAAGAAAGGCTGGCGATCACCAGGAGCACCCTGACTAAGGGAGAGCTTGCCGCTGGTGAGTTCAGGTAAGTCATGGCGGAAACCAGCAAACCGTACGGCAAAAACGTATACCCCAAAACGGAGTATAATGCAAAAAACCGGGGTAAACCTTTTAAAATGCGACACATAGCCCAAAGCATCAAAGTAATCCCCAGCTGCGAAGCGACCATGTACATGTAACCGAAGAGGATAAAGAACAGCAGGTAGAAGAAATTTAGCTCGCCCAACAAGCTTTCACCCCGAACGAAAAACATGGACAAACCATAAATAAACCCGGCGAGAAAAACCAGGATACTGGAAAGGATCGTCGGGTTGTTTTCCTGGATGTCTTCTGCCACCTTTCCTTTAATCAGGAGAATGTCGAAGAGCGCTTTGTGAGCCATTTATCTTCCTGCCTTTCCTTTTTCAATTGCCGCCCCTTTACCGGGATGTGGGGACATCCCCTCAAATAGCTGAAGGACGTCCCCCTTCCTTTGTTTCATCAAGTCCTGTGACGAACTGCCGTGCGCTGTGCTGACAGCAACCGCTTGCAGATACTGACACTTTCGCGGCATCTGATCAACCACGGCTGTTACCCTCCGAAAAGCGCGTAAAGGACAAAGAATAACATGATAAGACCGATAATAATCGGACCGGTTTCGCTGTTGTAACGTTTGCTGTTTTTCGGAATATGTTTTTCAGGCCAGCCGTGAGCTTTTTCGATCAGCAGATCCGTTTCCTCACGGGGGATCTTCGCCGCCAGTGACGGGATCCTGTTGGTGATCAGGGAAACGAAAATGAGCACTACGAAGGATGCCGGCACGGAGAGCACCCCGGGATAGGGAATGGAACCGTAGGGAACATCAGACCAGATAGGGCTCCAGGTGAAGCTGGGGTGGGCAAACTGCGCGTTAGCGTACATGCACAAGAAGCCCCCGATCAGCATGCTCCAGATTACACCGTATTTATTGGCACCTTTCCACCAGATTCCCATGATGAGTGGAGCGGTAAAGACCGAAGCGGAGACGGCGATGGCCCAGATCACACTGGCAAGGGCAAATGCAGGGGGATTGATCGTGACGAAAATAATGACGATGCCGCCAACAAAGCTCACGATAGGAGCGAAGATCAGCTTCTGTCTCTCCGTAAGTTCCTTGTAGCTGCCAACGATATCGTGGGCTATACCCGTTCCGATCACGATCAGCGCACCGGCCGTGGTGGACAGCCCGGCTGCGAAGGCCCCGGCCATCACCATCGCCAGCGCCCAGTCGCCAACAAAGATATCCGAAAGGATGAGCAGCAGCATATCCGCCCGCACTGCGGCAACTTCGATTCCTTCCACGCTGGTCCAGAGCACGCCGGCAAAACCGGAACCAAAGGTCAGCACGTTGACAAAACCGATAAAAAACAACCCCAGAAGGAATCCGTAGCGCCCTTCCTTGATGGTTTTTGCCGAAGCGACGCGGGAGAGATAGTGAGGCACGGAGGCCGTTCCAAAGAGCATGGAAAAGAAAACACCCTGGTACCACTTGATATGGGCCTCCGGAGGATAGAGCACATCAAAAAACTTGGGAAAGGCCTCCAGCATTTCCGGCACCATGTTGCCGTAACCCCAGAAAGGCACGTACCAGACGTTGGCACCCAGGGCCTGTAAGATGGCCATCACGGGGACGAACATGGCGATCACGCAGATGGCGCCCTGCAAGGCCTGATTCCAGGTCACCCCATACATGCCGCCGATGGTTACATAAAGTACGACGACAATGCCCCCGATAAACAACCCGGGAACATAGGAAACACCTAAAAGCATCTCAAAAACGTGGGCAATGGCCTTCATCTGGCTCACGGCGTACATGATCATGATGAAAATCATAAATCCCACGGCGATTAACCGGCCGTACTCACTGCGGAATCGCTCTGAGATGTAACCGGCAGCGGTGTAGGTTCCCAGCCTCCTGAGAGGTCCGCTAAACGAAATGATCATCACCAAAAAGCCGCACATCCAGGCCTGGGACATGATAATCAACTGCGACTGCAAGCCCCAAATAAACGCAGTAAAACCCAGGAACGTGGCACAACTTAAATATGCAGATACGATAGCGAAGGCATTGGTGACAGGGCCAACGGAGCGGCCGGCAAGGTAGTACCCTTCCGCCGTAGTTGTGCGTCTCCGGGCGATCTCACCCGAGACGATGAAGATCACGATGAGGAGAAAGAGCAAGACGACGCCGCCAACAAATATTCCTTCTCGTTCAAAGCCCATCTTATTGTCCCCCCCCTGCGTCTCTCGTTAGCCGTTCCCTTGCCGCGTCATTTTTATCGATCATGCGTAAAACAATATACCCCAGTAAGATGGGCCCCAGCCAGTTGATGGAAAACTGATAAAAATAGGGAAAAGGGAATCCCCAGACTGTCACATCCAGCAACTGCGGGAAAGGTAGCATAAATACGACTCCCATGGCGATGATCATCACGAGAATTACACTGACCACGACCAGGTGTAATTCTTGCTTGTAGACGCGTTCCGCTTCCGCCGAAAAACCCAACTGCTCATCGGCCGGGGCATCTGAACCCGTAGGAACTCTTGGTTCTGTCATAAATGAGATCCCTCCTGAGAAAAGTAATTGAGAATAAATGCGTCCGTTGATGCTTCATGCGCGAAGTCTTCGTGTAAGATCACCTCCCATCAGGTTTTATTGAAACTCACTCCCTTTCAAAAATAATTAATTTCTCTTCGGTAGAATATGTAGAAAATAAATGTTCGTAAAATCATGGTATCTTTTGGCATCATTTAATGTTCTGAACATTATATTATAAGCAAGCAAAAACCATGCCACCACTGCATCAAAGCCTTCCATGACCCCAGGTGTGGGAACGAGCAAAAAAAAGAAGGCGAACATCGCCTTCGGTTTTGATGCTTTAAAGCATCAATTATGGAGGCCGGCATCAAGGAGGCTGGGTCAGCTCTAAAATCACTGGACTAAACGTAACCCTGGTCAGCCTGGATCTTTTGCAACTTTCTCACCACCGTGGACTGGTCCACCCCCAGGGCCTGGGCTGCTTTGCGCGTGGTTTTATGGGTATCCATTGCCGTGGTGATTAATTTTTCCTCCAGCCTGGAGACCGCTTCTTTAAGTGTCAGGTTTTTGCCAATGTGCAACCTTAACTCCTCTTCCGGGCCTTTGAAGACAGACTTGAAGTGCTGCGGGATCTGCTCCAGGGTGATCACCGGTTCGCGGGAAAGGACGACCAGCCGTTCAATGAGATTTTGAAGCTCCCGCACATTTCCCGGCCAGGGATAATCGATCAAGCAGTCAATGGCATCGCCGGAAATGCGCTTGTAGAGATTGTGCTCCCGGTTGAACTTGCTCAAAAAGAAGTTGATTAAAGCCGGTACGTCTTCTTTTCTCTCCCTGAGAGGAGGGATGGTAATGGGAACCACATTTAAACGATAATACAAATCCTCCCTGAAATCACCCTGCTGCACCAGCTTCCCCAGGTCCTTATTGGTTGCGGCCAGCACGCGAACATCCAGGGATACAGGCTTGACACCGCCGATGCGCATGACCTGCCCGTCCTGGAATACCCGCAGCAGCTTCACCTGGAGTCTTAAAGGAAGTTCGGCCACTTCATCTAAAAAAATGGTACCCTTGTTGGCCAATTCAAACATCCCCAACTTGCCCTTGCGGTCCGCACCGGTAAAAGCGCCCCGTTCGTAGCCGAAGAGCTCCGACTCCAGGAGGTTTTCTGGAATCGCCCCGCAGTTTACCTTGATAAACGGCTCGTCTTTTCGCTCACTGGCCTGCACGATGGCATTGGCAATCCCTTCCTTGCCTACACCGGATTCTCCCGCGATCAAGACCGTGGAGTTGACCTGCCCCACCCGGACGGCCAGGTCAAAAATATGCTGCATTTGCGAACTGTGAACCACGAAGTTTTCCAGCTTCAGCTGCCCTGAACGCAGCCGGTCCAGCTCTTCCTTGTATTGCGCCGCCAGCTTATCTTTTAATTCGCTTTCTTCTTTCAGCGCCATCAATTCCGTGATATCACGCACATTGGTGACAACACGCACGATCTCCTGGTTTTCATTGAAAATCGGGTTGCCGGTAATCAAAACTTTTTTGTCCTTTTTTTTGAAAATGTTGTGCATGATCGTAATCGGCTTCTTTTCTTCCAGCACCCGCAGGGTCACGGATTCCGAAAAATATCCCTCCTCGACCAGTTCCTGCATGTGTCTGCCCACAACTTCCTCTCTCTTGAGCCCTGAAAGTTTTTCATAGGCGCTGTTCAGGTGCAGCGTGTACCCCTGTCCATCCGTAATCCACATACCATCGTAGGAGGATTCGATGATGGCATCCAGCTCTTCCTTGATCTTGCGTTCCTCGCGCAGTTCCTCCGTGACTTTTTCTAGATCGGAAATATCCTGGAACACGCCGATGGCTCCAATCAGCCGACCATCCCGGTTATAAATCGGCGTCCTGTTACTGATCACCGTTCTGTTCTTGATCTGCACTTTTTGCGTGGGCCTGCTCTCTTCGGTTTCCAGGATTTCCAGCAAGCCGGTATTGGGGACCAGCTTATCCACCTTCTGGCCCAGCGCTTCTTCCATGGGCACACCGATAAAGCGCGCAGCAGATTTGTTGAGCAGGATCACTTCACCCTCGGTGTTGATCGCCAAAATACCATTATAAATTGCGTTTAAGAACTGGTCTATCTCTAGGTTTTTTCTAACCATGAACCTGGACCTCCCACACATAGTATGCATTATTGCATCATTACCTTATACAATTAGACACCGGGGGTCTTGTCCCCTGCCGAAAAGTCAAGGTTTCATGAAATTTTGTGTATGTGTCGATTCTCTTTAGTGCAGTTTCTACGATCATATCTTTCCTTTTTCTTATCCAACGGGCGTGCATGAACACAAGCATCGTAGATGCATAGATACATCGATGATGCAGCAGTTCTTCAAGAAACAGCATTTTTCCCCGATCTATTTTGGGCTTACCCGGGTTTCCTTCCCGGTTTCTCGGCCCTGGAGGGGACTTGGAATTTTTGGCATGGTTCTTGCTTAATAAGATAATGGTTGAGCATAGACGAGATTTCAACATTCAGGGGCCAGGCGGCTTCATAACCTAGCAGCTGCACATCAAAAACTTACACCAGTTGGACTTCATTCTATCCCTTCCATATTTGCACACTTTTACATACCACAGATGATCACAAAAATTTTCCCTGTCACTTCATCGCCCTGGCTCCTGTCTTTCTCACAAAACGCTCGGGAAAACCAGGACCTGACCATCTCACTATCTTTTACAAACGCGCAACTCTACACACCCTTGCAGTCTCATAAACAATACCGCCGGCACCGGCAAGAGGTAGCCGAGCAAGCAAGAACGAACGTATTGAAAAAGGGGGATTCGTTTTATGCATGTAAAAAGTTCCACCATCCAGAACCCTGCAAAACGTGCCTTTTCGCAGCCCTATGAGCTGCCCAAGGCAATCAACAAGGGCTGGAAAGTCACCTTTGCGGGGACAGGGGTTAACCTGGCCCTGGGTATCCTTTATTCCTGGAGCATCATTGCCGGATTTTTAAGGGATAATATGGGCTGGTCCGCCTTCAACACCCAGCTTCCTTACATGATCGCCTGCGGCGTTTTCGCCCTGCTGATGGTCCCGGGCGGGCGCATCCAGGACCAGGTTGGACCCAGGAAGGTGATCATGGCTGCCGCACTGTTGGCCGGTGTAGGATTTGTCGGCTCCAGCTATGTTACGTCCCCCCTGGGGCTCTCCATCTTTTTCGGCCTCTTCTTCGGTGCAGCCATCGGCCTGGGTTATTCGTCCACGACCCCACCGGCCATGAAATGGTTCGGATCCAACAAAAGAGGATTGATTACCGGGATTGTCGTCAGCGGCTTCGGCCTGGCCTCCGTCTATTCCGCGCCCCTGGCCAACAGCCTGATCCAGCGTGTTGGGCTGTCGCAAACATTTTTCATCATCGGCATCGCTTTCTTTATCTTGATCTTAATCCTGGCCCAATTTATCAAAAATCCGCCGCCGGGTTATGTGCCCCCAGGGGCATCCCGCTCCCTGGAAAACATCCCCGCAGAAAAGAAAAAAGCAGAAAAGAAAAAAGTCAGTACCACGACCGATTTCGAGTGGCATGAAATGTGTAAGACCCCCCAGTTTTATGTGCTCTGGTTCATGTTTTGTTTTGGCTCCCTGGCCGGCCTCATGATCATCGGCCAGCTCTCCAGCATCGCCCGGGAGCAGTCCGGTATAGCCTTGGGTTTTATCCTCGTTGCCATCCTGGCCATTTTTAATGCCGGGGGCCGGATTTCCGGCGGCATCATGTTCGACTCCATCGGAGCGACCAAAACCCTGTTCATCATCTTTAGTTTGCAGGCGGTAAACTTCTTACTCTTCGGCATTTACAACAACCTCTACCTGCTGCTCATTGGCACGGTGATCGCCGGATTTTGTTACGGGGCATGTCTTTCCGTCTTTCCATCCATTACGGCCAACCTCTTCGGCGTGAAAAATTTGGGGATCAACTATGGTCTCATCTTCACCGCCTGGGGGGCCGGAGGGGTGTTTGGCGGCCTGCTGGGCGGCATGGTTCGCGATGCCACCGGCACCTACCTGTATGCTTACCTGGCAGCCGCGGCCCTGTGTTTCCTTGGCGCCATCCTGATCTTTTTCTTGAAATTGCCTGAGAGCTCCGCGGTAAGAAAACCCGAAACAGCGACCGAATAACGGGTAACCGAAGAAGAGTAACGCCCGCCGGCAGAGAGATAAAGATAACATGCCAGCGGGCGTTTTTTTATGAAAGTATTGCCCTCAGCGAACATCGGATTTGCCTGCATCAAAAGGCGCGCAGGGGTTTCAGCAAAGCCGTCTCGACCTGTTTGAGCGAGCGCAGCGAGGGAGTTTTTGAGGCGGCCTGAAGCCCCGAGTACTGCTACAAATTGTGTCGCAAATTCCGTGGCTGATCCGTGGCTGAGGGGAAGCCGGGAAACAAGGGTTTATGCCTGAGTAAGCTTGATCACCAAGAATTTTTTTTAAAAAGAAAGCATCAAGGGTTTTTCAGCGCGCGGCGGGCAATATCCCGACGATAATAGGCGCCTTCAAAATGGATTAGCCCGGACAGCTCGTACGCTTTCTCTACGGCCGCTTCCAGCGAGTGGTCCCAGGCGGTGAGCCCCAGTACTCGCCCTCCCGCTGTGACGATCTGGTTATCCTGCAGGGCCGTGCCGGCATGAAACACCACAGCCTGATCCATCCCGGCAGCTTCTGCCAGACCGGTAATCACCTTGCCCTTTTCATATGCCCCGGGGTATCCTTCTGAAGCCATCACGACGCAGACACTGTAATTTTCATGCCACTCCGGTGGTTCAATCACGCGGAAATTGCCCCTGGCTCCTTCGTAAAGCAGCGGCAGCAAGTCCGACTTCATCCTGGGCAAAATCACCTGCGCTTCCGGGTCACCGAAGCGCACATTGAACTCCAGCACTTTTATTCCCTGTTGGGTCATGATCAGCCCCACGAAAAGCACACCCCGGTAGGGGATCCCTTCCGCGGCCAGGCCTTGAAAGACAGGCTCCAGGATGAAACGCTCCACGTCCTCCTGGTATTTCTTGGATAAGATCGGTGCCGGAGAGTAGGCACCCATGCCTCCCGTGTTCGGTCCCCTGTCTCCATCATAGATAGCCTTATGGTCCTGGGCGGAAGGAAGAGTCACGTACGAAGCACCATCGGTAAGGGCGAACACGGAAACCTCTTCCCCCTGTAAAAATTCTTCAATCACGATGCGATTTCCCGCTGCACCAAATACTTTTGCTTCCATGATCTGCTGCACGGCCCGGGCCGCTTCCTCAAAATTCTCTGCGATGATCACACCCTTGCCCGCGGCCAGACCGTCGGCTTTCACAACCGTGGGAAAAGAGGTTTCCCTGAGATAAGCATACGCTTCTTCCGGGGTATCGAACACTTCAAATTTTGCCGTAGGAACCTGGTGCCTGGACATGAACTGCTTGGCCCAAACCTTGCTCCCTTCCAGCAGCGCTCCGCTGCGAGGAGGGCCAAAGATCAGTTGACCGTTTTCCTGGAATAGATCGACGATCCCTTCCATCAAGGGGGCTTCTGGCCCCACAACTGTCAAATGAATCCCCCTGTCCCGGGCAAATTGTTGCAGCGCGCTCACATCTGATGCATCGATGGGCACACATTCAGCCAACGAGGCGATGCCCGCATTGCCTGGCGCACAATAGATTTTATGAATCTCCGGGCTTTGGGCCAATTTCCAGACCAGGGTATGTTCCCTTCCGCCTCCCCCGACAATGAGTACGTCCACAAAATATGCCTCCCCTATGATTGTATTTGCTATCCCGGCCTTCGAGTTATCGCGATCAGTTTTAGCATACCCGAATAATCAAGCGGAAGCAGTATCGAGATGGCTAATCCCCATCATTTTTAACCCACGCAACATCTCCAGGCATTGCCCTGGGGTTTAGCTCCTGTCGGCTGGTTCCTGCCTCCTGAATCCTTCATGCTAAATCCCGGGTGCCCACGGCTAATGTTTAAAGTATCTTTTTCCGGTAAAGACCATGGCGATATTGTATTGTTCGCATGTGGCAATGACTTCTTGATCGCGGTTGGACCCACCCGGCTGAATCACCGTCGTCACGCCGCTTAACGCGGCCAGTTCCACTCCGTCTTTAAAAGGAAAGAAGGCGTCGGAAGCCATCACACTTCCCCGCGCTTCCTGGCCGGATTGTTCCAGGGCAATTTTTACCGACCCGACGCGGCTCATCTGGCCTGCCCCGATACCCAGTGTCTGCTCCCTTTTGGCAATCACAATGGCGTTGGAGTTTACATGGCGCACAGTTTTCAGGGCAAACAAGAGATCTCTGCGCTCCTGTTCAGTCGGATTCCTGGAAGTCACTACCCGCCAGGTTTCCGGCTGCAGCGGCTCTGCTGCCGCCTCCTGCAGCAAGAGTCCCCCGCTCACTTTTTTCAGGTCCATGCCTTTTTCAGGCATTCCTTCCGGCAGCGGTATGGTCAGCAGGCGAACATCTTGTTTTTGCGCAAGAATCTCCAGGGCAGCCGGTGCAAAGGAAGGAGCAGCAATTACTTCCAAAAATATTTCTGCTAAACGCCGGGCCGTTTCTTCGTCAACATCCCTGTTCAAGGCCACGATGCCGCCAAAAATGGAAACGGGGTCAGCGTCGTGGGCTTTTTGGTAGGCTTCATGCAGGGCCTCGGCGGAACCCACACCGCATGGATTAGCGTGTTTCACGGCCACCGCCGTAGGGTCTTCAAATTCTTTTGCCAGTTCCCAGGCGGCATGCAGGTCGTTGATATTATTGAAAGACAGCTCTTTCCCCTGCAGCTGTTTGGCTCCGGCAATGGTGGCAGGACCTGGTAACGGCTCCCTGTAGAAAGCGGCTTTCTGGTGAGGATTTTCTCCGTAGCGTAGTTCCTGGGATTTTCGATACGGTAAGGCCAGGTACGCAGGGAAGTGTCGTTCTTGCTCATCTTCAATGCCTCTTCGCAGGTATTCCGCGACGATACTGTCGTAATAGGCCGTGTGGGCAAATGCTTCTACGGCCAGCCGGTAACGGGTAGAGAGAGCGAGATCGCCTTTTTGGCGCAGTTCTTCCACCACGATAGCGTAATTTGCCGGCTCAACCACAACGATCACGTCCTGGTAATTCTTTGCGGCCGCCCGCACCATGGTCGGGCCGCCGATATCGATATTTTCTACGGCATCTTCCAGGGTTACGCCGGGTTGGGCGATCACTTCAGGGAAGGGGTAAAGATTGACAGCAACCAGGTCAATGGCTTCAATGGCGTGTTCTTTCATTTGCTTTAGATGTTCTTCCAGGTCACGCCTTCCGAGGATGCCGCCGTGAACCAACGGATGAAGTGTTTTCAATCGCCCATCCAGGATTTCGGGAAAACCGGTGATCTCACTGATATCTTTTACGGATAGGCCCGCGTCCCTTAAGGCCCTGGCTGTTCCGCCCGTAGAAATAATTTCCCAGCCCAGGGAGACGAGTTCCCGGGCAAAACGCGTGATGCCTTCTTTGTCTGAAACACTGATTAACGCTTTTTTAGCTTTCATCAACAATACACCTTCTCCCTTTGACAGTTAGCCTTCCTCGCATAAACAACGAAATTGCCCGGGGATACAGCCGGTGTTCTACCTGGTGGATGCGCTGATGCAGCGTCTCTTCATCGTCGGTTTCCAGCACCGGTATCGCTTCCTGTAAAATAATTGGACCTGTATCCAATCCTTCGTCGACAAAATGCACGGTGCACCCGCTCACCTTAACCCCATATTCCAGGGCCTGTTTTACACCGTCCAGGCCGGGAAACGCAGGCAGCAGGGAGGGATGGATATTCATGATTTGCCCGGGGTAGCGCCGCACGAAAACAGGCGAAAGAAGTCGCATAAAACCGGCCAGGGCAATAAGCCCGATTTTTCGCTCCTCCAGGAGGGCACAGATAGATTGGTCATAATCTTCCCGGCAGGAAAAATCTCGGGTATTGAGGTACAAGGCTTCGATGCCGTGTTTGCGAGCCCGCTGCAGGGCAAAGGCCTCGATCTTGTCGCTGATCACAGTTTTCACTGTCCCGTCCAGTGCGCCCTTTTCCGCGGCATCAATGATCGCCTGCAGGTTGCTTCCACTGCCGGACGCCAGCACCGCCAGGTTCATCGGAGCTCCTCCCTTCTATTGAAATGCAACGTGCGGAGAATGATCATCCGTGGATTCAACCCTGCCCACCTCCAGGGCTTCCATCTTAAGCTCTCTTAGCTGCTCCTGGATGGCCTGCAGGTCGCCCTCGGAAACCACCAGGATCAATCCGATACCCATGTTAAAGGTGCGAAACATTTCTTCTTCAGCGATGCGGCCTGCGCGCTGCACCAGGCCAAAAATGGGTGATATCTCCCACGACTTCTTTGCCATGACAGCTCGTGTCCCCCGGGGGAGAATGCGGGGCAGATTGTTGGTGATACCCCCGCCCGTAATGTGAGCAATCCCTTTCAATTCAAACGTCTCCAGCAGCGACAGTAGATAGGGCACGTAAATACGCGTCGGCCGGAGCAGTTCTTCTCCCAGGGCACAACCCAGCTCTGGCACATGATCCTCCAGCCGCAAACCCGCGTGCTCCAGGAGAACCTTGCGAACCAGGGAAAAGCCGTTGCTGTGCAGGCCGGAGGAAGCCAGCCCTAACAAGGTGTCGCCAGGTTGCACCTTTTCACCGGAGATGATCCTGCTTTTCTCCACGATACCCACAGAGAAACCGGCGAGATCGTATTCACCCTGGGGGTAAAAACCCGGCATTTCAGCGGTTTCTCCCCCCAACAGGGCACAACCGGCCTGCCGGCATCCTTCTACGACTCCGCCTATAATGTCTTTCACCACCTGGTTGTCCAGCCGACCCGTAGCCAGGTAATCCAGGAAAAAAAGCGGTTCAGCCCCCTGGACGACCAGGTCATTCACACACATGGCCACTGCGTCTATGCCAACGGTGTCATGCTTGCCCATAGCAAAGGCAATTTTAAGTTTTGTACCGACTCCATCAGTTGCTGCTACCAGGACGGGTTCACGATACCGGGAAACATCCGGCTGAAAAAGGCCAGCAAAACCGCCGATCCCGGTTAACACTTCTCGCCGGTGGGTTTTCAACACCATCTCTTTAATGTCTGCAACAATTTTCTCCCCGGCTTCGATGTCCACCCCGGCAGACTTATAATCAAAGCCTTCTGATTTCGTCATATTTTTCCCTGCCTTTACTGGAAATGGGATAATGACCGGAAAAACAGGCGGTGCAGAGCTTGCCTTCCGTAAGTCCCGCTGACTCAATCATGTTTTGATAACCCAGGTATCCCAGCGATGTGGCCCCGATCTGCACTCGAATCTCTTCCACGGCTTTCGAGGAGCCGATCAACTCTTCGTAGGTGGGCGTGTCAATGCCATAGTAGCAGGGGGCAATCACAGGGGGGGAGCTGATCCTCAGATGGACCTCCCTGGCGCCCGCCTTGAAGAACATGTTGACGAGTTTCTGGCTGGTTGTTCCCCGGACAATGGAGTCGTCGACGACCACAACGCGTTTCCCTTCCACTACCTTATAAATCGGGTTCAATTTCAACTGGACACCGAGGCTGCGGATTTTCTGGTTCGGTTGAATGAAGGTTCTCCCGATATACTTGTTTTTAATCAAACCCATTTCATACGGGATGCCCAGTTCTTCAGCAAAGCCCGAGGCGGCAGAGAGGCTGGAGTCGGGCACCCCGGTGACCAGGTCAGCCTGGGCCGGATGCTCGCGGGCCAGCCTTCTGCCCAGCTCTTTGCGCACCAGGTGAACATTCTTGCCGTGGATGTTGCTGTCAGGCCGGGCGAAGTAAATGTATTCAAAGATGCAGAGGGCCAGCCGCTGTGAAGGCAAGGCCTGCCTGCTGGTGAGACCGTTCTCATCGATGATCACCATTTCACCGGGTTCAATATCCCGGATCATCTCAGCGCCGATGGTATCAAAGGCGCAGGTTTCAGAGGCCAGGACGTAGTGCCCCTTCCATTTCCCCAGGGAGAGGGGGTGGATGCCGTACGGATCACGCACGCCGACCAGGCTGTTTTCCGCCAGGAACAGGAAATTATATGCACCGTGTAAGTGGGGCAGCGCCGATGTTAACGAGGCCTCCAGGTCACGGTACCCATAGCGGGCGATCAGGTGGGCCACCAGCTCGCTGTCCGTGGTGGTCTGAAAGATGGAACCCTGGTCTTCCAAGAACTCCCTTAGTTCCAGGGCGTTAACCAGGTTGCCGTTGTGGACGACGGCGAGAGAGCCGTGGCGGTACTCAATCAAAAGGGGTTGGGCGTTTTCCGGGCGACCTCCCCCGCTGGTGGAATAGCGCACGTGGCTGACAGCCGCCACGGTTGGCTTGTTTTTCATGGCCTCCAGGTCGGTAAAAACCTCGGAAACCAGCCCGACTCCTTTCTTGAGGTGGATGGTCTTTCCGTCGCTCACCGCAATCCCGGCACTTTCCTGGCCCCGATGCTGCAAGGCAAACAGGGCAAAACAAGACAGGCGAAAAAGATCTTCCCCCGGGGCAAAAATCCCAAAGACACCACATGCTTCTTCCATCCGGTCATGCCGATCCTCGTTCTGTCTGGCGGCCAAATCTTCTTTCAGACCTCTTCGGCTCAATCGAGACAACAGGAAATAACCTCCTCCCAGGCCGCTTTGACTCTTTCCAGAGAAAGATCAATCAAGGGCTCTTCTTCTTGTATTCTCACGGTCAATTTTTCTCCTTTCACTTCTCCCAGCAACTGCCAGGGAAGTTGGTAGGAACGGATAAGCGTCAGAAAATCCCGTTCTTTTTCCAGGGATACACCCACCAGGACCCGGGATTGGCCTTCCCCAAAGAGCAGTTCATCCAGGCGGACGTTTTCCGGGTGCGGCAGGCTGATTTCCACGCCAAAACCCCCGGCAAAGGACGCTTCGGCCAGGGCCGTAAGCAAGCCCCCGTCGGATAGGTCGTGCGCCGAAGTGATCACCTTGCTGGCAGCAGCCTCGCCCAAAAATTGGTGCAGGAAGGCAGCCCGCTCCAGGTCCGGCAGCGGCATGTCTCCCGCCAGCACCCCATGCAGGGCGTAAAGATACTCGCTTCCCGCCAGGCTGCCGGCCAGGTCACCCAGCAGGTAAACCCGGTCGGATGCCCGCCGCCAGCCTTTTTGTACCTGGCAGGAAAGATTCTCCAGCAAGCCCAGCATCCCCACAACAGGGGTGGGAAAGATCGCTTCGCCACTGGTCTCATTGTAAAAGCTCACGTTACCCCCGGTAACGGGCGTTCCCAAGGCCCTGCAGGCCTCCGCCATACCTTTGACGGCATGCTTAAACTGCCAGTAAATTTGGGGGCGGGTGGGGTTTCCAAAATTCAAGCAGTTGGTGATCGCCAGGGGTTTCGCTCCCGCGGCAGCCACATTGCGGGCCGCTTCAAGCACGGCAATCATCCCGCCTTTGTAGGGATCCAGGTACACATACCGACCGTTGCCGTCGGCGGAAAAAGCCAGTCCCTTCGCTGTGCCCCTGATTCGGAGCACCGCGGCATCGCCCCCGGGGCCCTGGGCCGTGCATGTTCGCACCATGTAGTCGTATTGACGGTAAATCCACTGCTTGGACGCGATATTCGGTGAAGCAAGCAGCTCCAGGAACGCCTCCTCCAGGTCGTCTGGCTGGGGCACTGCCTGCATGTCATAGGATTTCAATTTCTGGTAATAGGGAGGTTCCTGGTCGGGCAGATCGTACACAGGGGCATTTTCACACAGGAAATCAGCGGCCAGCTCACCCACTTTTTCACCGCGATGGTATATCTGCAGCAGACCATCCCCGGTAACCTGGCCAATGGCGCTAAATTCCAGTCCCCAGCGGGTAAAAATATCCTGGACGGCCTTGATGTTTTCATTTTCTACCACCAGCAGCATCCGTTCCTGTGATTCGGAGAGCATGATCTCGTAGGGAGACATATCCTCTTCCCTGCAGGGAACCCGGTCCAGGTGGATGATCATCCCGCTCCCCGCGCGGCTGGACATCTCCGACGTGGCACAGGTGAGCCCGGCGCCTCCTAAATCCTGGATGCCGGCAACCAGCTCTTTTTCGATGGCCTCCAGGCAGGCTTCAAGGAGTAATTTCTCCATGAACGGGTCGCCTACCTGCACGGCAGGCCGCTGGGCTTCAGAGGTTTCATCCAGTCCTTCCGAAGCAAAGGTAACCCCGTGCAGCCCATCCCGGCCCGTGCGGGCGCCTACCAGGATCACCGTATTGCCCGGCCCCCGGGCCTGCCCCCGGGCGATACGGGAAGCGGGAAGCACCCCGGCACACATGACATTCACCAGGGGGTTTCCCTGGTAGGCGGGGTCGAACCAGGTCTCCCCCCCGACGGTGGGTATACCAATGCAGTTCCCGTAGCCCGCAATTCCCGCCACAACCCCCTCAAAGAGATACTGAACCCTGGGATAGTGCAGGGGACCAAAACGCAGGGAATTCAACAGGGCAATCGGCCGGGCGCCCATGGTAAAAATATCGCGAACGATGCCCCCGACCCCTGTCGCGGCGCCCTGGTACGGCTCAATCGCCGAAGGGTGGTTATGGCTCTCCATTTTGAACGCCACGGCGAGACCCTCGCCGATGTCAACAATCCCGGCATTTTCTCCCGGCCCCAGCAGGATCTGATCGCCTTCAGTGGGCAGGGATTGCAGCACTTTCTTGGAGCATTTATAGCTGCAGTGCTCGGACCACATCACGGAAAACATGCCCAGTTCCAGCTCGTTGGGCTCACGGCCCATGAGATGGAGAATCAAGGCGTATTCTTGATCGCTTAAGCCCATCTTCTGGTGTAGTTGCTCGCTCAAGAGCTTTCACCCCAGTGTTTTAGGATCGATTGAAAGATGAATTGACCGTCCCGGGAACCCAGCAGGCTTTCCCCGGCTCGTTCCGGGTGGGGCATCATCCCCAGCACATTCCCCCTGGCATTGCAGATCCCCGCGATGGCCTCCAGGGAACCGTTGGGATTGGCCCGGGAATCGAGATTCCCCTCCGGGGTCACGTAGCGAAAAACGATCTGGTTGTTCTTTTTTAAGGTTTCCAGGGTTTCCGGGTCACAAAAATAATTACCGTCACCATGAGCGACGGGAATTTTTAATACCTGCCCCGATGGAATATGGGCCGTAAAGGGCAGGTGCGGGTTTTCTACCGACAGGTGGGTCCACGCACACCTGAACTGCAGGTGAATGTTGCGGTAAAGGGCGCCCGGGAGCAGGCCGCTTTCCAGGAGCACCTGGAAGCCGTTGCAAATGCCCAGCACCAGGCCTCCCCGGGCTGCGAAAGCGTGGACCGCAGTCATGATCGGTGAAAAACTGGCGATGGCTCCGGGACGCAGGTAATCCCCGTAGGTAAACCCGCCGGGCAAAATGACGCAGTCTGACCCTCGCAGGGTCTTTTCGTGGTGCCAGAGATATTCCACCGGCTTGTTCAACACATCCTTCACCATGTAAAACGCATCCAGGTCGCAATTGGATCCGGGAAAAACAATCACGCCAAATTTCATGGTATCTACAGGGCTCAGGGGGCCGCTCAGCTCCCTGTTTGGCCCGTCCCCCTTTCCAGGCTTACAGGCTGGAGGCGATACTCGTAATCTTCAATAACCGGGTTGGTTAAAAGCCGTTGACACATTTCTTCCACCTGGCTCCTGGCTTTTTCCTCGCTTTCCGCGTGAAGAAGAAGTTCCATGTACTTTCCGATGCGAACTTTTTCCACGTGATCATATCCCAGGGCGCCCAGGGCTTTTTCCACGGCAACACCCTGGGGATCAAGGACGCTTTTTTTATAGGTAACCTGAATCTCGGCTTTCCAGGCAGTCAAGCTAGTCCACCTCCTGCAGCCTGCGGAGCACTTCCTGGTAAGCCTCCGTGACCTTACCCATTTCCCGTCGGAAGCGGTCCTTATCCAGCTTTTCACCGGACGTGGCGTCCCAGAAGCGGCAGGTGTCGGGCGTTATTTCATCACCCAGGAGAATTTCACCCTTGTGACGGCCAAACTCCAGTTTAAAATCGACCAGCACAATATTCTTTTTAAGCAGGAAGGGCCGCAGCACCTGGTTAATCTGCAGGGCCATCGTTTCAATGGTGTCCATCTCTTCCGGTGTGGCCAGGTCCAGGGCATAGATGTGGTAGCGGTTCAACATGGGATCATGCAGTTCGTCATCTTTCAGGTTATACTCCAGGACAGTTTTTTTCAAAACAGTTCCTTCTTCCAACCCCATGCGCTTGGCCAAACTACCCGCCACGATATTCCGCACAATAATCTCCACCGGGATAATCTCCAATGATTTAACCAGCATATCCCGTTCGCTAAGGGTCTTGATGTAATGGGTCGGAATGTTTTCCTCTGCCAGAAGCTGGAAAAAGAGGGAGGAGATATGATTGTTTAAGACCCCCTTATTTTCCAGGCTTTCTTTTTTCAGTCCATCAAACGCGGTGGCGACATCTTTGAATTCGACGATCACCTGGTCCGGGTCATCGGTGTGAAATATTTTTTTGGCCTTGCCCTCATAGAGGAAGTCTCTTTTTTCCACGGTGCTTCTCCTTTCTGCCTTCTTATTTTTGCAAGCCGAGGCGTTGAAAAATCCGGGGAACATGCCGCAGGTTACGCCTGTAATCAAAACAGGCCTCCAGCTCCTCCATCGTGAGCCGGGAGCTGATCCAGGGATCCTGTTGCAAGAGCTGCTTAAAGGGGGTGCGCGTTTCCCAGGCCTGCATAGCGTGCTGCTGCACGCGGTCGTAGGCCTCCTCCCTGGAAATGCCGCCTTCCACCAGGCTGAGCAGGACATTCTGTGAATATACCAATCCCAGGGTTTTCTCCAGGTTGGCTTGCATATTTTCCGGGTAGACGTGCAGGCCCGAGATAATGCGGACCATCTGGTGGATCATGTAGTCCAGCAAGATGGTCGCATCGGGGAAAATGACCCGCTCTGCCGAGGAGTGGGAGATGTCGCGCTCATGCCAGAGGGGCATATTCTCCAGGGCTACCCCGGCATGGGCACGAACCAGGCGGGCCAGTCCGCTAATCTGCTCACACGAAACGGGATTTCGCTTGTGGGGCATGGCCGAAGAACCTTTTTGCCCCGCGTAAAAAGGTTCTTCCACTTCGCGAACCTCTGTTTTCTGCAGGCTGCGGATTTCAACTGCAAATTTATCCAGGGTCGAGGCCAGCAAGGCCAAAACCGAGATAAATTCCGCGTGGTTGTCGCGCTGCAAAATCTGGGTGGAAATGGGGGCAGGTTTCAAGCCCAGTCGCCGGCAAACCTGCTCTTCCACCCCCGGATCCAGCTGTGCATAAGTTCCCACCGCCCCGGATATTTTTCCGTAGGAGACGGCTTCCGTGGCCTGCTGCAAGCGGTGGGCATGACGGCCCAGTTCATCCCACCACAGTGCAAACTTCAGACCGAGCGTAATAGGCTCGGCATGCACCCCGTGGGTCCGGCCAACCATGACCGTGTCCCGGTGAACCAGGGCCTGCTCCTGGAGCGCCCGGGAAAGCTCGGACAAGCCCCTGGCAAGCAATCGGGCCGCTTCCTGCAGGAGCAGCGAAAGGGCCGTATCCACCACGTCATAGGAAGTCAGGCCGTAGTGAAAAAACCGCGATTCTGCACCCAGGCTTTCCGCAACGCAGCGGGTAAACGCCACTACGTCATGCCGGGTAGTCTTTTCGATCTCCAGGATCCGTTCCACGCTAAATGCCGCCTTATGCTCGATATCCCGGGCTGCCTCCCGGGGGATCGTCCCGCTTTCGGCCAGCACCTGGCAAACGGCCACTTCGATATCCAGAAATTTTTGGTAGCGGTTTTCCAGCGTCCAGATGCGGCCCATCTCGGGCCTGGTATAACGTTCAATCAAGAAAAACACCTCATTTTATGCGGTAAAGTGGGCCAGGCGTGCTGCGAAATAAACCCTTGTTCATCGCTTGCTGTCCGCTGAAAAATTCCGTGCCTGCTGGAGGCTTCCTGCTTTTTACTTGCTTTCCAGGTAGCGTTTGTAACCTATTTCCTGCAACCTGTCATTTTTCGACTTGACCTGCCGGGCAAGTTCTTCTTTGTAGGCCGTGACCTTATGCCGGAGCTGCGGATCTCCGCTGGCCAGGATCTGGACCGCCAAGATCCCGGCATTAAAGGCCCCGTCAATGGCCACCGTGGCTACGGGCACCCCCCGCGGCATCTGCACCGAGGCGTAAAGGGCGTCGAGCCCGTTAAGCGCCGAGCCGCTCAGGGGCACAGCGATGACCGGCAGCGGCGTATGTGCGGCGATCACTCCGGCGAGGTGCGCCGCACTGCCCGCTCCGGCTACAATCACTTCAATGCCTTTGGCTGCGGCGTTCTTTGCCATCTCCGCGGTTTTTTCCGGCACCCTGTGAGCGGAAGAAATCATCACTTCATAAGGAATTTCAAACCGTTCCAAGGCCTCCAGGCATGCCGCCATCGTTGGTAAATCAGAATCGCTCCCCATCAGGACACAAACCCTAGTCATGATGCTTCACCCTCCTGTAGAAGTCTTTGATCACAATGATATTCCATGTCTACTCCCACTCAATGGTCCCGGGAGGTTTTGTTGTGAGGTCGTAAACAAAACGGTTGACCTGGGGAAGATCGTTCACCAGGCGGTTGGAAATCCGTTCCAAGACTTCATAGGGAAAAGGATACCAGTCCGCCGTCATGCCATCCTGGCTCGTCACGGCCCGCAAAACGATGGTATGCCCGTACATCCGGCAGTCCCCTTTCACCCCCACACTCAGGATATCCGGCAGCACGGCAAAAGCCTGCCAAATTTCCCGGTACAGCCCGGCCTTTTTGATCTCATCGATCACAATGGCATCGGCTTCCTGCAGCAGGGTCAGTTTTTCCGGGGTGACCTCTCCGATGACCCGCACCGCCAATCCCGGCCCCGGAAAAGGATGCCGCCAGACGATCTCTTCGGGGAGCGCCAGTTCAGCGGCCAATTTGCGTACCTCGTCTTTAAACAGGTACTTGAGCGGCTCAATCAACGAGAATTTCATGTCCGGGGGCAGCCCACCCACATTGTGATGGGACTTGATCACCGCGGCGGTGGCCGTTCCGCTTTCAATCACATCGGGATAAAGGGTCCCCTGGACCAGGAAATCCACCCGCCCCAGCCTTTCGGCTTCTCGCTCAAAAACCCGGATGAAGTGGTTGCCGATCACTTTCCTCTTTTCCTCCGGATCGATCACCCCCTGCAGCCGCTGGAGAAACTCCTCCCGGGCATCCACGGCAACCAGGTTCATGTGAAACTGCCCCCGGAAGGTTTCCAGCACCTGTTCCTTTTCTCCTTTACGTAGCAGACCGTGATCAACAAAAATGCAGGTCAAGCGGTCACCCAGGGCCCGGTGCAAGAGCACGGCGGCCACGGAAGAATCGATGCCTCCACTCAGTCCACAAACCGCCTTTCCTTCCGGGCCGACTTCCGCCTGGACTTCCTCGATGCTGGTATCAATAAAGTTTTCCATGGTCCAGTTTCCGGAGAACCTGCAGATGCGAAACAAGAAGTTGCCGAGAATGTGCTGACCCTGGGGCGTATGGATCACCTCGGGATGGAACTGCAGACCGTAAAACCCCCGGTGCCTGTCAGCGATGGCGGCAATGGGGGTATTATCGCTCTCCGCAATGGTTTCAAAACCTTCCGGGACACGGGTGACGTAATCCCCGTGGCTCATCCAGGCCGTAAAGCGATTTCCCAGGCCGCTCAGCAGGCTGTTGTTCTTTTTAATGTTGATATAGGTTTTACCGTATTCCTGGTTGCGGGCCCTGACTACGTCACCGCCCAGGTCCTGGGCCATGACCTGCATCCCGTAGCAGATCCCCAACAAAGGCACACCCAGCTCGTACAGACGAACATCGCAGCGGGGGGCATCTTCGACATAAACGCTGCCAGAACCTCCAGAAAAAATAAGAGCTCCGGGCCCGGCAGCTTCAATTTTTTCGTAAGGTGTATTGTATGGAACGATTTCACAGTAAACCTTGTGCTCCCTCACTCTCCGTGCAATTAACTGGGTGTACTGTCCACCAAAGTCAACAATGATGACCTTCTCTGAACTTAACATCTGGCAATGGCTCCTTCGCGATACCTGGAAATTGGACGACTCATTATTTCGGTAAAGGCATTTCTATTTCCTGCCCGAAAAGAAAAAAACCGGGAGATGCTCCCGGTTTTTTTCGAAAAGGATTGACCCGCTTCTGGCCTACATGGGAGGCATATCACCCATGCCCATGCCGCCGCCGGGGAACTTTTTATCATCTTCCGGTTTCTCCGCGACAACAGCTTCTGTCGTGAGGAACAGGGAGGCGATGCTGGCAGAATTCTGGATCGCGGAACGAACAACCTTGGCCGGATCCACGATACCGGCTTCCATCATATTTTCATAGACACCGGTCAAGGCATTGTAGCCCATAACCGCTTCCATGGCTTTCACTTTTTCCACAACGATGGATCCCTCTTCACCGGCATTTTCCGCGATGTGGCGCAGCGGCTCTTCCAGGGCCCTGCGGATAATCTGCACCCCGACAGCCTGGTCCGCTTCCAGGTCGAGCTCCTTCAGGGCAGCAATGGCATTCAGGTAGGCCACGCCACCGCCCGGCACGATGCCTTCTTCTACCGCGGCACGGGTTGCCGAAAGGGCGTCTTCGATGCGGAGCTTTCTTTCTTTCATCTCCGTTTCAGTGGCCGCTCCCACTTCAATCACGGCTACACCGCCGGCCAGCTTGGCCAGTCGCTCCTGGAGTTTCTCTTTATCAAAATCAGAGGTGGAATCTTCAATTTGCACGCGAATCTGGTTAATCCGCTTTTGAATATCTTCCGGGGCACCGGAGCCGTCAACGATGACCGTCTCATCCTTGCCGATAATGACCTGGCGGGCGCTGCCCAGCATGTCCACATCGACGTTTTTCATTTCAATCCCCAGGTCTTCCGATACAACCTGCCCACCGGTCAGCACGGCAATGTCTTCCAACATGGCCTTGCGGCGGTCACCAAAACCGGGGGCCTTAACGGAAACACAGGTGAAGGTGCCGCGGATTTTATTCACAACCAGGGTCGCCAGCGCTTCCCCTTCGACATCTTCTGCAATCAAGAGGAGCTGCTTACCCTTCTGCACGATCTTCTCCAGCAGGGGAAGAAGTTCATGGATGTTGCCGATTTTGCGGTCGGTAAGCAAGATCATGGGATCTTCCAGCACGGCTTCCATTTTCTCGGTGTCGGTCACCATGTAGGGAGAGATGTAGCCACGATCGAACTGCATCCCTTCAACCACCTTGAGGTCGGTGACAAAACCCCTTGACTCTTCAACTGTAATAACCCCGTCTTTACCCACTTTTTCCATGGCATCGGCGATCAGGTTTCCAATGGCATCGCTATCTGCAGAGATTGCCGCAACCTGGGCGATGGCATCGCGGCTTTCCACCGGTTTGCTCTGGCTCTTGATGTGGTCCAGGACTTTTCCCACGGCCGTATCAATCCCCCGCTTCATCAGCATGGGGTTGGTCCCGGCGGTAACATTTTTGATGCCCTGCTTGATGATGGCCTGGGCCAGCAAGGTTGCCGAAGTCGTGCCGTCACCCGCACTATCCTGGGTCTTGTTGGCGACTTCCTTCACCAGCTGCGCGCCCATGTTTTCAAAAGGATCTTCCAGTTCAATCTCCCGCGCAATGGTTACCCCATCGTTGGTAATTTGGGGGGAGCCGAACTTCTTGTCCAAAACCACGTTGCGGCCCTTGGGGCCCAGGGTAATTTTTACCGTATCCGCAAGCTTATCCACGCCTCTTTCCAGGGCTTGACGTGCCTCTTCACGATACTTTATATCTTTCGCCATCTTTTAATTCCCTCCTGGTAAAATAGTGTAAGTAACGTCCTGCTTAGGCATAGACGGCCAGTATATCATCCTGGCGCAAAATCAGGTATTCTTCTCCATCCAGCTTCACTTCCGAACCGGCATACTTGGAAAAGATCACCTTGTCTCCAACTTTTACATCCATCTGCACCCGGGTTCCGTCATCGAGAATCCGACCATCTCCTACTGCCTTCACTTCACCCTCCTGGGGCTTTTCTTTGGCCTTGTCGGGGAGAACAATGCCTGAGCTGGTTTTCTCCTCCTTTTCCAGGACCTTAATGATCACGCGATCGCCTAGGGGTTTAAGATTCATCATGTCATACCTCCTTGCTAAATTGTGTATTTTGATGGATTAATCCTCATTATTAGCACTCACCTTTAGTGAGTGCTAATCAACCATAGCTATCATACCGGCAATCATGGACAGAAGGCAAACCAAAAAAAATGGCTTCAAGAGCCATAGATGTTAATGAACGAGGATTATCGTTTTATTTCTTCATAATTCTCCTATTTGCTCAATATTTCATCCGTCCTTAACCATCGCACTCCGGCAGACCCTGGCGAACCTGGCAATCGGATACGGAGCCCTGCAGCAGTTCCACCGCATGGGGGATCACGGGAATAACCACGTCCAGGCACTCGCGGACCGCCTTGGGGCTCCCCGGCAAGTTAATAATTAATGTTTGCCCCCGCACACCACAGACTGCCCGGGAAAGCATGGCATGGCGTGTTTTGATTAAACTTTCCTGCCGCATGGCCTCGGCAATCCCGGGAACCTGCTTCTCAATGACCTCCAGCGTGGCATCCGGGGTAAAATCGCGCGGTGCCAGCCCGGTCCCTCCCGTGGTCAACAGCAGGGAAACTTTTTCCCTGTCGGCAATCCGGATCATCTCTTCTTTCAGTTTTTCCTTTTCATCGGGAACAACCCCGCAGCAAACCACTTCCCAACCCAGCGCTTCCACCCTTTCCCGGATCGCCGGGCCGCTTAAATCTTCCCGTTCACCCCGGGAACTGCGGTCGCTGGCCGTAATAATCGCTACCTTCACGTTCACCGGGCAGCTCTCTCGTTTATGCTTGTCCATTTGTTCAGACACCCTTTTCTGTTGGGATTGCTTTTGCCTTCGCCCGGGAAACAAGATAGAAAAGCAGGTTCCCCTGGACCGAAGGGTTCTGGTAGATATGTTGCTTTAAACCTTTCCCTTGAACCCAAACCTTTTGTGTCGCAACGTTCGCAGCAAATCCGGGCAGATAACCGCTTAAGGAGCCGGGACAGCTTGAATTCTCCCGCTTTCCGCCAGGTCATACCCACCCATGCGTTCTACGGCCTCCCGGAAGGCCGGAGAGCTGATGATCGCCTGCACGGCCTGGAAAGGTTCGCTGTTGATGAACTCCCGGGTCGCGGCCAGTTCATAGGGTTCCCAGGTCAGGGGGATGAATTCAACCTCCAGGGCCTGCGCCGCGGCACGGATACCCAGGCCGGCATCGGCGCTGCCCGCGCGAACGGCAGCCGCCACAGCGAGATGGTTGTATTCCTCCCGGTTGTAACCCTGTATGGCCGCCGCATCCAGACCAATTTTCTTCAGTTCATAGTCCAGGAACAGACGCGTGCCCGCACCTTTTTGTCGGTTGATAAAGACCACGGCTGTGTTAGCCAGGTCCTCCAGGGAATAGATTTGCCTGGGATTACCAGGTGCAACGATTAAGCCCAGCTCTCTTTTCGCCAGGTGGACCAAAAACAGCTCCATTTCGGATAAATAACGCTGCAGGTAGGGGATATTATATTGCCCGCTTTCCAGGTCGAGCAGGTGGATCCCCGCCAGGTGAACTTCTTTTCGCTTTAACGCCATGATGCCTCCCATGCTGCCCACGTGAGCCGAGGAGAGCGCATACCGGCTTTCTGCGCGGCGCAAAAAGTCAGAGAGAATATCCAGGCTTAAATCATGGCTGCCCAGGCAGACAACGGTATTTTCGATCTCCGCCTGGGGACGCCATAATTCTGCTGGAAACCTTTCCCCCGTTTCCAGACCCTCCTTGTCCTGGGAAATCCCGGTTGAACCGTCGGCCCGCACCAGGGACATGGAAACGCCCGAGCCCCGGGGCAAGGGGGTTGCAACCAGGCGGTCATCGACCTTTCCGATTTTTAAGCGGATAAATTCTTCGTCCTTCAACGAGGAGAGCACCCGCCTGGAACTGTAGACCTCCGCCCGGGGATGCCCGGGCGGGGCCTGCTTCTGCCAGCGGTAAAGCAGCGGCTTGACAAACAACTCCAGGACCATGTAGGCCGCCACGGGGTATCCCGGAACACCGATCACCGGGGTTGAACCAATTTTGCCCAGGATCACCGGTTTGCCTGGCTTCATAGCCACACCGTGCACCAGTACTTCACCCAGCTGTGATAAAATTTCAACCGTATGATCCCGACGACCGGCGGAAGAACCGGCGCTGATCAAGAGGAGGTCGCCACGGTCGGCCGCTTCCTGCACCGCTGTGTGCAGCGCCGCCGGGTCATCCTGGACGATGGGAAATCTCAGGGGCTCACCGCCCCATGCCCGCACGGCGGATTCAAACATGTACGAGTTTGATTCGGTGATCTTGCCCGGCGCGGGGATTTCTCCGGGTGGAACCAGCTCGGAGCCGGTAGGAAGAATGGCAACCACCGGCTTTTTAAAGACATTGACCCGGTAGACGCCTCCATTTAACAGGGCCGCCAGGTCAAAAGGCCTGATCTTGTGGAAGGAAGGTAAAAGCATTTCCGTGGCCACGATATCTTCTCCGATGGAGCGGACATGCTGCCAGGGCGTGGCCGGGGAACGGATCTCCAGGAGATTTTTGTTTTCCGGGTCCGGGTAGGAGACTTCTTCGATCATGATTACCGCGTCACATCCCCGGGGCACGATTCCCCCGGTATCCACGAAAAAAGCGTCTTCTCCCAGGAGCAGCTGCCGGGGAGATGTCAGGGTGGCACCAAAGGTCCGGGAAGCCTCCACCGCAATCCCATCCATGGCCGCTGCGTGGTAGTGAGGTGAGGAAATGGCAGCAAACACGGGTTCTGCGGTCACCCTGTCCAGGGTTTCCGTGGTGGGAATGAACTCACCCTTCAGCGGATCATGCAGGGCATGCTCTAAAAAAAGGTTTTGCGCCTTTTTCAACGGTGTATTGCTCAAGTAAACGTTTCTTTCCAATCTGCAGCCCCTCCTTCCTTTCAGATCTTTCGGAGGTCGATTTGCTTTTCCCTTTTCTCCCGAACCGGCCCTGGGACTTACCAGGTGAATACTTTGACCCGGACGCCTTTGTTTAGCCCCTCGGAATCGCGAGGGATCACGAAATAGCCGTCGCCCTGGATAACGGGGTTTAACAGCCCCGGCCCCCCATAAACCGGCCGGGCCCGGGGCAGGTCAAGCTTATCAGCAGGAAGAGAGCCTGTATTTTCGGAATAAAGGACGACACGGACGTAATCCTCCCGCCCCCCCAGGGAAGAATAGTTGGTGTCGAGAAGCGCTTCCACGTACGGGAGGTAAGTCTCAAAAGGCTTAAGCCCCCGGAGCTGGCGCAGCAGCGGCTTGACAAACAACAGAAAGCCGAACATGGCCGAAACCGGATTGCCGGAGAGCCCGAAAACGGGTTTTCCCGTCCCTGCTCCGTAGATCAGGGGCTTGCCCGGGCGCATGGAAACCCCGTGAAACATCACGCCGTCACCGGGCAAATCATCGATAACCCGGGCCGTCACGTCCCTGGTTCCCACGGAGCTGCCTCCGGAAATCAAGACAACGTCGGCATCCTCCAGGGCGCGGACCAGGTTGAGCTTCAATTCTTCCGCGCTATCCCTGACGATACCGAGGTATGCGGGTTCGCCCCCACTCTCCCGGACCTGGGCAGACAGGGTCAATCCATTCACATCGCGGATTTGACCCGGCTCCGGCGATGCCTCGGGGGGTACCACCTCATCTCCCGTAGAAATGATGGCCACCCGGGGGACAGAAAAAACCTGCAGCCCGTTGATGCCCAGGGCGGCTAAAATTCCCAGGTCCTGCGGCCTGATTTGATGCCCTGGGGCCAGGACCTCATCCCCGGGCCTGTAATCCTCCCCTGCGGAAAGCACGTTTTCCAGCGGGGCGGCGGGGCGATAAACGGCCACCTGCCCGCCCAGGATCTCGGCATACTCTACCATCACAACGCTATCACTGCCTTCCGGGAGCATGCCGCCTGTGGCAATCTCCATGGATTCAGCAGGCCCCAGTTTCCCCGGGGGCGCCTGCCCCATGGGCACTTTTCCTGTTAAATGGAGAAGCGCCGGCAAACTTTCGGAGGCCCCGAAGGTGTCCTCTGCACGAACAGCAAAACCGTCCATCGTGGAGCGGGCATACGCGGGAGCCATTTCCGGGGAAACCACCGGTCGAGCCGTCACCCGACCGAGCGTTTCGGCCGTGGGGACCCACACCTCCGGCAACCTGAAGCCTTCCAGGGAACGCAGGATTCGCTCCTGGGCCTCCTGCACAGGCAGTACGGTTAACACATCGGCACCTCGTTTCACAACTTCTATGCGCCTCCCTGCCGCTGAAACCAAAGAAAGGATCAACGACCCCGGCAGAGAGGGCACCGGCAGTAGGCGAAATCGGAAAAACCACGGCCGGGAAAAAAGATCCGGGTCCCGCAGGGACCCAAGCGAGCTTCCCGGGTCCCCCGTACTACCTGGACACCCGGGTCCAAATCTCGTTATTTCCCTTTAGAAGCAGCCCAGCTGGCAGTTGACGATTTTAATTTTGAGCTCATTGCAAAAATCTCCCACCTCTGCAACGGAAACATTGTGTTCCCGGGCGATTTTAAACGCCATGACACAGGGAAGTTTTCCTTTTGGCGCTGATTCCTGCAGCTTTTTCTTCACTTCTTCCACGTTTATTCCCTCCTTCCTGACGGACCATCATAGGATTGTTGCCGCACTGCACGTACAAGCCAACGCTATTATACCTTAATTACTTTGTGAATTAAAGCAGGTGTAAAGAAAGAGCGGGTAGAAATGAAGGGAAAGAAAGCATGACAGGGCTCTGACAGCCAGAAATCTCGCCGATGATCAGACGGACTTGGGGGCGCCAGGCCAGCGTGGACCGTGACAGTCGTGCAACAAAAAGCGCATGTCTTGAATCATAAGGAGGGACCCGGTTGAAAAAACTGCTGCAGGGAATGTTCTTCGGGTTATCCCTGATCCTGCCCGGCATGAGCGGGGGGACGGCATTTGTGATGATGGGCATGTACACCCGCGTGCTCGATGATTTGTCTTCTTTAAATTTTAAACCGTATCTGGGCTTTGGCCTGGGAACCGGGGGCGGTCTTCTCCTCTGGGCTTTTGTGGTCAGCCACCTGCTGGAAACATGGCCGGGCCCCGTGCATGCCTTTCTCCTGGGAGCCCTGTGGGCTTCTGCCCCTCTCCTTTTGAAAGACCGTGACCAGCGGTTGCACACACCTTTCACCGCCATGCGGAGTGTTTATCTTCTGGCGGGATTATTGCTGGGTCTGGCCATCGCCGTAGAGCCCCTGGCCGTTTTCCAGTTGGGGAATCCCCGTGCGTATCCAGTCGTTTTCCTGGCCGGCGTCATTTCCAGCGCAACCATGCTGATCCCCGGGGTCTCAGGCAGCGCGGTGCTGCTGATCCTGGGGATGTACTATGAAATCCTGGGCTTCCTGCGCCAGTTTGCCTGGCTTCCGCTGGGCATCTTTGTCCTGGGTTGTGTCCTGGGCATCCTCGGCCTGGCACGCTTCCTCCATTTTTTCTACTTGCGTTACCGGTCATTTTTTTCTTTTTTTGTTGCCGGGCTGATCATTGGTTCGGGACGCACCCTGTTTCCAGCAGAAATAACCCCTGCTGTCTTTCTCGCCGCGGCAGCAGGGGCTTTGATCGTCACAAAATGGGGTGGGAACAATTGATGAATATGACGATAAGGTTTAGTCAGGAACTACTGCTGTTTCCCTGCTTGCCCTCAGCGAACATAGGATTTGCCTTCATGAGAAGGCGCGCAGGGGTTTCAGCAAAGACGACTCAAACTGTTTGAGCGAGCGTAGCGAGGGAGTTTTTGAGGCGGCCTGAAACCCCGAGCACCGAAACAATATTTGTCGCAAATCCAGTGAGTCGAGGGCAAGCAGGGAATAGGAGTTCATTCCTGAGCAAGCTTGATCGTCAGGTTTACGAATAGTCTTGATTTGCCAGGCGGTTCTTAAATTCTTCCTCCGCCAGGCTGAAGGCTTCTTTGCGTGTTTTGATCCTGCCTTCAGCTTGCGCTTCGGCGATCGCTTCCAGGATTTCCATGGAGAGGGGACCCTGTTCGATGCCCAGCAGCGATAAAACTTCTTCCCTGGTGATCAGGGCCGGAGACTGCACGAAGCGTTCCTTGACGATGAAATAACGGTGCAGCAAGCTGTTTAGAAAACTGCGATAATCTGCTGGTGAAGGCAGGGAGAGCCGATGCCTGGCTCCAGGGTCACCGAGCAGCGCCAGGTAGTCGGCGAGGGAGAAAAGGAGAATCCCGGGCGCTTCATTCCCCAGGGTTTTATAAAACCTGTAGAGGGTTCGGGCTGTTCGATTGGGATACCTGTAGAGCTTTAACGGAGCCTGGTAGTGGGTACATGCCTGCAGCAAGAGGTTTTTCTCCGCGCGGTTCAGGCGCAGTCGGCGGCTGAAGCGATACAGGTACCCGCCGGCTTTGTTGGGCTGGTAATAATCCGCCCCTTCCTGTTCCAGGCTGTTGCCCGTTTCCGCGTCCTTGATGTTGTGAAAGATCGCCGCCAGCTTTAAAATCTTTGCCCGCGGCCAGTCCATGGATAGTTCTTCTGCCAGGTATTTTCCCAGCTCGTATTTCCACTGCGGGGAAAAAGGCAGCGTTTCCATGAGTTTTTCCAGGTGGTGGAGGGTTTGCATGGACTGCTCCCAGCCCCTGGATTTCACCCTGGCTTCCGAAGCGGCCAGCTGCTTTTCCAGGTGTGGGAAAAGTCCCTCAATGAAATCGAGACGCTGCATCAGCCAGAGGTACTTCACGGAAGGATTGGCCAGGATCTTGCCCAGCTCCATCTTCAAGCGGTCATTGGGGACGCGATAAAGCAGGGGCCTGTGTTTTTTAAAGAGAACCGAGGTATAGGGCTCCAGGTCAAACTGCAGCTGGGAAGCAAAGCGAATGCCCCGCACCATGCGCAGCGGGTCATCAAGAATAACCTCTTCGCTGACAAGGCGCAGCTGGCGTTTTTCCAGGTCCTTTCTCCCACCAAAGGGGTCCAGGAGATGCTCCTGCCAGTCGCTGCCCTGGGATAGTTTTTCCAGGGGCAGCGCCATGGCGTTCACCGTAAAATCACGGTTTTTCAGGTCTTCATGAATGCTGTTCCCGCGAATGACCCCGATATCAACCTGCCAGTGGTGCTCTTCCCAGTCCAGCGTTACCCGGGCCGTGGAATGGTCCAGGTTCAATTCGTAATAATTGCCGCCCGTTGCTTCTGCCAGGTCCATCCCGATGGTGCGAGGATCCAGGCTGGAAACCAGGTCCAGGTCATGGCTTCCCCGTTTTAAAAAAACATCCCGCAAGAATCCTCCGACAATATAAAGAGAGACATTCCTATTGCGGGCCGCTTGGAGAAGCTGTTCTGTAAAAGGGATCACGTCAATCACCCTGTTAATCTTTATTTAATGTCCCATTGCTGGAATCATTCGCCAAAATCTCGCCGGTTCCTTTCCCGGGCCAAAATTTCACCCCGGGAACAAATGCGGCAAGAAAAAGGTAAATGCACGCCAGATGATGAATACTTTAAGATAAGACCACAGCAGATTAATCATAGAAAAAGGAGGCGGTCCTGGTGCGCAAAAAGTTTCTCTACAGGCAGTGGCTTCTCTTCATCATTTTCCTGGTGATTGGCATCTGGAGTATTGTAAGCTCTTTCACCCATGCTGGCGGTTTCTTGTTGTCCTCTTTCTTTATCGGTATCGTCCAGATCCTGGCGTCCCTCTTGTTTTTGAAGTGGAACATCTTCGAAGGATATTGACCGGGGCATTCAAGTTTTGGGCGAATAGATCACGGCCAGGATGCGCGTTTCATCACCTTCTACGCACTGCACCTTGTGCGGGATCTCCGAGTTAAAATAGATGGAATCTCCCGGGCCCAAAACATCGACATGCTCTCCCAGGAGCACCTCCATTTTCCCCTCCAGGACAAAAATAAATTCTTCTCCCTCGTGGCTGTAGGCATGGCGGTCCTTGCGGGTTGCAGGTTCCAGGATCACGATAAAGGGCTCCATGTGACGGTCTTTTAACTCAAAGGCCAGGGATTCGTAGGAATATCCGTATTTTACGCCCTGTCGGGAAGCAACCCGGGAAACAGGGCGTCTTTCATCATGTCGCACGATGGTAAACCGGGCATTTTGGCCCGCGCCAAAGAAATACCCCATGTCCACCTCCAGGGCCCGGGCAATTTTCCCCAGGGTTCCCAGGGGAGGAGAAATCAGGTGGTTTTCAATCTGTGAAAGCAGGGCGGTGGAGAATCCTGTCCTCTCCGCGACCTGCTGCAGGGTTAATTTTTTTTCCTGCCTTAAGGCCTTGATCGCTTCCGCAACATTTATTTCATTTTGCTCCTGGTAGGGCACGGGCTACACCTCCTGTTTTTCCCGGTAATTGATCCCGCAGTGGAGCGCCTGGATCATGGGGGGAATGAGTTTTTGTTTTTCTTCCTGGAAGAGTGACTCCAGGGCCGCTTCCACCGTTTTAAAGTCGACCACGCTGCTGGCCGCCAGGAATGCTCCCAGCACGACCATGTTGGCCATCTTGTGCTGACCCACCTCCTGGAAAGCCAGCTCACTGGCCGGCAGGCAGATGGTTTCCAGGTCATCCCGGGTGAGCAGATCTTCCTCGACGAAGGAAGTGTTGACCACCAGGAGGCCGCCTTTTTTGATTTTATCCTGGAACTTCAACAGGGAGGGTTTGCTCATGGAAACCAGCCCGCAGGGCCGGTCAGCCAAGGGGGAGCCAATGGTTTCCGAAGAAATAACCACGGTACAGTTGGCTGCCCCGCCGCGCATCTCCACCCCGTAAGCAGGCATCCAGGTGACATGCCTGTCTTCCATCATCGCAGCCTGGGCCAGGATATCGCCAATGAGCAAGATCCCCTGCCCGCCGAACCCGGAAAGGATCACATCATAATACATCGTTCCACCTCTTTCTTTACAAGTAGTCCGGGGCTGTTCTTTCCTTGAAGGTGCCAAGGGGGTAATACGGCATCATTTCCTCTTCCATGCGTTCTACACTCTGCTGGGGATTCATCCCCCAGTTGGTCGGGCAGGCGGAGAGAAATTCCACAAAACTAAACCCCATGTTCTTTAGCTGCATATCGAATGCTTTGAACACGGCCTTGCGGGCTTTTTTTACGTGGGCGGCCGTGTGGAGAGAAACCCGGCAGGCAAAGGCAACACCTTCCAGGGTGGCCAGCATCTCCGCCATGCGAATGGGGTATCCATCGGTTTGAAAATCCCTGCCGTAAGGGGAGGTGGTCGTTTGTTGACCCAGTAAAGTCGTCGGAGCCATCTGCCCTCCGGTCATCCCATAGACATTGTTGTTCACGAAAATCACCGTGATATTTTCCCCCCGGTTGGCCGTATGCACCACTTCGGACATCCCGATGGCTCCCAGGTCACCGTCTCCCTGGTAGGTAAAAATCACGTTTTGGGGCAACACCCTTTTAAACCCTGTTGCAACGGCTGGAGCGCGCCCGTGGGGCGCCTCACAGACGTCGATATGGATATAATCATAGAGAAAAACACCGCAGCCTACGCCCGGGATCCCGATGGTTTTTTCCCGGACCTGGTAATGGTCGATGGCTTCACAAATCAGCCGGTGGACCGTTCCGTGATGACAGCCGGGGCAGAAATGGAACGTCGTATCGATTAACGCTTCGGGTTTAGCAAACACTTTTTGCAACGTGATCCCCTGCCTTTACAAAATTTTCTATCTCCTCCAGAATCTCCAGTGGTGACGGAATCCCCCCGCCCGGCCTGGCCATCAGGCGTGCCTGGCAGCCCGGGGAAAGGGAAAGGCGAACATCGTCCCACATCTGCCCGGTGTTCATTTCTACGGTAAGTACTTTCTTAACCGTTTGGGTGGCTTCATAAATGGTCTTTCCTGGAAAAGGAAAGAGCGAGATGGGCCGGATCATCCCCACACGGATACCCTTGCCTCGGGCCAGGCGCACCGCAGATTGAACGATCCGGGAACAGGAGCCGAAGGAAACCACCAGGATGTCCATAGCGTCTTCCAACTCGGCCTCAACCAGGGTATCGGCATCCTGCAGTTTCCTGTACTTTTCCTGCAGGTGCCAGTTGTGTTTTTCCATTTCACCATCTTTAAGATAAAGCGATTTAATCAACTGGGGGCCCCTCCCCCTGGCGCCCCGCAAAGCCCAGGGTTTATCAAGATGCTGGATCTTGGGATCGCTGAGCCGCACCGGCTCTTTCATCTGACCCAGGATGGCATCTCCCAGGATCATCGCCGGGTTCCGATACTTGTCAGATAGTTCAAAGGCCTTGATGGTCAGGTCATACATCTCCTGGACCGAGTTGGGCGCGAGGACGATCAGCCTGTAGTCTCCATGGCCTCCCCCCCGGGTGGCCTGCCAGTAATCCCCCTGGGAGGGGGCAATGCCGCCCAGTCCGGGGCCAATACGGGTAATGTTTACCACCAGTCCCGGGAGCTCCGAACCCGCCATGTACGATAAACCTTCCTGCATCAAAGAGATCCCCGGCCCCGAGGAAGAGCTCATCGCCCGGGCGCCTGCAGCCGCCGCGCCTAACAGCATGTTGATGGAAGCGACTTCACTTTCCGCCTGGATGAAGATGCCCCCTTGCTGGGGAAGGCGCTGGGAAAAGTACTCCGGAATATCGTTTTGCGGGGTGATGGGATATCCGAAATAATAATGGCACCCGGCCATTAAAGCACCCTCGGCCAGGGCCACACTCCCTCTCATCATGATCCGCTCACGCATGTTCTTTTTTCGCCCCCTTTTTTTCCCTGTAGACTTCGATCAGTACATCGGGACACACTTCAGCACAGAGAGAACAGCCCACGCAGGCTTTTTCCGGATCATCTTTCACATGGGCCGGATTGTAGCCAAGGATGTTGATCTGTTCCGTGTTGATGTAAATCAGCTCCCGGGGACAGGAATCGACACAGTACCTGCATCCCTTGCATCCCTCGTGGTGAATGACGATTTTGCCCAATCTTATTCCTCCTTTTAAGGCCTGTAGAGCATTTTTAAAACCCGGTGAAAGCGATCCAGGTCCTGCAGGACCATTTCATGGGTCCGCTCCAAACTTTCGGCAAGCATGATCATCTTTTCCCGGGATAAATTCCCGCAGTTGCGGTGGAAGGAAAGGTAAAAGTAGAGGTAGTTTTCCAGCAATCCCGCTGTCGAAGCTGATAAAACAGGCGGTCGCACTTCAGCAATGGGCGTTTTTAACAGCTTCAGCAGGCGCAGGTGCCAGTCCAGGCTGCCCGGCATCCACTGATCCGTCAGGGAGGCAATCGCCAGCAAAATCTCTTCGATGGAGAGGTAATACTCGTAAAAATAGCTGCCCAGCTTCAGCAAAAGCCGGGGATCCTCACCGGCCGCCAATTCGCCTCTGAGGGAGTTAACATACGCCACCAGTGGAGCCATCTCCACCTGGTTCCTGGTAATCATCTCCATGATCCGGGAAAAACGCTCCGGCGAAGGGACGTAGCGCCGGTCGTACTTGCGGGTTACGCTTTTCATCGTTTCACCGCGCTTTGCAGCACACAGCCGATTTTTTAAAGCTTTTTTGATTATACCTTCACCGGGTCGCAAAAAGCAACCGAAAATTAAGATAATCGGCCGTCTAAGCCGGGGGTAAGAAAAAACCCCCGACGCCGGGGGCGATATCTTGGGATCAAGGGCCGTGATCCTCGGGGAGTGTAATGCGGAAAAAAGCATCACAGCTTTGCCCCGGGGATCCGCTGACTCAGATACCCCGGAAGAGTAAGACGGGACGACTGGAGCGGCGAACCACGGCGTCAGCCGTGCTTCCAATCAATAAGTTTGCAAAATAACCCAGGCCGCGGGTCGGCATGGCGATCATGGTTACACCCTCAAATTCAGCGATATCGTTGATCTGCTGTGATGCGACCCCAGTGGAAATCTTGAACTCCACATCCACACCCCTGGCCCTGAACTTTTCCTCCCATGTCTGCAGGTGCTTTTTGGCATTCTCTGTCTGCTTTTTGATATCTTGCTCTGTTTGTCCCTTTTCAATCACATGCAGCAGGATAACCCGGTGCAGCTTCTCCGCATTGTCCAGGAATTTCTGGTAAACCGCTTCAGCGGACTCGGAAAAGTCTGTCGGCAGCATCACCGTGGCCCATTTTTGTAAAAAGATCGGAATACGGCGGGTCTTCTCACCCAGCGTGATGAATTTTTCCACGAGGATGGGTTTCTTGGACAGGCGGACCAGCTCCTTTACCGTGCTGCCCAGGAAGATTTCCCGAATAATACTCTCACCGATGGAGCCGATTAAAATTAGATCCACGTTTTCTGCATCGGCTGCTTTCACGATCTCTTCCGAAGGGTTTCCTTCCGTGATCAAGAGCTTCACGCCGATGTTTTCTTGCTCGATGGCCTTAATCTTGTCCTCCAACCTCCTGGCAAACCTCTCCTTGTACGCGCTGACTTCTTCACCGCGAAGGGACTCCATGTTGATGGCATGCACGATGAGCAGGTCCTGCAGCCCCATTTTTTTTAGGTCGGGGATGCAGTTAAACAATTCCAGGGCTGCAGAAGATGAGTCCATGGCTAAAAGCACCTTTTTGAACATGGCCTGATCGGACATAAAACCCAGCTCCTTTCCATCCTAACTCTTCTAATGATAGTATTCCCTCAATCGCTCTTTTTTCCTGCCGTGGGAAAAACACTTTTTTCCAGGCATAGTTTGGCCTGCTGCAGTTGATTCGCCAGGGCGGCGGTTGATGTCCCTCCCCGGCAGGTTCGCGCTTCAACCGCCGCGCGGGGCTTTAAACGATCCACTGCCTGCTGCTCTTGGAGGCGCGGATGGAAACTGGAAAGCTCTTCCGCGGTCAGCTGCCGCAGCGTTTTCCCTTGATCAAGGCAGTAACGCACGACAGCCCCAACGATGCCGTGGGCCTCTCGAAACGGCACCCCTTGCCCGGCCAGGTAGTCAGCCAGTTCCGTCGCGGTGGAAAAATCCTGGTCTAACGCTTGTTCAATGTTGTCCCGCTTGATTTCCAGGGAAGAGAGCATGGCAGGAAAGATCTTTACAATGGTCTTCACCGTATCCACGGTGTCAAAAAGGGGCTCCTTATCTTCCTGCATGTCCTTGTTGTATGCTAAGGGCAGTCCTTTAAACACCGTGAGCAAGGCAACCAGGTTGCCGTAAACCCGGCCTGTTTTACCCCGCACCAGCTCTAAAAAGTCCGGGTTTTTTTTCTGGGGCATCATGCTGCTTCCCGTGGCAAAATCATCACCGAGCTCGATAAAGGAAAACTCCTGGGAGGACCAGATGATCAGCTCTTCGCTCAGCCGACTGAGGTGCATCATGAGCAGCGCTGCATGGGAAATAAACTCGATCACGAAATCGCGATCGCTCACCGCGTCCATGCTGTTCTCATAGAGATGATCAAAACCCAGCTCTTGCGCAACAAATTCCCGGTCAATGGGAAAGCTGGTACCGCTGAGGGCGCCGGAACCCAGGGGCATCAGGTCGGCCCGCTTGTAGAGATCTCCGAAACGTTCCCGGTCACGCTGGAGCATCCAGAAATACGCCATGAGGTGATGAGAAAGTAAAACCGGCTGTGCGCGCTGCAGGTGAGTATAGCCGGGGATAATCACTTCCTGGACATGCTCGGAGAGCCTGAGAAGCTCTGCCTGGAAAGAGCGAAGCAGGTGCTCCACAGCGATGATTTCCTTTTTCACAAAAAGATGCACATCCAGCGCCACCTGGTCATTGCGGCTGCGGGCGGTGTGCAGTTTGCCCCCTGCAGGTCCGATGAGTTCAATCAAACGTTTTTCCATGTTCATGTGAATATCTTCCTGGGTCAGGTCAAAGGGAAAGGTGCCTTCTCCCAGCTCCCTTTGAATTGTTTCCAAGCCCTGTTCGATCAGTGCCCCGTCTTCCGTTGAAATGATCCCGGTTCGCACCAGCATCCGGCAGTGCGCCAGGCTGCCCGTAATGTCCTCTTCGGCCAACCTCCTGTCGAATGGAAGGGATGCCGCAAAAGCCTCCATTTCTGCGTGAAGTCTTTTTTGGAAGCGCCCTCCCCAGGGCTTGGTCGAATCCTTTTCACTTTCTGTAGAAAAAGAATGATCTTGCTCGTTCCCGGAACTCAATTTTCTTTTTCCACCTCGTCTTTCCAGGTTTGCCGCAACATTCCATCTACCTGGAGCGGCAACCCATAAAGATTAATAAAACCACCCGCATCTTTTTGATCGTAGAGGTCATCGGCTTCGAATGTGGCCAGCTCAGGATGGTAGAGGGAAAAAGGCGACTTGCGAGCGACCAGGCTAATGTTTCCCTTGTAAAGCTTGAGTTTTACCTCACCTGTGACCTTCTGCTGGGTCTCCTCGATAAATGCATCCAGGGCCTTACGCAGGGAAGAGTACCAGGTGCCGTTATAAATGATTTCGGCATATTTCAAGGCAACCGTTTCCTTGTAGTGCAGGGTTTCCCGGTCGATGGCCAGGTGTTCCAGTTCCCGGTGGGCAAAATACAGCAGCGTCCCTCCCGGCGTTTCATACACTCCCCTGGATTTCATCCCGACCAGGCGGTTTTCCACGATATCTGTACGACCAATGGCATGCTTGCCGGCGACTTCGTTGAGCCGGGTCAGCATCTCCACAGGTTCCAGCGATTCACCGTTTAAGCCCACGGGGACCCCTTTTTCAAAGGTGATCTCGATCACTTCAGGCTCTGCAGGCGCCTCCCGGGGAGAACGGGTCAAGAGAAACATTTCCTGCGGTGGTTCCTGGGCCGGATCTTCCAGGATGCCCCCTTCGTAGCTGATGTGCCAGAGGTTCCGGTCCATGCTGTAGGGTTTTTCCGCCGTAACAGGCACGGGAATCCGGTGGCGCGCAGCGTATTCCAGGGCATCATGCCGAGACCGGATCGCCCAGATCCGCCAGGGCGCAATAATTTTTAATTGCGGGGCCAGGGCCTTGACGGTCAATTCGAAGCGAACCTGGTCGTTGCCCTTGCCCGTGGCTCCGTGGGCAACGGCTTCGGCCCCTTCATCCAGCGCAACCTGCACCATGGCCCGCGCGATCAGCGGTCGGGCAATCGACGTTCCCAGCAGGTACTTTCCTTCATAGACAGCGCCCGCTCGAAGCATGGGAAAAACATATTCTTCTAAAAATACGCGGCGCAGATCCTTAACGATAACCTGGGCCGCACCGGTATTCACCGCCTTTTCTTCCAGGCCGTCAAGCTCGCCGGCACCCTGGCCCAGATCCGCGGCGAAAGCAATGACCTCATACCCATATTCTTCGATTAACCATTTTAGAATGACGGAGGTGTCCAGACCTCCCGAATAGGCCAGGACGACTTTCTTTGGCATGTTATCACCCCTTCATATTTACATGATCAACGCCAGCAGGCCCTTCTGGGCGTGGAGCCGGTTCTCCGCCTGGTCCAGCACCACTGCACGATCTCCTTCCAGGACATCTATGGTAATTTCTTCTCCCCGGTAAGCCGGCAGGCAGTGCATGACCAGGGCCGCAGCAGAGGCTTGGTTTAAAAGCTGCTGGTTCACCTGGTAAGGTTCAAAAATTTGTTTGCGGGCCTCCTTCTCCTGGTCCTGTCCCATGCTGGCCCAGACATCGGTATACACAACATCAACACCTTCGACGGCCTGGATCGGGTCTTCCGTGACCAGGACCTGGCCTCCCCAGCGGCGGCTGTTTTCTTTTGCCCGCTCCACCACTTCCCTTTTGGGCCCATGGCCGGGGGGCGCGCCAACCCGGATCTCCATGCCCATGCGGGAACACCCCAGCAGCAGCGAGTGGGCCACATTGTTTCCGTCTCCCACATAACCCAACTTAACACCGTGCAAGCGTCCGAGCTTTTCTTCAATGGTCAGCAAATCAGCCAAAACCTGGCATGGATGCAGGTAGTCCGTCAGGGCGTTGATCACTGGAACCCCGGCATGTGCAGCCAGCTCTTCCACCTGCTCGTGTTCGAACGTACGTACCATGATCCCATCGACATAGCGAGAAAGCACGGCGGCAGTGTCGCGTATTGGCTCTCCCCGTCCCATCTGCAGTTCCTGACTGCTGAGAAAGAGCGCATAGCCACCGAGCTGCCACATGCCCACTTCGAAGGATACACGGGTCCGGGTGGAAGGTTTTTGAAAAATCATGCCCAGGGTTTTGCCTTCCAGGAGATGATGGGGTTCACCGCGCTGCTGTTTTTCCTTAAGTTTTCGGGAGAGCTCGAGGACAGCTGTTATCTCCTCGGGCATCAAATCCTGCAGGGTTAAAAAATGCCGACCGCACAATGATTCCACTGGCGACAACCTCCTTCTGAGAAAATTGCTCGCTGCCTTTTACGGCTTGCTTTCCTCGAAAATTTCACGCAAAATATTTACCGCTTGTTCAAGTTCTTCTTCCGCTACGTTCAGGGGGGGCAGCAAGCGAAGAATCTTTTCTCCGATACAATTGATCAGCAGGCCTTTTTCCATGGCCCGGCTCTGGATCTGTTTGCCCTGATCCTTGACCTGCACTCCAATCATCAGGCCCAGGCCCCGCACTTCCTGGATCTCTGCCGGGAAGCGTTCTTTCAAGCGGGTGAGCCCTTGCACCAGCCGTTGGCCTTTGCCCCCAACCGTCTCCAGGAAACCTTCTTGTAAGAGCTGATCCATCACGGCCGTTGCCGCAGCGCAAACCACGGGATTTCCGCCAAAAGTGGATGCGTGGTCGCCCGGTGAAAATCCGGCAGCAACCGGATCGGTGCAGAGCATGGCGCCGATGGGCAGGCCCCCTCCCAGGGACTTCGCCAGGGTAAAAATATCCGGGGTAATCCCGTAGTGCTCGTACGCAAAGAGCTTACCGCTTCTGCCCATGCCGCACTGGATTTCATCAAAAATCAAAAGCAGCTTGTATCGCTCGCACATTTCCCTGATGGCAGACATAAACTCCCTTGTGGCGACGTGCACGCCCCCCTCACCCTGCACCGGTTCCAGCAGCACGGCACAGGTATAGCGGTTCACCTGGCTGGCAAAGGAGTCCGCGTCATTAAAATCCCCATAGCGGAAACCGGGCACCAGGGGTTCAAAACCCTGGTGAAATTTTGATTGCCCCGTTGCGGTAATGGTAGCCAAAGTCCTGCCGTGAAAGGAGTTCTTGGCCGTGATGATCTCGTGCTTCTCCGGCCCGTGCTGCTGCTTGGAATATTTACGTGCCAGCTTGATCGCCGCTTCGTTGGCTTCAGCTCCGCTGTTGCAGAAAAAAACCTTGTCTGCTGCGGAGGATTCGACCAGCCGCCGCGCCAGTTCTACCTGCGGCCCGGTGTAATAAAGGTTAGACGTGTGGATGAGTGTATGCAACTGCGCAGTCGCTGCCTCTACGGCAGGCCGGAAACAGTGCCCCAGGCCATTGACCGCCAGCCCACCGACAAAATCCAGGTACTCCTTACCTCCTTCATCCCAAACCCTCGTCCCTTCTCCTTTGACCAGGTACGGGTTCACGCCGGGCTGCCGGTTGTATGTATTGATGATGTATTTTTTCTCCTCTTCCTGGATCAACAGCCGCACCTCCTTCGTTTGATAACTAGCAGCGCTCTCGCTATTCTACCATGGTACCAATACCAGTGTCGGTGAAAATTTCCAGCAGCATGGAATGGCTCAAGCGGCCATCAATAATATGCGTCCTGGATACACCGCTGTTCAAGGCCCGAATACAGGCCTCAACCTTGGGGATCATGCCCGAGGATATGCTCCCGGAAATGATCATATCCCTCGCCTGCTGGCGCGTCACGCTGGAGATCAGGGTTTCCTGTCTGCCCGGCACTTCCAGGATACCCTCCACATCGGTGAGCAGAATCAGCTTTTCTGCTTGCAGCGCCGCAGCCAGCTCACCCGCCACATGATCGGCGTTAATATTCAATCCATCTCCTTCCAGGCTCACAGCGACCGGTGCGATGACGGGGATATAGTTGTTTTTGCTCAATATTTCAATCACCGTGGCGTTGATTTCCGTCACGTCTCCCACGTAGCCCAGTTCAACATACTGTTCCGCACCGTCAACGTATGCCTGGGTCGGGGGCCTTTTGCGAGCCACCAGAAGATTGCTGTCCTTTCCGCTGAGCCCCACGGCTTTTCCTCCATGGCGGTTCAGGAGGTTTACCACTTCCTTGTTAATCTTGCCGACGAGCACCATTTCCACCATCTCCATGGTTTCCCGATCGGTCACACGCAAACCACCGACAAAACGGCTATCAATGCCCAGCCGGTCCAGCAAGGACGTGATTTCCTTCCCTCCGCCGTGAACCACGATGGGGTTAATCCCGATATACTTTAACAGCACGATATCCTGGGCCACAGAGTGTTTCAGCTCATCGCTGACCATGGCCTGACCACCGTATTTAATCACAAATGTTTTGCCGTGGAAGCGGCGGATATAAGGGAGAGCCTCGATCAGCACCTGGGCTTTTTCGATCAACTGCTCCATTCCTTGATGCTCCATCCATCATCATCCCTCTCCTGTCAGCTTCTGTAGTCGCTGTTGATGGTTACGTAGTCATAACTCAGGTCACAGCCATAAGAGGTCAGTTCTTCCTCCCCGGCATGGAGATGAATAAATACAGGTATTTCTCGTTTTTCCAGGACCTTTTTGGCCCTGGTTTCATCAAATATCACGCCTGTGCCCTGCCTGGTCACCTGGACGTCCCCCAGGAAAATATCCACGGCGGAAGGATCAAATGCAGCCCCGGAATAACCCATGGCCGTGATCAGGCGCCCCCAGTTGGCATCTTCCCCGAAGAAGGCCGTCTTCACCAGGCAGGAATTCAATACTGCCCTGGATAGTGTCCTCGCCGTCTGGTAATCGGGAGCCCCCTGCACAACCAGGCGGATCACCTTGGTCACGCCTTCCCCGTCGGACACAATGCGGTATGAGAGCTCCTGGCAGACCTGGAAAAGGGCTTCTCGAAAGCTCTCCCAGAGAGACGTTCCCGGTTCAACCTTGATCCCCGAGATTCCCGTGGAAACCAGTAGGACCATGTCGTTGGTCGAGGTATCTCCATCTACTGTGATCACATTGAAGGATCTTTCTACGGCCCACCGCAGGGCTACCTGCAGGGCGTCCCGGCTGAGATCCAGGTCGGTACAAATAAATCCGAGCAGGGTGGCCATATCGGGGCAGATCATCCCGGCGCCCTTGGCCATTCCCCCCACGGTGAAGTAGACAGAATCAAGTTGAACCCTGTAAGCCGCTTCCTTGGGGACCGTATCCGTGGTCATAATGGCCCGGGCCGCATCATAGCCGCTCTCCATAGAAGGGGAAAGCCGTAAAACAGCTTCTTCCACACCCCGGGCCAACTGCCCCATGGGCAGGTAGACCCCGATTACCCCGGTAGATGAAACCAGGACTTCCTCTGCGGGGACCTGCAGCTTCTCTGCCACCAGCTGCGTGGTTGCCAGGGCATCTTGCCTGCCTTGCTCCCCGGTACAGGCATTGGCATTACCACTGTTAATCACTACGGCTCGCACAGGGTTCTGAAGGTGATCCCGGGTAACCTGGAGGGGAGGCGCTTTAAAGAGGTTGCGGGTAAAAACCCCCGCGGCGCGGGCAGGCCGAGGATAATAGAGCAACGCCAGGTCCTTTTCCTTGTTTTTCTTAATCCCACAGTGCACACCAGCCGCTTCCACCCCTGAAACCGCTGTCACGCCTCCAGGAATCTTTTCCATTTTCATGTTTCTTTTTCGCACCTTTCCAAGAAATCAGGGCCGCAGGGGAACGAACTTCAACCCCGAGGTCTCTTCGAAACCCAGCATGAGATTCATATTTTGCACCGCCTGTCCAGCCGCTCCTTTGACCAGGTTATCCAGGGCGGAAAGCAGGATCAACCGCCCCGTGCGGCGGTCCCAGTGCAGGCCCAGGTCACAAAAGTTGCTCCCATAGACATTGCGCGTCTCCGGGGAAAGCCCCTGGGGCAGTACCCTGACAAAAAATGCTTCCCTGTAATAATTACGATATACTTCGCGAATATCCTCTTCCTGGATCTTTGTCGCCGGGGTAAGATAAGTTGTGCTAAGAATTCCCCGCACCATGGGGACCAGGTGAGGGACAAACGTAAATGCCGCGGTTTTTCCCAAAAGCATCCCCAGCTCCTGTTCCATTTCACCGGTGTGCTGATGGACCGCAACCCGGTATGCCCGAAAATTTTCTGTGCACTCGGCATAATGCAGTATTGGCGAAGGCACCCGTCCTGCTCCGGAAGCGCCGGACTTGGCGTCAACGACCAGGGTGTTCCAGTCAACCAGGCCTTCCTGCCGGGTTAAGGGAGCCAGGACCAGGAGCACCGACGTGGGGTAACAGCCGGGGTTTGCCACCAGGGAAGCCCCACGAATCTCTTCCCTGTTAAGTTCCGGCAGACCGTATACAGCCTGCCCCAGCAGCTCAGGAACTGTATGCTCGCGTTTATACCATGTCCTGTAATCCGCGGCACGATGCAGCCGATAGTCCGCGCTTAAATCAATGACCTTCAGGCCCGCACGATAGAGCTGGGCCACTACCTCCATGGACTCGCCGTGAGGCAGGGCACAGAAAACCAGGTCCGTTTCTCTGCGAGCTTCTTCCACCTCGTATTTCTGACAGGTTAAGTCGCTGATTCCCTGGAAATGGGGATGCACTTCTGCCAGGGGTTTTCCAGCAAACGAATATGATGTTACGTAGGTTACGTGAACCCCGGGGTGATGGAGCAAAATGCGCAGGAGCTCACTCCCCGTATAGCCTGTTACGCCAATAATCCCAACCCGCATGATTTATCCCTCCCTGTACGCTTTTTCCATAACAATAGCCTCCCATCCAAAAGGACGAGAGGCTATTCTCGCGGTACCACCTTTTTTGACCCCGTGGAGGTCCTCCTCTGGGGCTGCCTGGCACATCGCAGCAATCCCTCTAACGGGGGCTAACCGGAAGAACCTACCCACCCGGAATAAACTTTTCACTCCAGGCTTCGGCCTTCACCTCCGGGGTGCGCTTCGGGACAGCCTCAACACCGGGCTCCCACCGTCCCCGGTTCGCTTGACCTGCCGGCTATCCGTACTCTCCCTTTCACAGGCAGTGATCTGATCTTACGTAAGATATTATCACCGGCCTGCGAAAAAGTCAACAGGGTCACTCGAAAAGCAGCGAGAAACAAAGGCCAGGGCCCGCTTCTACCACTAGAGAGGGATGTTCCCGTGTTTCTTGCGGGGCCTCTCTTCGAACTTGTTCTTGAGCGATTCCAGGGAACGGGCCAGGTGACGCCGGGTTTCTCGGGGGTCAATGACGTCGTCCAGCCAGCCCCGGGCGGCGGTAATGTACGGATTGGCGTAACGGAAACGGTATTCATCCACGCGCTTGGTTCGTTCAGCCTGGGGATCTTCTGCTTTTTCAATCTCCTTCCGGTAGATAATATTGGTGGCCCCCTCCGGGCCCATCACCGCTACTTCCGCCGTCGGCCAGGCCAGGGCCACATCCGCCCCCAGGCAGCGGCCGTTCATGGCGATATAAGCCCCTCCGTATGCCTTGCGGAGGATAATACTGATCTGCGGGACCGTGGCCTCGGAGTACGCGTAGAGGATCTTGGCCCCGTGGCGGATAATGCCGCCGTACTCCTGGTTGACCCCGGGGAGATAGCCCGGGACGTCAACGAAGGTGATAAGAGGAATACTAAAGCAGTCACAAAAACGCACGAAGCGGGCGATCTTGTCGGAGCTGTTGATATCCAGGCAGCCGGCCAGCACCTTGGGCTGGTTGGCAATGATCCCCACGGTGCGCCCTTCGATGCGGGCAAACCCGACGACGGCATTTTTGGCATAATGCTCGTGAACCTGGAAGAAGTCACTGCCGTCAACCACCCGGGTGATGATATCCACGACATCATACGGCTTGTTGGGGTCGGGAGGAACCAGCTGCAGCAATTCCTCGGCCGAAAGCGTGGGTTCAGCCGGCGGCAATACCGGGGCATCGTTCAGGTTGTTGGGTGGGAGAAAGGTGAGCAGTTTTTTCAGCTTTTCCAGGCACTCCTGCTCACTGGCCGCCCTGAAGTGCGCCACGCCGCTGGTTTCATTGTGGGTCAGCGCCCCCCCCAGTTTCTCCGGGGTCACCTCTTCCCCGGTTACGGCCTTGATCACCTGGGGGCCGGTGATAAACATGTAGCTGGAATTATCCACCATGAAAACAAAGTCCGTCAGGGCCGGGGAATAGACGGCTCCCCCGGCACAGGGCCCCATGATCACGGATATTTGGGGAATCACCCCCGAGTTGAGGGTGTTGCGGTAGAAGATATTGCCGTAGCCGTCCAGGGACATCACGCCTTCCTGGATGCGGGCGCCGCCGGAGTCCTGCAGGCCGATAAAGGGGGCGCCGTTCTTGGCTGCCAGGTCCATGACCCGGCAGATCTTGGCCGCGTGAAGCTCGCCCAGGGAGCCGCCGGCGACGGTAAAATCCTGGGCAAAAATGTAGACCAGTTTCCCCTCCACCGTGCCATACCCGGTTACAACCCCTTCCCCCGGGAGCGGAATTTCATTGGTGCTGGCATCTTCCAAGCCGGTCTGCACAAAGGTGCCGACTTCCACAAAGCTGCCCGGGTCCAGGAACTGCTCCAGCCGTTCCCTGGCCGTTAATTTTCCCTTGCCGTGCTGGTCCTCGATGCGTTTATCACCGCCGCCTTGGAAAACGACTTGTCGTCTCTCTTCTAGAAATTTTAGTTTGTCTTCCACTGTTTACTTTTCCTCCTCGTTGCGCTGGCAGAGTTCCAGCAGGATACCAGAAGTCGATTTGGGATGTAAAAATGCTATGCGCGCGCCTCCCGCGCCATAGCGGGGAGTTTTGTCGATGAGACGAACCCCTTTCTCTTCCAGTTGTTGCAGCATTTCTTCGATATTATCCACGCGAACCGCGATATGCTGAATCCCTTCACCGCGGGCCTCAATAAACTTGGCTACGGGCCCATCCGTTGAAGTGGATTCCAGCAGTTCCAGCTTGCTTTCCCCCAGGGGAAGAAAGGCAATTTTCACCTTCTGTTCTTCCACGACTTCCGTGCCTGTCGCCTTTAAACCCAGGGCATCTTCATAGAAAGCCAGCGCCTCCTCCAGGTTTTTTACGGCAATGCCAATGTGGTCGATCTTTTTAAGCATGATGCACCCCCTTTCAAGATAAACTATCCTTGACAAAGTTTATAATCAAACCCGTCGTTGTCCCTGGAGTAAATACCTCGGCAACACCCGCCTTTTTCAAGAAGGATATATCCTCCTTGGGGATCACGCCGCCGGCGATAACCAGGATATCCCCTGCTCCCTGGCTGCGCAGCAGCTCGCAAACCGGGGGCAGCAGCTGCATATGCGCCCCGGAAAGAATGCTCAAACCCACAACCTGCACGTCCTCCTGGATGGCCGTTTCCACGATCTTCTCCGGGGTCTGCCGCAGGCCCGTGTAAATCACTTCCATGCCGGCGTCTTTAAAGGCCTGGGCAATCACCTTGGCGCCCCGGTCGTGGCCGTCCAGGCCAATTTTTCCTACCAAAACACGAATCTTCTTCTCTGCCATGTTTCAGGCTCCTTTCCAAGACGGGCTTAGAGCAACACTTGTTGTTGGAATTCCCCGAAGACTTCCCGCAGCACATCACAGATTTCCCCGATGGTGGCATAGGCTTTCACCGCGTCCAGGATCAGGGGCATGAGGTTTTCATCGGTTTGGGCCGCGCTGCGCAGCTTCTTGAGGGTTTCGGCCACCTGCTGGCCGTTGCGTTCTTCGCGGAGCTTTTTGAGCTTCTCCTCCTGACGTTCGGCGACCGTGGGGTCCATCTTGAGCAGGTCCGTGGGATCGTCTTGCTGGACCACAAACTTGTTCACGCCGATAACGACCCGCTGGTTGCTCTCCACCTCTTTCTGGTACTCGTAGGCACTCTGCTGGATCTCCTTCTGCATGAATCCCTGCTCGATGGCCCGAACCGCACCGCCCAACTGGTCAATTTGGTCAATATAATTAAACACCTGCATTTCGATCTCGTCGGTCAAGCGCTCCATGAAGTACGAGCCCCCCAGGGGGTCTACGGTATCGGTGACGCCCAGCTCGTAGCCCACCACCTGCTGGGTGCGCAGGGCCATCAAGACGGCGTGCTCACTGGGCAGGGCCAGTGCTTCGTCGTAGGAGTTGGTATGCAGGGACTGGGTTCCTCCCAGGCAGGCGCTCAAGGCCTGGAAGGCCACGCGCATGATGTTGACCATGGGCTGCTGGGCCGTCAGGCTGCACCCCGCCGTCTGGGTGTGGAAACGCAGCATCATGGAACGGGGGTTCTTGGCGCCGAAGCGCTCTTTCATGATCTTGGCCCAGATCCGCCGGGCCGCCCGGAATTTGGCGATCTCTTCGAAGAAGTTCTGGTGGGCGTTAAAGAAAAAGGAGAGTCGCGGGCCAAACTGTTCTACGTCCATGCCAGCCTTGATCGCGGTATCCACGTAGGCGATACCGTTGGCCAGGGTAAAGGCGATCTCCTGCACGGCGGTGGAGCCCGCTTCGCGAATGTGGTAGCCGCTGATGCTGATCGTGTTCCAGGAAGGCACTTTCTCCCCGCAGTAGGCAAAAATATCGGTGATGAGGCGCATGGATGGCTCGGGAGGAAAAATATAGGTGCCCCTGGCCACATATTCTTTCAGGATATCATTTTGGATGGTACCGCCCAGCTGCTTCATATCTACGCCTTGCGTCTCCGCCATGGCCAGGTACATGGCCAGGATAACGGCTGCCGGGGAATTAATGGTCATGGAGGTGGTGACCTGGTCCAGGGGGATCTGATCGAAGAGAATCTCCATATCTTTTAAGGAGTCGATGGCGACGCCCACTTTGCCCACTTCGCCCCGGGCCAGGGAGTGGTCCGAATCGTAGCCGATCTGGGTGGGCAAATCAAAAGCGATACTGAGGCCCGTCTGCCCCTGCTCCAGGAGATAGCGGAAACGCTTGTTGGTTTCTTCCGCGCTGCCGAATCCAGCATACTGGCGCATGGTAAAGAGGCGCCCGCGGTAGAGGTTGGGCTGCACCCCACGGGTGAAGGGGTACTCCCCGGGAAGCCCTAGTTGTTCCAGGTAGTCGAAATTCTCCAGGTCCAGGGGTGTGTAGACCGTTTCCACGGGGATATAAGAATCCGTTTGGAAGTCCGGTTTGCGTTCCGGTCTTTTCTCCAAACTTTTTTGTAGGCTCTGCTCCCATGCCGCCATTTTATCCTTTAATTCCTGCATCTTTTCGTCTTTAAACATGGGCCTTCCTCCCTTTTGTAGGATCTTAGGGTCATTTCCGGGCAATTATGCCAGGATCTTGCGGGCCAGCTCCGGAACCTGGAAAGGAAGTTCGGCAACTTCAACGCCGGCGGCGCTCAAGGCTTCGACCTTGGCCTGGAAAGTACCGCGGCCACGCTCGATAATGGCGCCGGCATGGCCCATGCGCTTACCGGGGGGGGCGCTTTTACCGGCCAGGTACGCAATGACCGGCTTACTGACATGCGCCTCGATATACTTGGCCGCTTCCTCTTCCGCCGTGCCGCCGATTTCGCCTACCATGACGATAAGCTCTGTTTCAGGATCCGCTTCCAGTTCCGGCAGGACGTCGATGAAGTTCAACCCGACCGCGCGGTCGCCGCCCAGGCCGACGACCGTGGAGGTGCCGTATCCCGCTTCCTGCAGGTTGGCAACGATCTCATAGCTCAGGGTGCCGCTGCGTGCAACGACGCCCACGGAGCCCGGGGTGTAGATCTGGTTGGGCATGATCCCGATCTTGCATTTCCCCGAGGAAACCAATCCAAAGGTGTTGGGGCCCACGACGACTGCCCCTTTCTGCCGGGCGATGGTGATCATCGTCATGGCATCGTGGACAGGGATCCCTTCGGTAATCGCGACAACAACTTTCATGCCGGCGTTCAGCGCCTCCAGGGCGCCATCCAGGGCGAAGGCTGCGGGCACAAATAAAATGGAGGCATCGAGACGCTCCTGCGCCGCGGCGGCTTCCGCCGTGTCAAACACGGGAACCCCTTCCACTTCCTGCCCCCCTTTACCGGGGGATACGCCGGCAACGATCCGGGTGCCGTAGGCCAGCATCTGGCGGGTGTGGAAGGACCCCTGGTTGCCGGTGATACCCTGAACCATTACTCTGGTGTTCTCATCAATGTATATGGCCATGTACAGCCCTGCTTCTCTTTCAGGAGAAACGGGGCTTCACACCTCCTTTCTGGGTTGCGCTCATGCGCTGCTTTGCCGGGAGAGCTCCACGGCTTTCTGGGCGGTCTCCTGCATGGTGCGGTATGCCTGGATGCCGATCCCGCGCAGGATTTCCAGGCCCGCGGCTTCGTTGGTGCCCACCAGCCGGAAGACCACAGGAGTGGTCAGGTCTTTTGCTTCCTTGACCGTGGCGAAGGCCTTGGCCACATCGTCGCAGCGGGTGATGCCGCCGAAGATGTTGATCAGGATCACCCTGGGCTCGGTGGCCAGCAGCAGCTCCAGGGCCCGGGCGGTTTGCTCCACGCCGGCGCCGCCGCCGGCATCCAAAAAGTTGGCCGGCTTGCCTCCATAATAGTGCAGCATATCCAGCGTGGCCATGGCCATACCTGCACCGTTGGCCATGACGGCGATGTCGCCTTCCAGCTCCACGTAGGCCAGGCCCAGGTCGTGGGCTTTTTTCTCCAGGTCGGTCCGTTCCTCCACCCGGTGGAGGGCCTGGTGACGGAAGAGAGCGTCCTCATCGATGGTGACCTTGGCATCGGCGGCCAACAGGCTGTCGCCGCTGATCACCAGGGGGTTGATCTCCACCAGCTCTGCGTCCATCTCCTGGAAAAGCTTGAAGAGCTTAAACAGCAGGTCGCTAAAAGCCTTGGCCTGTCCACCGGTGAGTCCCAGGCGGCGGCAGATCTCCCGCGCCATGAAGGGCCGCAGGCCCAGGGTGACGTCGACGGGGTACTTGACGATCTGCGCTTCGGGGACCTCTTCGATGTCCATGCCGCCCTCCAGGGAGGCCAGGATCAGGGGGCAGCGGCGCCCGCCGTCCAGGGTGATGGCCAGGTAGAGCTCCTTGTCGATGCGGATCTTGCTTTCCACCAGAAGGTGTTCCACCGGGAAACCACCGATCTCCATCCCCAGCAGGCGCCGGGCTTCTTGCTGCGCGGATTGGGGATCATCCACGAAGGCAATGCCGCCGGCTTTGCCGCGCTTGCCCGTTAAGACCTGGGACTTGATCACGACAGACCCAATGGCTTCTGCAGCCGCTGCCGCCTCCTCGGGCGTGCGCACAACCCGGCCGTCGGGCACGGGGATGGCATAGTCCTTGAACAGCTCCTTCCCCATAAATTCAAATAACTTCAATCCACTTCACCTCCTGAATAAACTTAATTCCTTTCCTCTACTTCCCAGGCATCTCCGCCTGGAAGCTCGTTTACAAGTTTGCCTTGTATTTTTTTATCTTGTTGTACAGTGTCGCCAAGGAAATATTTAACGCCTGCGCAGCTTTTTTCTTGCCTTCCAATGTTTCCCCGTAGCGGGAAAGGGCTGTTTTCAGCATCATCTGTTCCATTTTATCCAGGGGAACGACCTCGGAAAACTGCTGCATGCCCATCCCGCTGAACCGGGCAATATACGGAGCCAGGTGATCTTTTTCTAGTTTAGTCCCCTCTGCAACAATCATGGCGCGTTCAATAATGAATTCCAGTTCCTTGATATTTCCCGGCCATTCATAGTTGGTCACCAGCTGCAGAGCCTCTGAGGACGGGCCGCTCACCTTTTTCCCGTATTTCCGGTTGAAGATGGAGATAAAGTGGTCTACCAGCAGGGGAATGTCTTCCGTGCGGCGCCGGAGCGGGGGGATGCGCAAATCGATAGTCTGGATCTGGTAAAAGAGATCCTCCCTAAAACGCCCACGGCGGACCAACTCCTTGAGATCCTGTGAAGTGGAGGCGATCACCCGCACGTTGGACTGAATGGGTTCAGTGCCCCCAATTCGCCGGAATGTCTTATCGCTGAGCAGCTTGAACAGCTTTTCCTGGAAGTTCAAGTTGACCTCTCCCAGGTTATCCAGGAAAAGCGTCCCACCATCGGCCAGTTCGGCCCGACCCAGCTTGGTGCGCACGGCACCGCTGAAGGCACCTTTCTCATACCCGAAAAACTCCATGTCCAGCATGGTTTCCGGTATCGCTGCGCAGTCCAATTTAAGAAAAGGACGGTTGTAACGGGAACTGGCGTGATGAATAGCATGAGCGAACATTTTTTTACCTGTTCCGCTCTCCCCCGTGATCAAGACCGGGGAATCGCTCTTGGCAGCCTGTTTAGCCATGTCAACGGCTGCTTTGAATATCTTGTTCTCTCCAATTAATTCTGTGAACGTATACTTACTTCCTGTTATTTGATCGATGCGTTCGTAAAGATTTTCAATGATAATATTGCTTTTTTGCAGCTCGTCCACCAGCTTTAAAATATCTGTGATGGGTTGGAAAACAACAACGGCCCCTTCCATCTCTCCCTCCACTTTAATGGGGGCAGCGTTGGAGATCACTTCGGCATCCGATCCACCCACCACGGTGCGATAACCGGTGACGGGTCTTTGCCGGATCAGTGATTGGGCCAGGGCGCCCTGGGGGGATACCTCGAAGATGTTTTTCCCCACGCGATCCTGCTCCGGTATGCCGGTTACCCTTGTAAACGCGTGGTTCACGTACTTGATCACTCCGTTGGTGTCCACTGCTTCGATGGCATCCTGCACCGAATCCAGGATCGCCCCCAGTTCACTTTTCAACCGCTTCGCCTCCAGCAGCTCCTCCTTGGACTGCAATAAGGCCATGAGTAAGTTCCCTGGCCGGGCTTCCATCACACTGACACCTGGTTTGACTAATTCGTGGATCAGCCGGTTGGTTTCTTGCGAATCCGTGGTGTCCAGGACCACGTCAATATCGGGAAGCGATAATAATTTGACCAGGTCCTGGGTGGCAAAATAGCTTCGTTTTTCAGCCTGCTTGAGCCAGGAGAAATCACCACTCAGATCAGCAATGCCGGCGATGGCAACTTTGTTTTCCATTTCTCGCAGAACCGTAAATGCGGAATAGCTTGTTTTCCCTGCTGTTACCAGTGCGACCTTAATTACCCCAAATGATCGTTCCCTCCTTTCCCTTAGAATATTCGTAAAAATTAGAAGGAAATCCTGCTTCATTTCTATTTTTTTTCGCAAGTCGACAGGGATCATATTTTATGCTATGATAGACGCGTTATGGAGGAGAAAAGATGAAGGTCTATGCCCTTGTAGGCCCCAGCGGAACAGGGAAGAGCCACCGTTCCGCCTTGCTGGCCCATCGAAAAGGAATTGAATACATCATTGATGACGGACTGTTGATCAAGGGCAACGATGTCCTGGCAGGACGCTCGGCCAAACGCGAAACGACAAAAATGGCGGCCACGAAAGTTGCCATTTTCAGCGATCCCGAGCATGCCCGCCAGGTAAGAGAAGCCCTGGAGCGGATCAAGCCCCCCCAGATCCTGGTGCTGGGGATTTCTGAGCGCATGATCCAGCAAATTGCCGCGACGCTCAACATCCCGCAACCGGAGTCCATGATCCATATCGAAGACATTGCATCACCGAGAGAAATCTCCCAGGCCCTGGAAGTCAGGGTGAAACAGAACAGGCACGTGATCCCCATCCCGACCTTTGCCATTGAAAAGGATTTTCCCGGCTACCTGCTGGAAAACATTCGGGCATTTTTCCTGGCAAAGAGCAAGTCAGCCCTCTCAACCCCTCCCAAAGCCTTGGAACATACCATTGTCAGGCCGCTTTACAGTTCACTGGGCAATTACTTCCTCTCTGAACACGTGATCGAGCAAATTACCTCGTACGTGGCGGAACAGAAAGAAGATATCGCCCGGGTCAAGAAGAGTAGAATTCAGCCGGACGCCAGGGGGCTCCTGATCAGCCTGGAACTTACACTATACTACGGTACTACCAATATTCCTTCGCTGTTGGAAAGCTTGCAACAGGAAATCAAGCAAACCCTGGAAAGCTTGACGGGATTTCAAGTGTCCCGGATCGACATGCATGTGCGCCATCTCATCGTGGACCAGGATGACCTGCGCCCAAAAGAAGAAACGTACAAGACGAAACCCCAGTATTTTGAACTTCAACGTCACTAAACCCGCCGATGAAGAAAAAGGTCTTCTTTTTTTTGCCATCGGTGATATGCAAAGCCCTGTGCCTGATCATGATCCGGCACAGGGCTTCCTTCATGCATGCATCCACCTCTTATTTTAGCAGGCAACGAGCGAGAGAAAAGAAAGATATTCACACGGTGATCCGTTCAGCATGAGCGTAGATGTTCATGCGGCGGCCCCGCAGGAAACCAACCAGGGTGATCCCCAGTTGCCGGGCCAACTCCACACTGAGGGAGGTGGGAGCAGAACGGGACACGATAAAGGGAAAGCGCAGCTTGGCTCCCTTGATCACGATTTCAGAGGTGAGCCTGCCGCTGGACAGCAGAATTTTATCGTCAATGGGCAGGTCATTCAAGACACATTCACCGACAATTTTATCTACCGCATTGTGACGGCCGATATCTTCGTGGCAAAAGAGCAGCTCATCCGGGGTTGCCAGGGCCGCGATGTGAACACCCCCGGTCGTTTTGTATAGAATTGACCTCTCGTGTAATGCGGACATGAGCCGGTGTAAATTGGCAGCGTTTACTTCTACCGCAGAATCGACGGGTTTGCTTTGCAGCGAATCCAGCACATGAAAAAAAATCGTCCCCTTGCCGCAGCCCGAAGTGATGGTGCGTTTCCCGTAGAGTTTTTCCATTAAATCGGTCTGGGTGCGTGTTTGCACAAAAACCATCCCGCGCTCCGGGTCAACCTGCACACTTTCCAGGTCAGCGGCAGCGGTTACCAGGCCCTCCGAACGCAAGAATCCAACCGCCAGGCAGTCCATCCTGGAAGGTGAACAAAGCAGGGTAACGAACTCCTGGTCGTTTAAGACAATGGTCAGGGGATATTCCACGATGACCCGATCCTCTTCCACAGTTCTTTCTTGATCCCTGATCCGGACAATCTCCAGCATGGATGTCCCCCGCTCCACCGTCTCCCTTTCTTTTTCTTCCACGATATCCCCCCTGTTACGCCTGTATGCTCATGACTGTGTTTTCGTTAAATGAAGGCTATTTCCCTGCAAAAACTCTCCCCGCTGGAAAAACGGGGAGAGTTTTTA
>PWRN01000001.1 GCA_003556225.1 Syntrophomonadaceae bacterium
CCGAGGCGCACCATGAGTAAATTGGCCGGGTGTTCGCGTATTTCCGGGTCATCGGTTTTGGCCACCTGGAAGTCAAATCGCTCTAACATCTTTTGCATCATGTTGCGGTATTGCCAGGGTGATTGGGTGGCATGACAGAGATCCCAGCAGTGTAGCGTCTGGATGTTCATCACGATTCTATCCTCGAAAAAAAGAAAATCCTCGTTACGAAACAGGGATTTAAAAAGCTGGGTTGATATTCCACTACCTCGCCACTGGGGAGCAACTTCCAGGCCCCCGAGCTCCATCAGTTCTTCAAGGCCGGTATGCCTCCACCAGGGAAAATCCGGATCATGAAACGTGATATAACCCAGCACCGTGCTTTCCAGGCGGGCGATAAAGCCCATGCCGTCCATATCTCCTGCCAGGGTTACCAAGGCCTTTTTCTGCTGGGCTGCAGGCCGGAAGTTGGTCAGGGTTTCTAAAAAATCCATCTGCTTCAACCGCTCGGCCTCGACAGGGCCCTCAACGTATACCTTTCCCTTGTTCGTAGTGAGGAGATGTTGAACGGGGTAGCTACCCCCGGCCGGTTGGGGACTGCGCTCGCCGAGCACATAAATGCTCAATCTGCTCACCTTCTCGGGTTAAGATCTTGCTGCGTAGATTATTGCTGTGATTCGCGATCAAGATTCTAACTTCATTATAGCGCAGCCTTACTAAATTTTCAATATCTGGAAATTAAGTTGAAATTTTCGAATAGTTATGAATCCTCTTGTTTCCGCGGCGGCGACGTGTTGACAAACTAGTCAAACATTTTATATAATTTGAAATATACAAAAAACAATATCCGTTCGTTGATTTCTCAAAATACTTCAAGGAATTCTGCCCGTCGGGCTGTTTATATCAATTCCTTACAAGGAGGTGCTGATGCCGATTTTCGGCAGACGACAATGACCATGAAAGGTGAAACGTATTACACGCCACTTACCCCCGTGAACTTTCTGGTACGCAGTGCAGCAGTTTTCCCGGAGAAGACAGCAGTTGTTTACAAGGACACCCGGTTTTCATACCGGGAATTTTATGAGCGGGTCAACCGCCTGGCCTCAGCTTTAAAAAAGGAGGGCATTGAGAAAGGAGACCGGGTCGCTTTTTTATGCCCCAACCTTCCCCCTCTCCTGGAAGCCCATTTCGCGGTTCCCCTGTCCGGCGCCATTTTGGTAGCCATTAACATCCGCCTCGCCGCCCCCGAAATCCTCTATATCTTAAATCATTCCGGGGCGAAAATGCTGTTCGTGGATACCGCTTTTGCCAAGCTCATTGAACCGATCAGGGATCAGCTTGAAGCCACCAAGAAGTTCGTCATCATTGTCGACGAAGAACCAACCTCTCCCCTGGAAGGACCGGAGTACGAAGAGTTTCTCTCTCGGGGCAGCAGTGAACCCATCGAAGTTGATATCGCCGATGAAAATGACACGATCTCAATCAACTACACCAGCGGGACCACGGGACAGCCCAAGGGAGTCATGTACACCCACCGGGGGGCCTATTTAAACGCCCTGGGCGAAGCCCTGGAAATGGATATGAACGCTTACAGCAATTATCTCTGGACCTTGCCCATGTTCCACTGCAACGGCTGGTGCTTCACCTGGGGTGTTACCGCCGTCGGAGGGACCCACTACTGCCTCCGGGCGGTAGACGCCGATAAGATCTTTGATCTGATCGAAAATGAAGGAATAACCCATTTTTGTGCCGCCCCGACCGTCTTGATCACCCTGACCGGCAGCCCCCGTTCCAACCAGTTAAATATCCAACACAAGCTGCAGGTCGTCACCGCCGGCGCGCCTCCCTCTCCGACGATCATTCAAAAAATGGAAGGTATGGGATCAGTCATTACCCATGTTTACGGGCTGACGGAAACGTACGGGCCCCACAGCATTTGTGCCTGGCAGCCCCACTGGGATACGCTGCCGGCGGAGGAAAAGGCCGTGATTAAAGCCCGGCAAGGCGTTCCTTATGTCGTCGCCCTGGAAATGCGCGTCGTCAACAACGAGATGGAAGATGTACCGCGAGATGCCATGACCATCGGGGAGGTGATCATGCGGGGCAACAACGTGATGAAAGGGTACTTCATGCAAGAAGAAGCTACCCGGGAAGCCTTCAGGGGCGGCTGGTTCCACAGCGGGGACCTGGCTGTGGTGCATGAAGACGGATACATTGAAATCAAGGATAGGAAAAAAGACATCATCATCAGTGGAGGGGAAAATATTTCCACCGTGGAAGTCGAAAACACCATCTACAAGCATCCCGACGTCCAGGAGGTTGCCGTGGTCGCCATCCCCCACGAAAAATGGGGTGAAGTGCCCAAGGCTTTTGTTGTTCCCAGGCCGGGAGCGAGCCCAACCGCAGAGGACATCATCTCTTTCTGCCAGCAAAACCTGGCCCGTTATAAGTGTCCGAAAGCCGTGGAATTCGGAGACCTGCCGAAAACCTCTACCGGAAAAATCCAAAAGTACGTGCTCCGGGAAAAAGAGTGGAAGGGCCAGGAGAAAAAGGTTAACTAAGCAACACGAATCCATTAAGAAAAGAAAAAAGCAAATTGAGCTGAGCCACATAGCTGATCAAAGCCGGGCGGTCGTGCTTTTACAAGTACTCAACTGCCCGGTTCTTGTGTTGTTTCGCCCAATTATTTCCCCCTCCAGACAGGAGCTGACGTACTTATGGCGAATAAAAATTACACTGATCTTCTCCCTACAGCTATTTAATGGGAAGGCGAACAGGCGATCAAGTTCAATGAACGAGACCTGGGCCGCATTATCAATTCGCCGAATATCGAGGTGGCCCATCTTTCGGAGGCAGAACGCGCTTACTGGCAGCAGAAACTGATGCCCCTCTATGAAGAATTCATGGAGGCATACGGGGAAGAGTACCTGAAAAGTGCCCTGGGTGAAGACGATTTAGATACCCTCCTGCAAATCCGGCACTGAGCAGGCCTGCTTTCCACACCAAGCCGGTGATCTACATGAAACGTCCTTCGCAGGGAACCACGGATCCTCGCGATCAAACTGCAAATATCCACCAGGTCAAAAGAGGGTTGGCCCGGGGGCTGCCCATTGTTTTTGGCTATTTTCCCATCGGCTTTGCTTTTGGTATCCTGGCCGTGAATGCCGGCATTGGCATCCTGGAAACCACATTGATGTCCATTTTTGTTTTTGCCGGTTCCGCCCAGCTCATCGCCGTGGGGCTGATCGGCAGCCAGGCAGGACTGGCTGCTATCGCCATCACCACTTTCCTGGTAAATCTCCGGCACCTGCTGATGAGTGCTGCCCTGGCCCCCTACCTGGGGCACCTGAGCCGCCTGCAGCAGGGATTGTTTTCCTTCCAGCTGACCGACGAAACCTTTGCCGTGCACAGCATGGATTTTAAAGCAGAGGCCGCTCCACCAAAAGCCCGCTTTTTTGCCACCAACGCCCTGGCCCATTTGGCCTGGATCCTCAGCAGCTTTACGGGGGCCTGGGCCGGCAGCCTCCTGACGGACCTGAAAGCCTGGGGATTCGACTATGCCCTCCCTGCCATGTTTATTGCCCTGCTGGTCATGCATATCGGAGAATGGCGAAGAGCGGTGATTGCCCTGCTGTCCATGACCCTGTCTACCGTACTCTACAGCGCAATCGAGGGCCACGGCTATATTATCATCACAACCCTGGTTGCCGCCACCATCGGGGTAACCCTGGGAAAGAACAAAGAAGACGCACGCCGCTCTCCGGCAAACCCAGGCGAATAAAGGCCCAGGCGAAAAGAAAGGATCGATGCCCGTGGTTTCAGCGGACCCTACCTTGCTGCTTGCGATCGCTTTAATGGCCCTGACAACGTATGTTCCCCGCTTCCTTCCGCTCCTGGTCCTTTCCCGGCGCGCGCTGCATCCCCTGGCGGAACGTTGGCTCTCCTATGTGCCTGCCGCGGTGCTGGCCGCTCTGCTGGGACCGGCGCTGTTTTTGCCCGAAGGGCAGGTTCGTTTTTCTCTCGCCGACAATCCACACTTCTGGGCAGCGATTCCCTGCTTTGTTGTCGCCCTCACCACCCGGAACATGTTTTATACCGTGCTGGTTGGCATGGGCAGTATATCCTTGCTGCGCTTGATCTTCTAACTGGATTTAAACTGAAATGAATGAATCCCGGGAGGAAAATGTACGGGGAAGAAGGGATCGAGCAAAAGATGTTGAATAAGTTAACAAGAACAGTTTTTATTTAAATTATTCTAGAGAAGGAGTGATTGTATTGAAAACAAATGATAATCTAATGGCCGCTTTCGCCGGGGAATCACAGGCGAACCGCAAATACCTGGCTTTCTCTCAAAAAGCGGAAAAAGAAGGCTATAAAAACATCGCGCGCCTTTTCAAGGCCATTGCAGAAGCGGAAACGATCCACGCTTTAAAACATCTAGAAGTGGCCGGAAAAGTGGGAAGCACCCTGGAGAACCTGCAAACAGCCATGGAAGGGGAACACTACGAGTTTACGACCATGTACCCCGAATTTATTGAGCAAGCCAAGAAAGACAACCAGGAAAAAGCGTTAAAGTCTTTTGAGTTCGCCAACGAAGCGGAAAAAGTGCACGGCAAAACCTACGAAGATTTGAAAGCGCTGGTGGAAAACGGCAAAGATATGGAGGACAAGGACATTAACCTCTGTCCCATCTGTGGGTGGGTTGGAGCTGGAGAGGCACCTGAGCGCTGCCCCATCTGCAACGCGGCAGCCAAGGTATTCCAAAAATATTAAGCCCGGGGGAGGGGATCTTTGCCCTTCGCCTATGAATCAACCTGGCAAAAAAGACAGCCGTGTGATACGGACACGCGCTGTCTTTTTTCATAGAAGGCAAGCCTGGTCACCGGGTTGATCACCGGGTCGTTAAAAAAAGAACATGAAAACGAAGGGAACCACGGATTTAATGGCTAAAAGACGACAAAGATGCAGCATGGAAACCCGGAAAGGATCTTTGTTGTACTTGATGGCCAGTGTTGTCATGACGGTAAACCCCCCGGGAGCGGCAGCCAGAAAACTGGTCGGGTAATCCCACCCTACAAACTTGTGAATGACAAAGGAAACCAGCAGCGAACTTAAAAAGATAAACACCGTGGATAAAATAACCGGGGCTAACAGGCTCCAGGAAAAAAAGTCCACAAAGGTCCCCGGCAAGAAGTTATCTGAGACCATGAGCCCCACGCCTACGAGTAGCATGCCAAATATTTTTGAGGAAGGAGGCATCACGGGTGTGCCGCTTAACGAAGCGATCGCCACAAAAAACATGGACCCGACCATGGCCCCTGCCGGCACACCCAGCTGCATGAATAGAATCCCGCCCGCCGCCGCCGCTGCCAGGGAGATCGAACCTCTCCCCAGGTTCAAAAGGGAAGAGGACACCCGGTCCCAGCCATGATTCACCTGGAAGAAAGAGCCGTTAATTTTTCCCCACTGCTCGTGAAAAAACTTCACGGGTGCGGCAAGGTTGAGCCGGGTGCCGCCCTTGGAAACGGCCGGCAAGTAGTCCTCCCCCCCATTTCTCCGCATCCAGGCATGCAAAATCACGGGGAAGGCCACCACCGTTCCGATCATGCGGATGGTCTGGATGATAATGATTACAGCGATATTGGCCTGGGTAGAGAGGGCAATGACCGTCATTTCCGGCAGGCCGCCCATGCTGGATGACAAGATGGACGTAACGGGATCCAGGTAGGTGAACCGCGAAAGGATGAAGCCCAACACGAAAACCACGCTTAAAGCCCAGGTCACAATAATAACCGCCGCAGGCAGCATCGCTTTCAACTCTCGGATCGTCTCCCGGGTGACTTTCGAACCCACATAGAGTCCCAACACCATCTGGATCAATGGCGAGAGGAAATCCGGGGAAAGGGGAATGGGATAGCCCGAGAGCCTGAAGAACCCCACGAAGGCAACGGTGCCCAGTAGAGCGGGGATGGGGAGGCGCAGCAAAGAAAAAAGAGCCCAGCCGCAGGCGCCTAGAAAATACAAAAACAAAATGTCTAAAAAGACCTGGAACATGAAACCGCTCCCACTCCATTCACATAGCACAAGGCGAAGATGCAAAAATGCAAAAAAAACCCGACCCGGTTCCTTAAACCGGGCTGGGAAGAAGCCATGAATACAGAACATACTGTTTACCCTGCTACGTTTCCGTGTCCTGGTGCAATTATAACATACTGCGCAAAAAAATCATAAATGCGGCGCGCTCCAGGATCATCCTCCTGGAAAATAAACCCTATTCCTGCCACCTGAAAACGTTTTGAATATGCCTGCGCACCGGGGTGGATACCTGTTCCGGTGCATTCAAAATGTACTCTTTTGCCTTATCAAAGGAGTCATCCTTGAGCGCTCTCAAGTATGTAATCACATTGTCAGGGGTAAACAGCATGCGGGTTAAGTCCTCAAAGTTGGGAGGTAAATCCGTCCAGATCACGGCATCTAAATTCCTGGAATTTCCCCAGTTATGGATGGGACCCAGGGCTTCCAGGACCGTATTGCACCGGAAAACACTGCTGAAAAAAGAGACGTAGCCGATATTGTCTGCTGACGTCCCTACCCTGGCCGCCAGGTCTTCCGCGGCCTCGTCCAGGCTTGCACAGGAAGAACGGCTCCACAAGACACGCACCGGTTCCGTATCGGGGTAGAGCACCAGGGTAAGCCTCTCATCACGAGTGACCCGGGCAAATTCAACAGGCAACAGAGGGCCATCGGTGTACCAAGTGCCGTTCGTTCTGAGCTCTCCCTGGTCCCAGGTTAGTGATCCCCAGCCCAGCAAGGCAATTTCCATTTCTGTGCGCTCCTCCTGTTAGGGACTTGAGAACCTTCGTGCTCGGAACTGCTCGCATGGACAACCTTGCACCTTGCGCAGCGCTCTGGGTAATATTTTTTAAATATTCTACAAAATTTTTTTAAATCCTTCCTCGAATCCCGGCGCGATTTCGACAAAACCCGATCTAAAACCGCCCTGAACTAAAATCTTGGGACAGCCATGAAGTTTCGCTTCGCCACTAGAGAGGCGAAAATGTGTTGAGACGAACAAGATAAAATCTGCGACAGGTTTGCATTTTCAGGGTAATTTTTGCGCCTCGCTGCATTCCCGGATCATCCCCTACCCTTCCAGGGCCTGTCCAAGCTCGGCCAGGAGCGCCCGGGCTTCCTGTTCATCAAGCTCAACCTTGACCACCCCGCCCCCGGGATGGGACAAAACCAGGGCGCAGCCGCCGGCTTTTTTTTCTACTTTCCAGCGGCGGCCTGCAGGAAGCTTTACCTGTTCGCTGAGAAAATCATCCGGCCTGAATTCGGCGATCTGGATCAAGACCCCGAAGGCGTCCCGGGGATGGATATAGATTTCTTTCCAAATACCCCCCGGATATTCGTGGTATCCGAAATACGGGATACCCCTGGATTTTAAATCCTCCATGGCCTTATACAGATCCGGCGTCTCCAGGGTAAGGTGATGTACACCCCCCTGGCGACCGTCTAAGAACGGATGTAAAAAACTCTGCGGGCCCGTGGGGCTGATCAGCTCGATCCGCGACAGATCGCCCAGGGAAAACAACTGCCAGAAAAACTGGAGCTCTTCGTGTTCGTCAGAGGCCCCCTCTACAGCCCCCAGGATATCCTGGAAAAACCGCCGTGCCTGTTCATGATCGGTTACGGCAATCGATAAATGGTCAATCCTTGAGATCACGTGCACACCTCCCTACATCCCTCTCATTTTACGAACCCTGGGCCGTTTTCATGTTTGCCACCGCGGCCCAGCAGAGATCGACCATCGTTGATCCATCATGGCTGGTACGCGGCCACTTTTTCTATGTATCCCGCCACGTCGAACTTGGTTCTGCTCCCCCTGTAACTCATGTAGCGGATCTTGCCAAATATCGGGCGCTCTCCCCAGGCCCGGTCGTGCACACCGCCGATACTCCAGGCGATACCGACGTAACCATTGGGATCGCGGCCGTCCAGGGAATACTTATCATTGAGGCAGATGGCGGTTGCCATCGCCTGCTGGGGTGATTTCGTCCACTCCAGGATCTTCTTGGCCCAGTACATGCGCATGTAGCCGTGCATCTTGCCCCTTTTTACCATCTCAAGCTGGGCAGCATTCCAGAGCTGGTCGTGGGTTTGTCCCTTTTCCAACACATCCAGGGAATAAAGGTGTTCCCGCTCGTCGCCTTCATGCAGGGCCAGGGTTTCTTTAGCCCAGCGAGGGAACCCTTCGACGCTATCGTAGTATGGATTATGAAAACAGAAATTATCCGACAGTTCCTTCCGCACGACCAGCTCCTCCAGGAAAGCATCGGTGCTTTCCTCTGCCATGCCGGCCCGGCTCACCTCGTAGGCCAGGCGTTGGGCGCTGAGCTGGCCAAAATGAAGATACGGAGAAAGGTCGGACTGCCCGTTCTTTGACGGATCGTTGCGCTCTTCGGCATAATCTGCCAGCTTTTCCCGGACAAAAGCGTCCATGGCCTTCTGCCCTGCCGCTTCGCCGGGCAGCAGCCACTGCACCTCCGGCAACCCCCGGTCCAGTTCCAGGGCTTTTTCCGCCCGGTCCCAATCCGTACCTGCTGCTCCCTCTACCGTACCATAAGGATGTTTCCGCACCGGCGGAATGTCTGTCAAAAAGTCGGGCAGTACCCGGTGCAGTTTCGGTCGCAAGGTATACGCGGCATATTCCTGCTTGGGTGAAACAAACCAGCAGGGAACAATGTTGTGGGTATCCACTTCGAAAAAGGGCACCCGGGCATTTTCTGCTACTTTATTTTTCCAGCCCCGGTTGATGCGCAGCGGGGAAAAATCGCATACCAGGGCCCCAACCTTTCTGCTGCGGCAAAAGTGGACCACCTGATCTTCCGGCTGCCCCTGGAGCAGGAAGAAACGGATATTCATCGTGCGCAGCTCCGCTTCCAGCTCGATCAATCCCTTGAGCATGAACCCGTACTGACGCCAGGTCGCATCCAGGAATTCGGGAACCAGGCAGAATACTACGGCCAGGGGTTGTTCCGTAGAAAGGGCGAGCTCCTGCGCGTATAGGAGGGCCCAGTTGTCCCTGAGGCGCTGATCCCGGCTCATCCAGTAGACAATCATGCCGTCAACCGGTGAACTTTCCTGCCAAGGCTTTATTCTTCTCGCATCGACCGCGCTGTGCATAAGATGACCACCTTGATCACGACTTCAGCAAAAAAATGGCTCAAATTTCGCTGCCGTGTTCTTCGCAGAGAAGGCAAGTTTTCACGGCAGGGTTATCGTTTCCCATCGTTGTATTTTCTTTTTGCCAACCGGGCTTTCCTGCTTCATCCTGCCCAGAATTTCCCCGGAAGCGTGCTCCGGGTTCATGAAAGCGTTTTCGCCCGGGACAGCTGTTTTCTCTGACCCAGCAGGAGGAAGAGGCTGAGGACAACCACCGCTGCACTGAGCAAATAAATCGCGGTATAATTCGTCCGTACCAGGACAAATCCCAGTCCCAGGGAACCGGTTCCGATACCCAGGTCAATGGCCGAGGTGAAGGTCGATAAGGCCTTACCCCGTGCTTGCAGGGGGGTTATATCCAGGCACCAGGACATCAGCACAGGGAAGGTCATGCTAAGTCCTGCGCCAAAAAGCACAGCGGAGAAAATGAGCGTGTATAGGTTATAGGAAATCGAAAGAAAAACCA
>PWRN01000071.1 GCA_003556225.1 Syntrophomonadaceae bacterium
CATTTTTCTGTGCTAAGGGGGTAATCACTTTTTGAGAAAGGATGGGTAAAACCGGCGAAGAATCTGCAGGTAAAACATTTGGGGATCCAAGAGAGCTTTTCCGCTCTGGGAAAAGGCAAAAAAATAACGGGGGTTTCCTTCCCCCGTTAGTCTAAATTCCTGGTCGGAGCGGCGGGATTTGAACCCGCGACCTCCTGCTCCCGAAGCAGGCGCGCTGCCAAACTGCGCTACGCCCCGACGTTAAGTTTTATTATAACCGAACTGAGTAGCACTGTAAAGTGAGCAGCGAGATAAATGTAGCAGCAAGATTAAAATATGAGCTTGCTTCAAAGCGAAAGAGATCCGCAATCTTATAGCTGAGGGTAAGCAGGGAAGCAAGGTTTATTCCCGGGTAAAATTGATCGCCAAAAAATAAATAAGCAGTCGCTTGCTTCCATCATCCACCAGCCACCGTCCCATTAAAAGACGAAATTATCAGGATGGTTTGCAGTGACTGAGGTCCTTTTTGCCTTCGTTCAATCTGTCACGTATCTTCTGATCATATCCAGGTAGGATAGTTCTTGTTCCACCGGGAGACGAAGGATTTGTCGGGGATGGGGTGCCGCTGCTAATGCTCTTCCCTGCTCATCAAATATCTGCTGAACCCGGAAAGGATGAGGCTCTTTCTTCGGGCCCATGATCTCCAGCAGATCTCCTACGGCAAAACGGTTGCGCTGTTCCACGACGGCCATCCCGGAATCTTTTTCATAGGTTAAAACCAGGGCGGCCAACTCGCAGTTTCCCAGGTAGCTGCGCTGATCAGCGGGATCAACTTGTTCCGGTCGGCCAAAATAAAATCCTGTATGATAGGGGCGGTGGCTCACTTTTTGAAGTTCAGCCTCCCAGGCTGGATCAGCGGTATAGCCTGCAGGCTCGGCACAATAACGGTCCAGGGCTTCACGGTAAGTCCGGGTCACAGTTGCGACGTAGTGTACGCTTTTCATGCGGCCTTCGATCTTCAGCCCTTGCACACCGGACTCAACCAGTGCAGGAATATGACGGATCATGCACAGGTCTCGCGAGCTGAGAATAAAGCTGCCCTCCCTGCTTTCTGCTACAAGAAGGGGGTCCCGGGGGCGGCTTTGCTCGTATAGCTCGTAGCTCCAGCGGCAGGGCTGGGTGCACTCTCCCCGGTTTGCTCCGCGGCCGGTAAAGTAAGCACTCAACAGGCACCTTCCCGAATAGGCCACGCACATGGCTCCATGGACAAAAATTTCCAGCTCTGTATCCACCTTTTCCCGTATTTCCCGTATTTCTTCCAGGGTAAGTTCTCGGGAAAGATTGACTCTTTTTACACCGATATCCGACCAGAACTTCACATTTCGCCAGTTGGTTGCTGCCGCCTGGGTGCTGAGATGAACGGGAAGATGGGGCACAACTTCCCTGGCCAGGCTCCATAAACCGGCGTCGGCCAGGATGATGGCATCTGGAGCTAATGCTTCAAGTTTCTCCAGCTCCCTGCCGGCCTCTTCCAGGTGCCGGTTGTGAGCAAGCAGATTAAACGTGAGGTAGACTTTCACGCCGGCTTCGTGGGCCAGGCGGATTCCTTCCCTGAGTTCAGTGGGGGTGAAGCCGGGAGCGAAGGCTCTCAGATCGAAGCCTCCCGTTCCCATATAAACAGCGCTGGCACCATATTTTACCGCGGCCTGCAAGCGTTCCAGGTCGCCTGCCGGGGCCACCAGCTCGGGGATCGGGTTGTTGTGTTTTCTGGATGGGGGAGCGTTATTCACGATGCTCGTTTCCTCCTTACACTGGATCGCAAAACAAGATCTCGGCTTTTTTGATGCAAGATCTGCCAGGTTTGCTGCTAAATTATACCACTCGCCTGGACTGGAGACAAGAAGAGGGTCAAGATTCCAGTCCGTCAGTTTGTTCATGCTTCAGCGGCCTTCGCTCCTTTTCCAACATCTAAGCAGGAAAGAACGACCAATTATCATCTCGAAAGCCTAAATCAGCGTATCCTTTGCAGCAACGTCGTGCAGGCTGCGGTGTAAATCCCTTGACCTGCCGCGGGGTTATTGGGTAAAATAGAAAAGTGTTTTTTGTTACGTGTGGCTATTAAGCGAGAAGGTCGGTCTTGGTGAGGACTTATGCCAAAAACCATTGGGATACCGCGAACCCTGGCGTATTATACCTTTTTCCCCCTGTGGAAGGTTTTTTTGGAAGAGCTTGGGCTGAACGTTGTATTGTCGCGGCAGACGAACAAGAATATCCTGGAGATGGGCGTCAGGGACGCAGTAACCGACGCCTGCCTTCCCATCAAGATCTACCACGGTCACGTGGCGGATTTGAAGGACCGGGTAGATTACCTCTTTGTACCCAGGATGATCAGCGCAGATGGACGTTCAACTTTCTGTCCGAAATTTTTGGGTTTGCCCGACATGGTTCGTTTTTCCGCGACCGATCTCCCTCCCTTGCTCGATCTGGAATATCGCATGCGCAGGGGGCGTTTCTCCAACTTCCTTTTTTTTCAGACGCTGGGAGAGCAGTTGGGCTATCCTTTGCGCCAGGTCAGCAGGGGATACCTGCAGGCCCGCCGCGTATTCCAGGCTTACCGGGAATGGCAATATGCAGGCCTTCCTCCCGAAGAGGCGATGCGAGAAGCGGAGTCATCCGGGAGGCCCAGGCTCCCTGCGCGGGAAGTGAAACAGCATGCAGGGTTGAGGATTGCTGTGGTGGGCTACCCCTATGTCGTGTATGATCCCTTCATCAATGCCAACTTACTGCAAATCTTAAAAGATGCCGGCTGCGAAGTCTGGACCGTAGAACGGGTTGCCGACAGCCGCTTGCGGACAATGTCCCGGCAACTCAAGGAAGATCTCTACTGGTATTACAGCAACCGGGTAGTTTGGGCCGGACTTCATTACCTGTCCCAGTTAGACTTTTTGGACGGCCTGATCCACGTGACTGCATTTGCCTGCGGCCCGGATGCCATGGTGGATAAATTGCTGGAACTGGAATCTCGCGACCGGGGGCAGGTGCCCTTTTTAAAGATTACCATCGACGAACATTCCGGTGACGCGGGCCTTGTAACGCGCCTTGAGGCGTTTTTGGACATGTTGAAAGCCAGGCAAAGGCCGGGCCTGACCCCCAGAGTTTAGTGCAGGAACAACCATAACAACAAGCATGAGGAGGCGTTTGTCGCTTGGAAAAGGTATACCTGGGTGTGGACGTGGGTTCTGTCAGTACCGGTATGGTGCTGTTAAATGAGCACCTGGAGGTGCTGGCCGAGCTGTACTTGAGAACACAGGGCCAGCCCATCAGGGTGGTGCAGGAGGGTTTAAAAGCCCTGGAAAAAAGGATCCGGGGCATGCCCCTAAAAATATGCGGGGTCGGCACGACGGGTAGTGCTCGCACCTTGACCGGGGTCCTTCTAGGAGCCGACACGATTAAAAATGAAATTACCTGCCATGGATTGGCTGCCACCCACGTGGTTTCCGGGGTCCAAACGGTTTTGGAGATCGGCGGCCAGGACTCCAAGATGATTCTTCTTCGAGATGGCATCGTTGTCGATTTTGCAATGAACACTGTCTGTGCGGCCGGCACCGGCTCTTTCCTGGATCACCAGGCCGCCCGACTCAATGTGCCCATCGAAGAATTCGGCGAGTTGGCCCTGCAGAGTCAAAACCCCGTTCGCATCGCCGGGCGCTGCTCGGTTTTTGCCGAATCGGATATGATCCATAAACAGCAGGTTGGCACATCCATGCCCGATATTATTGCCGGTCTTTGCGAGGCCCTGGTGCGCAATTATCTGAACAACGTGGGAAAAGGGAAGGAGATACGACCCAACGTTGTATTCCAGGGAGGCGTGGCGGCAAATGCAGGCATTAAGGCGGCCTTTGAAAAAGCCCTGGAGATGCCCGTCACCGTTCCCGGCTACTATGGCGTCATGGGTGGCATCGGTGCGGCGATGCTGGCCCGTGCAGCGGTGGAATCTTCCGGAGAAACCAGGTTTAAGGGATTTGAAGTCAGTGAAATGGCTTACCAGGCCAGCAGCTTTGAGTGCAGGGATTGTCCCAACTGCTGTGAAGTGGTGAATCTTACCGTTAAGGAAGAAGTGCTGGCGCGTTGGGGCGGTCGCTGCGGCAAGTGGGCAGATCTCCGGGAGGTTGGCCTGGGAACAAGGTTCTAGTGGCTTTGCTGGCCGATCAGCGATAATACCGCAGGTGTTCTTTTGTTTGAGGAGGAGAGGAAGGCGATGAAGATCAGCTTTGCCCATATCGGGTATGCAACAATGGCCATGGAGAGATTGCTGCAGGACCTGGGTCACGAAGTCATTCCCCCGCTTCAGCCCACGGCCAATACCTTTTCCCTGGGAGCGGTTCACTCACCGGAATTTGCCTGTATTCCCTTTAAAATCCTCATGGGCACCTACCTTGAAGCCATGGAAAGAGGAGCAGACGCTCTGCTCAGTGCGGGCGGGCGAGGTCCCTGTCGGGCAGGTTACTATGGAGAAATTCACCAGCGGATCCTCCGTGAGCTGGGGCATGAACCAAGGCTGTTTTTTTTCTGGCCCCCTTACCAGGTTCCCCTGGACACGCTGAAAAAGTTAAACGGGCTGCGGGGAAAAACTTCATGGCTGCAGATGGTGCGGTATATCAAGAAAGCATGGAAAATGATGATTGCCCTCGATGATCTGGAGATACTCTCCCACCGTATCCGCCCCCTGGAAACAGAAACAGGAGCAACTTCGAAGGCTTTTCGACAAGCTCTTGGCTACATCCGCCAGGCACGCACCCTGGAAGAGATAGAAGAAGCGAGCATTGCCGGTATCGAGCGGTTGCACCAGGTCCCACAAGATCCGAACCGGGAGGTGTTGCGCGTGGGCATTGTCGGGGAGATCTATGTCCAGATCGAGCCGGCAGCCAATTTTTTCTTGGAAGAAATGATGGGGGAAATGGGGGTTGAATGTCATCGCAGCATCTTCATGACCAATTATGTGCGGCACGATGTCTTCTCCCGTCATGGGGATCTCTCTGCCCGGGAACTGGCCCAGCCTTATTTACCCCTAAATATCGGCGGCCATGGACAAAACAGCATTGGAGATGTGGTACGGTTCGCCGCCAAGTCCTTTGATGGTGTGATCCAGCTGGCGCCGTTTACCTGTATTCCGGAGATTGTAGCAAAAAGCATGATGCCGCACTTGAGCCAGGAACTCGACATCCCCATTTTAACGTTTTTTATTGATGAACAGACGGCCCGGGGTGGTGTCGAGACAAGGCTGGAAGCGTTTGTCGACATGATCTGGCAGAAACGAGCCTTACGAAACGCTGGGTCCAGATCGGTATTCGATCGCGCTAAGATCCCCGGTGATCGTGGGCTTGCACCGGTTTCATCAAGATGAGCAGCATGGGAAAAGAATATGTAAATAGTACACCAGGGATCGACGGGACCAAAACTTCCCGTGCTGCGGGAGAACCTGTTGCCCTGTTCCGCTTGCTGAGGAAAAGCAGCTATATCTTCCCGGTTCGAGCACTCCAGATGAGATCGTCGCAGATGAACGGCGGTTTTTTTTATTTTGCCGCCAATAAATTTGCCGCGAGACGGTTAAACCTTGTTGAGAATTGCCGGGGATTCTGGTAGAATGATTTTGTACACAGAATTGTGCACAGGCCAAGGTAAGGGGTTGATTCCGATGTCCCTGGAATATTTCCGCGTAGGAGATAAAGTCATCAGCTTGCGCAAAATACAAGAAACCCTGGAAAAGGTTTTTACCTTGAGATCTCGGGGAATTTCTCAGCAGGAAGTTGCCGCCCAACTGAAGCTGGATCGATCTTTAATTTCCCGCCTGGAAGCCATGGGTGAGCTACGCAAGGGCAAGCGGGTGGCTGTCGTAGGTTTTCCCCTCAAAAACAAAGATGAAGTTCGCCGGGCGGCTGAGGAGCGAGGCGTGGATTTCGTGTGGGTCATGGACGACAGGGAACGCTGGGACCTGGTCCAGGGGAAAAGTGCCTTGGATTTTTTTAACGATATTATGGAACGCATTACACGACTGCAGGCATACGAGGTCGTGATCGTGATCGGTTCCCCGAGGTGGCTTAAACTGGCGGATGCCTTGTTGGACGGGGAAGTTGTGTTTATCGAACTGGGAGACTCCCCGATCAAGCAAGACTGCACGCTCAGTCTCCAGCGCTTTGAAGACGTTTTGCAGCTGGTCCTGGAATAATTCCCGGAAACCTTGAAATGATTGAGGAAGCTGGAATGGCTTGCCCGCCGGGATAGCAGTAGGTTTAGGAAGGTGGTAGAGGGTGAAAAACGTGGTCAGTATCAGCCTGGGTTCTTCACAGCGCGACCATACAGCAGAAGTGGAGTTGATGGGGCAGCGGTTCAACGTGCAGCGCAGGGGTACCAATGGCAGCATGGACGAAATGGTCCGCTTTGTTCGGAATCATGACGGCAAAGTAGATGCTTTTGGACTCGGAGGCATGGACATCTACATTGAAGCGGTGAACCGCCGTTATACGATGCGGGAGGCCCAGAAGGTTGCCGCTGCAGCCCGTCAGACCCCTATTGTTGATGGGACCGGGCTAAAAAACACCCTGGAAAGACGGGTAGTGCAAAGCCTGGCTGCCGAAACCGAGATCCTGCAAGGCGGGAAAAAGGTGTTGGTTGTCAGTGCGATGGACCGCTTCGGTCTTTCACAAAGCCTGGAAGAGGCCGGCTGCGAGATGTATTACGGGGACCTGGCTTTCATCCTCAACCTTCCCGTATTGCTGCGATCCCTTACGACCCTGGCGGGTTTTGCCCGGGTCCTTGTTCCCGTGATCCGCCTTCTCCCTTTTTCGATGATCTATCCCACGGGCAAAAAGCAGGAAACCAGCAAAACCCGCTTCCCGAATTTTTTTCTGCTTGCAGATATCATCGCCGGCGATTTTCACTTCATCAGGCGCTACATGCCACCTGCCCTGCCCGGAAAAACCATGATCACCAATACGGTCACCGCTGCAGATATTGATATGCTGTCCAACCGCGGGGTGAAGACCCTGGTGACAACGACGCCCGAAATACAGGGCCGCTCCTTTGGGACCAATGTAATGGAGGCCCTGCTGGTTGCCTACGCGGGCAGCCAGGGGGAGTTAAGCCCCGAGGAGTACAACCAACTGTTGGAGAAGCTGAACATCAAACCGCGCATTCTTTCTTTGGTTTAGAGGAACATGAAGCGAACGCGAAAAGACTGATCGCAGGAAGGAGACTTTAGCAAATATGGCAAAAACAGTTCAGAGCCCCGTTGATTTCGGTTTCATCCTGCATCCCCTCAGTACAGAAGACGTGTTCCGCAAGCTTGCATTCATGCGAAGCTGGCCTGAATCTATGGTCAATTCGGCCATTCGTCTGCTCCCCCCCCTGATGACCTCTCAGATTACGGGGATTACTTCTCCGTACGGCCGTATTGAAGGATGCTTTGTGGGCGTTACCTTGACCTCGGAACAGATGCTGCAGCTTCCTTCCCGCGTAACGTTGAGAAAAATCATCGCGGCGGGGAAAAAAGCAGCCCGGGCGGGGGCGAAGATTGTTGGCCTGGGAGCAATGACAGCGGTGGTGGGCGATGCAGGGATCACAGTTGCGCGCAACCTGAATGTCGCGGTCACGACGGGAAACAGTTATACGGTGGCGACAGCCATACAGGGAACGGAAAGGGCCGCGCAGATGATGGGCCTGAACCTGGAAAAGGCGCAGGTCACCGTTTTGGGTGCGACCGGCTCTATTGGCCGGGTTTGTGCGCTCCTGCTGGCCCGGAAAGTAAACCAGTTGACCCTGGTTGCCAGGAACGAGCAGCGCCTGGAGAAATTGGCAGAAGAGATCCTGGATAAAACGGGCCTGGTAGCTCATACGACTGCCAATGTCAAGCATTCGCTGCGCTCCGCGGATGTTGTTGTGGCCGTTTCCAGTACAGCCGACAGCTTGATCGAGCCCGATGATTTAAAACCGGGAGCCGTGGTCTGTGATGTCGCCAGGCCGCGGGATGTCTCTGTTCGTGTGGCCCGGGAACGAGATGATGTTTTGATTATCGAAGGTGGAGTTGTGGAAGTCCCTGGAGATGAGGTCAACTTCAATTTTAACTTTGGTTTTCCACCCCAAATGGCTTATGCCTGCATGGCTGAAACCATGATTTTAGCCCTGGAAAAGCGCTTCGAAAGCTACTCCCTGGGAAGGGAATTGAGCCTGGAACGGGTGGAAGAGATCAGCGCGCTGGCAGATAAACATGGGTTTAAACTGGCGGGCTTTCGGAGTTTCGAGCGCCCGGTCACTTCGGAATTCATTACATCGATCAAGTTGAAAGCACAGCAAAAGCGACAGACCCAAAGGGCCAGTTTGAGCACAGTATGACACCCAAACTTCAGCGGAGCTGCAAGGGAACATATTTTATTTGACAAATGACGGAAATTCTTCTATAATGATTACGATTTAAACCCTATTGATAGTGGGCAGGATGAAATCTGTACAGCTTACATCAGAGACGAAGCAGCATTTTCACCTTTTAACGGAAAGTGTCAAGGAGAACTTGGCACTTGTTCTTCATTCACTGTTCTAGTACTGTTATCGCTAGCAAAAGAACTGTTTTCTTACGCAGCAACGAAAAGTTCGGGTTCTTCCTGAATGCTTACGTGAGGGTTATTTTGTTTTTAAAGGAGCGAGAGTCATGTCGTCAAAGGAGGTAGTTCTTACTCAAGACGGCTTGAAAAAGCTTGAAGAAGAACTTTCTCACCTTAAGTCTGTGAAGCGCCGGGAAGTTGCCTCCCGCATTAAGACGGCTATATCCTTCGGCGATCTTTCGGAAAACTCCGAGTATGAAGATGCGAAAAATGAACAGGCTTTTATTGAAGGACGTATTATTACGTTGGAAAAAATGCTCCGCAATGCCCGCCTTATTGGGGACGAAGATGTGAGCAAGGGAATCGTGGGTTTCGGCTCAACAGTGGTCCTGAAAGATTTGGATGAAGATGAAAGCCTGGAGTTTACCATCGTGGGCTCAGCGGAATCGGATCCATCCAACCACAAGATTTCCAATGAATCGCCAGTGGGCAAGGCGATCTTTGGGGCTTCAGCGGGCAAGATTATTGAAGTTAAGGTGCCGGCCGGGACCATTCGGTACCAGGTCGTGGAAATTAAGTAAACCACTTGATGGGGGTTTGGCACCGATGTCTGAGGATCAGGTCCGGGATCAGCTGCGGTATCGCTGGGAAAAGTTAGAGAGGTTCAGGAGCAAGGGCATGGAACCCTACGGGGAAAAATACGAAATTGACTCCTGTGCCCAGGAGATCCTGGATGCTTACGCAGAAAAAGAAGGCCAGGAAGTTCACCTGGCCGGCCGCATTATGACACGAAGAGGCCATGGCAAAGCGGGATTTGCCCATATCCAGGACAGCAGCGGGCAGATCCAAATCTATGTGCGGCAGGATACCGTAGGGGAAGCCCCGTATGAACTATACCGGGAAATGGATATCGGCGATATTATCGGGGTAAGTGGGACCG
>PWRN01000050.1 GCA_003556225.1 Syntrophomonadaceae bacterium
CTGGTAGAAGTGACGCGCCAGTTTTTAGAAAAGCACCAGGTGCAGGCCAGCGTAGAGTTTTCCTGGGGCGCCACGGAAGTAAAGCCCCCTACCCTGGTGGATGCCATTGCGGAACTCACGGAAACAGGCCGCTCCCTCAAGGCCAACAACCTGCGGATCATCGAAACCATCCTGGAATCCACACCGCGCTTTATCGTGAACAGGGAGAGCTGGCAGGTGGATTGGAAACGAAATAAGATCGAACAGATCTGCACCCTCTTACGGGGTGCCCTGCTGGCCGAGGAAAAAGTATGCCTGAAGATGAATGTCAGCCAGGAGAATTTGGATAAAGTCCTGGCCCTGCTCCCCGCCCTGCGGCGGCCCACCATCTCCAACCTGCACGAGGATAACTGGGTGGCCGTGGAGACGGTCACCGACGAGCGAACGGTACGCAACCTGATTTACAAGCTGAAAGAGGCCGGGGCCGAGGGCATCATTGAATTCACCTTGAACAAGATTATCCCTTAGCAGCCCGGGGAGAGGACGATGGCCAGGCGTTCTTTGCAGGGAGGGAAAACATTCTCTGGGAAGTAAAAGATCCAGGAGAACCGACCCCAAAGATCCCTTGGCTCGCCGGGGGAGTGATCCAGAAGAACCGTCCCTGTGGATCACCGGTGGTGCAGATGGCAGAAAACAAGAAGGATAGAACATCCCTGTAAAGAGGGGACTCTATCCTTTTTCTTTTGTTGTGGAAAGATTGGATTGCACGGTGACAGCCTGGCCGCGAGGTGCTGTGCCAGTGCCAGGCCGCTTAGACCGCCGCGACTTGTTCCCGGTTGACGATTTCTCCTTCGGCGCTGACCACGACGAGTTCCACCGGGATGCTCTTGCCTGCGGCCTTGATGGCTTCCTGGACGATGCGCTGCAGGGCGGAGCAGCAGGGCACTTCCATGATGGCGATGGTCACCTTGTTGATCTGGTTCTGCTTAAAGATCTCCGTGAGTTTCTGGAAATGTGCGTTGGCATCATCCAGCTTGGGGCATCCAACCACGAGGGCCTGGTCCTGCAGGAAATCCCGGTGGAAGTTGCCGTACGCGAAGGGCACGCAGTCGGCCGCCACCAGCAGGTTGGCATCCTGGAAAAACTTGGCGCGCGGGGGCAGCAGGCCCAGCTGCACGGGCCACTGCCTCAGTTCCGAGAGCACCTCTGGGTCGCCGCCCGTCTCCCCGGCCGGGTTGGATGCGGTCTCCTTCCGCTCCAGGGTCCGGACGGTGGAAGACGGACACCCGCAGGCCAGTTCCCCGGTCCCTTCCTCGTCCTCCGTGCGCAGCTTCTCCAGGTGGACCTGGACAGCTTCCTCGTCGAAAGGATCAGCATCCCGCTCTTCGATAAAAATGGCATCTTCCGGGCATTCTCCCAGGCAGTCACCCAACCCGTCACAAAGCTTGTCTTCCACCAGGCGGGCCTTGCCGTCGATAATCTGGATGGCGCCTTCATGGCAGGCGGGCACACAAAGGCCGCAGCCGGTACATTTTTCCTCGTCAATATGCACGATTTTTCGTTTCATGGTGTTTTCCTCCTATCCCTGATTGAACTAATTTCATTATAGCAGCCCGGGCGCGCCGGGGCTGTGATCTGGATCATAGGTGGAAAATTTATTGTGGTGATCAAGCTTGCTCGGCACTAAATTCTCGTTTCCCTTCTTACCCTCCGCTTCCGGGTTTGCGACAATTTATTTATCATAATCATCTTTCCCGGCGGCCTTCACCGGCAGGCCCGGCCGCGGTGCCCGCAGCCGGAAGACGCGGGCCTCAGCGTCAGGGCAAATTCGGCTCAGGCCAGGTTCAATTCCACGATATCCCTGTCCTCCAGCATGTACTCCCGGGCAACCGACTGGCCCTCGAACTTGGACGAGCCCCAGAGCCGGGCGTTCTTCAGCCGTTCGGGAAAGTCCCGGTGGATGTTGTAGGCCAGGTCAAGGACGGTTTCGCCTTTTTTCAACACAAAAGGCGTTTCCATGTCCGGGTCTTTCCCCGGTGCCTTGGTGTAGACCCGGATGATCTCCAAATCGGCAAAAATCATCTCTTTCAGACGCTGCAGTTCCCCTTCACTCTGCGTGGAAACGGTCACGAACTGCAGCCCGGGTTTTAATTCCCGGATAATCTCCAGGTTTTCTTTGCCCTGGGGAAGATCCATCTTGGTGGCCAGCAGGCGGTACGGCACGCTGTGCCCTTGCGCTTCTGCCTCTCCGGGAGCAGCAGCTTCTTCCATCCCCGCATGCGGGGGCTGGATCACGTTCTTCCCGGTCAAGAAGGCCAGGGTTTGCTCCAGTTCTTCCAGGCAGTCATCGCTGCTGGCATCGACCACAACCAGCAGGAGGTCGGCACGTTTAAAGGTGTTGAGCAAACCCGCCGGGGCGCCTTCGGCACTGAAGGGCGGGGTGTCCACCAGCTGGATCAAGATATCCTCGTAGGGCATCATGCCCGTGGCCGGGACGGCCGTGGTAAAAGGAAAATCCGCCACTTTGACCCGGGCCCGGGTCAAGGTGGCCACCAGGGAAGACTTCCCCGTGTTGGGGTACCCGGCCAGGACTACCTGTCCGGCGCCCTGTTTTTCCACGTGAAAGGGATTGTAGGCGGCGGTTTTGGATTTCTTCTGCCCCTCTTCCCGGGCCCTGGAGAGGCGACGCTTGATGTCTCCCTGCAGCTTTTCGGTCCCCTTGTGCTTGGGGATGACCGAGAGCATTTCCTGCAAGGCCGCGATTTTATCCTCCACCGTGGTCGCTTTTTTGTAGGCTTCTTCCGCGGCGTAATACTGTGGTGTCAGGTTGGCCGGCACGTGCATTACCCCCTTGTTCCATGATCCCTTGATCCCCTAACCTGGACGAGCCTGAACCATAAAAGTTGGATTTTAAAATGCCTCCTTGTACCGTCGATAAGATCGGCATGCACACGATCGCTCGAAAATCCTTGCCTAAAATGCACAGGTATTAAGAGTTTAGGAGTTAAGGCCTAATCTCCTGGGCCGGCGCCGGCGCCACGAGGCGCCAGCGGGCGACGGGTGCTCCCGCAAGTGAAAAGCCGGCTCCGCTGCGGGGCAGTCGACGGCAGTGCCCCGGCTTTCCCCTTATTTTATCCTGATCTGGGCCTGGAGGCAACCGTTGAACGGAACCTCGTTTTCCTACCCGGGGGTTACATTCTGTCGGATGTGAAGGCCCTCTTTCTATACTTAAAAATCGTTTCCCTGTAAACCCCTACAGTAACTTTACACGAACAAGGAACCTGCGCCTCCTGTTCGAGGGCGCAAAAATGTTGCGGGGCCTTTTCTTTCAGGAGATTTTGGTTTATACTAATTTAAATCAATACTTGGTTTACGTTCCATGGGAGGGAAAGGTTTGCAAGAAAAGCAGTCGTTGAGCCTGGAAAGTGTAGGGTTATACAACACGGGACGGGTCTATCACAACCTCTCCGTGCCCGGCCTGGTGAAGAAAGCCACCTACCGGGGCGAGGGCACGCTGAGCAGCAGCGGGGCGCTGTGCGTGAGAACGGGGCGCTATACCGGCCGTTCGCCCCAGGACAAGTTTATCGTGGAGTCGCCCCAGGTGTCCGGGGAGATCTGGTGGGGTCCGGTGAACAGGCCGATCAGCCCGGAAAAATTCGAGCAGTTACATAGACGCCTTTGCGCCTACCTGCAGGGCCGGGAACTTTTTGTCTTCGACGGATTCGTGGGATCCGAGATGAACTACCGCTATCCCATTCGCTTTATCAACGAGCTGGCCTGGCAGAACATGTTCGCGCGGCAGCTCTTCCTGCGACCCGGCCCGCAGGAGCAGGAGAGCTTTAAGCCTTACTTCACCGTGATCTGTGCGCCCGGTTTCCAGGCCGATCCGACCGTGGACGGCACCCACTCCGAGGCCTTTGTGATCCTCGATTTTGAAAAGCGCATGATCTTGATCGGGGGCACCCATTACGCCGGGGAGATCAAGAAATCCATCTTTTCCGTGATGAACTACCTGCTGCCCCGCCGGGGTGTGCTTTCCATGCACTGTTCCGCCAACGTGGGGAAGGAAGGGGATGTGACCCTGTTTTTTGGCCTTTCGGGCACGGGGAAAACATCCCTGTCGGCGGATCCCGACCGCTTTTTAATCGGAGACGACGAGCACGGCTGGTCAGAGCACGGGATTTTCAACCTGGAAGGCGGCTGCTACGCCAAGTGTATTGACCTTTCCCGGGAGCGGGAACCCCAGATCTGGAACGCGATCAAGTTTGGCGCGGTGGTGGAGAATGTCGTGGCCCATCCCGCAACCGGGGAGCTCGATTTCGGCGACAAGACGATCACGGAGAACACCCGGGCCGGCTATCCCGTGGACTTCATTCCCGACGCCGTGGTCCCCGGCGTGGCCGGGCACCCCAACGTGATCATCTTTCTCACCGCCGATGCCTTCGGCGTGCTTCCCCCGGTCTCCCGCTTGAACAGCGACCAGGCCATGTACCATTTCCTCTCCGGTTACACCAGCAAGCTGGCGGGAACCGAGCGGGGCGTCACCACGCCGGTGGCTACGTTCTCCACCTGTTTTGGCGCGCCCTTCCTGCCCCTGCCGCCCACGGTTTACGCCCGCCTGTTGAAGGAGAAAATTGACAGGCGCGGGGCGGATGTCTACCTGGTGAACACGGGGTGGATCGGCGGACCTTACGGGGTGGGCGAGCGGGTGGATATCCTCTACACCCGCCGCATGGTGCGGGCTGCCATTACCGGCAAATTAACCTCCGCCAGCTACAAGAAAGACCCGGTCTTTAACCTCATGGTTCCCCGGGAATGTCCCGGGGTGCCAAAAGAGATCCTCTGGCCCGAAGATACCTGGAAAGACAAGGAGGCCTTTCAAAAGCAGGCCCAGGTCCTGGCGGAGCGCTTCGTCCATAATTTTTCCGTTTTTGCAGATATCCAGGGGGATCTCGCCGCGGCCGGGCCGCTGTTAAACGAGAGTTTCATCCGCTCTCAGCAGGGCGATTGACCCCGCCACCGTTTAAATCTATCCGGGGGTTCCAGGATTCATAAAATACGAAATTGCTTCGGAGAAGTGGGACAGGTCGGAAAGGCCCACTTCTTCCATGATATTATATTGACAGCGAATATATAATATAGTATAATCGAAGAAGAGAGCAGGGAGGTGATCGCATGGTGGTAGAAATGACACAGGACGCCAAGGAGTATTTGTTGAAGAAGAAGGATACCGATGCCGTGACGGTAAAGATGGTGATGTGCGGCGGTTGATCGGGGTTTTCGTACAGGCCTGCCGTGCAAGCAGGTGAACCGTCGAACAAAGAGGAGTACACGGAATATGCCCAGGAAGGGGTAAAGATATACGTTTCTCGCTCTTTCCGCGCAAAGCAATTAACCATCCGAAAAAGGTTACTGGGAGGCCTGGCCGTGATGGCCTCCTAAGGGGTTTGATTTTGATAACTAGGCTGCTGCAGCTGTTTCTTCTGCAGCAGCTTGTTTTTGTAGTAACGGGAATACAGGGTCCCCACGGGGTTGTGGGTCAGGACCCGGTCCTTGACAATGAGGGTTGTCACCGGGGCATCTGAATACTTGCTGAAAAGGATGTCGTGCCCGATGCAAAGACCCACCAGCACGTTCAGCTGGGTTTGCTCCGCCTGCAGCAGCCGGGCCTGCATCACGGGGTTGCACATGGCTTCGTAGCGGCCCTCTTTTATTTTGGGCAGTTGCAGGGATTCCTTGGTCGTGCCACAGACCTTGCAGCAGACGCTGGAAACGGTAAAGTGGTTCCTCAAGTAGGCGCACAGGACCCGCGCTTCTTCGGCCAGTCCCACACAGAAGGCCACGCCGATCTTTTCCATGCCCATATCCCGGCAGAAAATCATCAATTCCTCCACCCGGGTTTTCTGCATGTAAAAGGAACCCTCAATGGCCGTGGCAACACGGTGCATCGCCTGATCTTCGGCGGAGTAGGCGGCCCGGGGCTCCTCCCGGCCTTCCAGGCAGTCCTGGCCCTGGTAGCAGGCTTTTTCCGCGCATTTATCACATTGCAAGGCGCTCAGCCCTCCTGGATCAATTGTGATACTTCAGGTGTGCCCACACAACATCGTACTCTTTCATGGTGGATTCAAAGGTCGTGGCCAGCTCCCGGGTCCTCTCGCGGATCTGCACAAAGGCATCGCTTTGTAGGTCGGGTTTTTCTCCCCGGTCCAGGTACTCCTGGATTTCCAGGCAGGCCTGCAGCCGGGCCTGGAAAAGAGCTTCGCTCTGCTCGATAATGGCCAGCTCATCGGGATTATCGGTGGAGGGATCCACTTCTTCCAGCAGTTCCTGGTGCAGCAGGATGGAGGCCCGGTTCCTCTCTTCCACGACTTCCACGTCTTCCTCGTCATCGGCATAGAAAACGATGGACTTGGAGAGGAACATCCAGTCTTGATCGGAACGCTCCACCTGCCGGTAGAGGGGCACAGCCCAGCTTAAGAATTGTTCCTGGAGTTCAGGATCAGGTTCATATTCTTCTGGAAGTTCACCGCAGCCGCTAAAGGAAAGCGTCAGGGTCATAAGGAAAAAAAGGATGAGGAGACAAAGGCCGGGATGGAAACCCGATTTCTGACGGTTCATGTAGACCCTCCCAATCGAAAGTTAGTAAAATCCAGCACCTCCATTCTAACAGAAAAATGAAGCGCTGGGAACGGTCAGCTGACATAATTTGCATCACGCCATAAGGTTCTTAAGTTTAGTCAGGTATTCGTGCTGTTTCCCTGCTTGCTTTCGGCTCACTGGATTTGCGACAAGATTTTTCCAGGGGAAAAGTATGCTTCCGGGAGAAGTTTGCCCTCTTAGAGCGCCCGGTTTGCTCGGCGGCGGGGTTTACAGGCTGGCCCGGGCCAGCTCCGGCAGGAAAAGGGCGATCCCGGGAAAGGCGATCAAGATGGCGATACACAGGAAGATGGCCAGCAGGTAGGGCCAGACCCCCCGGAAAATCTCCATCACGTCGATACCCTTGGCCACGCCGGCGACGACGTAGACGTTGGCCCCCACGGGAGGGGTAATCACGCCCATGCCCAGGGCCAGGACCACGATCACCCCGAACCAGATGGGATCGAATCCCAGGGAAACTGCCACGGGGTAGAAAATGGGGGTGGTCATCAGCACGAGGGCCAGGCCGTCGATAAAAAGCCCCAGGATGAAGTAGACCACCAGGACGGCGATCAAGACCACCACGGGGGGCAGGGGGATTTCCACCGCCAGGGTGGCCACGTAGGAAGGCAGGCCGGTGATGGCCAGGAAGCGCCCGTAAATAAAGGCGGCAGCCGAAAGAAACATGATCATGGCCGAGAGGCGGATGGCATCGCTGAGGGAATTGCTGAAACCCTGCCAGCTGAGCGTTCTCCGTACCAGGCATACCAGCAGCGTGGCGAAGGCCCCCACGCCGCCGGCTTCCGTCGGCGTAAACCAGCCGGCAAAGAGCCCGCCGATCACCACGATAAAAATCACGATTACTTCCATGCCCCCGGAAAACAGGGCTTTAAGTTTCTCTTTCACCACGACGCTGGGGCCGGGGGGAGCGATGGCCGGGTTGCGCAAAGCCGTGAGCAGGGCAGCCAGCATGAAGAGGCCCATGAGCAGGAGGCCGGGAATAACGCCGGCCAGGAAGAGCAGCCGGATGGATTCGCCCGTGGAGACCCCGTAGAGGATGAAGATCACGCTGGGAGGGATCATCACACCCAGGATGGCCGCCGCGGCGATGGTAGCCGTGGAAAAAGAGCGCCCGTAGTTGTAGCGTCTCATCTCCGGCAGGGCGACGGCGCTCATCGTGGCGGCCGTAGCTGTCGTCGAGCCGCAGATGGCCCCGAAAGCGGTGCAGGCCCCGATGGTCGCCATGGCAAGACCCCCGGGCAGGTTGCCCACCAGCTTGTAGGTGGCATCGTAGATCTTGGAGCTCAGCCCGGAATAAAAGGCAATGAACCCCATCCAGACAAAAAGCGGCACGACACTGAGTGAATAACTGGCAAAATTGCTGTAGATGGTTTGCGCGGAAATGGAAAGGGCAGCTCCGGGGGAAGTGAGGTAGGTGTAGCCCCCTATACCCACCACCAGCATGACGAACGCGACCGGCAGCCGCAAAAAAAGCAGGAGAAATAAGAGCGGGATGGACAGCAGGCCCACTTGCAAAGACGTCATGATGGCTCCTTTCCTTTTACCAGTAGAAGAACGGCCTTCAGCAGGTCCTTGAGCAGCACCAGGCAGAGAATGAGAAAACCGAAGGAGACCAGGTAAATAAAAGGGTAAAGGGGAATCTGCAGGTGCCCGGTGGTATAACCTCGATCCAGCATCCTGCTCCCGTAGAGGAAGATCTGCCGGGCCAGCAGGGTGGTGACCGCCAGGGCCAGCAGGCCGGTTACGGTATCAATGAGAGCCTGGGTGCGCGGCGCAAAACGGTCCACCAGGATGCTGACATAGATATGGCTTTTCATCTGCTGGCAGTAGGCGATGCCCAGTCCCAGGAGCATGGCTCCCAGCAGCTCCACCATCTCCACCGTTCCTGGAAGGGGCTTCCAGGGAATGCGCAGGATCACGTTGGTGACGATCACCAGCATGACCACCACCAGGGCCACCTGGCCCATCTGGGATGTTCTGCGGGCCAGCGTTTCAATGATCTTTTCCAGTTGGTTCATGCCGCTGCTTCACCTTCCCCGGGCGTTCAACAATCCTATCATACCAGCAAAGTTCTCCGTTTTCCAGTGTTTTTCTTTTCTGGTGTCTCTCTCCCGCCAGCAGGCTCCCGGGCCGCGGCAGGGAAAACCATAACCGGTCCCGGCAGCGCGCTACACGGCCGCCGGGACCGGAACGGCGAATCCTTTCCAGGAGCCGACTTTAATTGAAGTAGTCGCCGTACTGCTGGGAGTATTTTTCATCCAGTTCCCGGGCTTTCATTATGATTTCCTCGCCGGGCAGGCCCTTGTCGTTCGCATCGTCGATCCAGCGTTGGGGCACCGGGTCAATGGCTTCAAGCCAGCGGGCTTCTTCTTCCGGGGGCAGTTCGATGATCTCGTGCCCGTACGTATCCACGGCGTACTCCTGCCCTGAAAGGGTGTACAGGGTGCGCAGCACGCCGTACTCGTAGACGTACCGCTCGTTGACTTCTTCAAAGATTTGCTGCACCTCCGGCGGGAAGGCGTTCCAGGTATCCCAGTTCATGACTTTCATGAAAATGATGTTATAGAGGTAAGGTGTTTTCGTGATGTAC
>PWRN01000013.1 GCA_003556225.1 Syntrophomonadaceae bacterium
CCTGGCTCGCTAAACAATACGTGATCGCCGACGTCAACGTCGTCTTCCCATGATCCACATGACCAATGGTCCCCACGTTAACATGCGGCTTCGTCCTCTCAAACTTCTTCTTGGCCATTTTCGATAACTCCTCCTTTGCCCAGTTAGACAATTCGACAATCGCCTAAAAGTGTAATGAGTCGTATTGTTGATTGAAATGATAAAGACCCTGGAATGAAAAGTTCTTCGAAATAAAAAATGGTGGCGGCGCAGGGATTCGAACCCCGGACACTGCGGGTATGAACCGCATGCTCTAGCCAACTGAGCTACGCCGCCATGTGGAGCTCACGACCGGACTCGAACCGGTGACCTTATCCTTACCAAGGATACGCTCTAACCTCCTGAGCTACGTGAGCCTGGCTTTTAGATAGGGATCGGACATTGCCCGATCCCGATCCACACAAAAAAAATTTACACCTTTATATAAAGTTGTGTTGATAACTGGTTGCGGGGGCAGGATTTGAACCTGCGACCTCCGGGTTATGAGCCCGACGAGCTACCTGACTGCTCCACCCCGCGCCGCTTTACCCGGCGAATGTTTATGAAGAAACATCCTTACTTCACGGGCAAAAGTATTTTAGCACCAATTACCTGTTTTGTCAAGAAAATCTGCATGGGAATTGGGTATGCCAGGCAGCGGGATGGAGGAATGACCCACGGATAAAAATAAGCCTTCCTCCCTTCATTCGGGCTAAAAGGCTCATTTCGTTACTAAAAACCAAGGAAGGTTGGCTTTCCATTACTTTGGAGCGGGTGATGGGAATCGAACCCACACGACTGGCTTGGGAAGCCAGGGCTCTACCACTGAGCTACACCCGCCGAACTTCCAGGTATCGTTCCAGCTTGCGTTTCACACGTTGCAGGGCATTGTCAATGGACTTTACGTGCCTTCTCAGTTCAACCGCAATCTCCTGGTAAGACTTTCCTTCCAGGTACAACATCAGTACGCGCCATTCCAGGTCGCTTAAGATTTCACCCATCTTAAACTCGATATCATTGTACTCTTCCCGGTTGATCATTAATTCTTCAGGATCCGTAACCTTGGTTCCCGAGAGTATATCTAGCAGTGTGCGATCTGAGTCTTCATCGTAAATTGGCTTGTTGAGAGAAACATAAGAATTGAGCGGAATGTGCTTTTGGCGGGTCGCCGTTTTAATGGCGGTGATAATCTGGCGGGTGATACATAATTCTGCAAAAGCGCGAAAGGAAGAAAGTTTGTCTCCTTTGAAATCACGAATTGCTTTATAAAGTCCGATCATCCCTTCCTGAATGATATCTTCGCGGTCGGCACCGATGAGAAAGTAAGACCGGGCCTTTGCCTTCACAAAGTTGCGGTATTTGTTTATCAAGTACTCCAAGGCGATGTCATTACCATCTTTGGCTTCCACTGCGACTTCTTCGTCTGTGCGCTCCTCATATTCGTCAACCCTGGCAATTTCGAACTCCAAGCATGCTCCATCTTCTTCACGCAAGCCCTGCGCAGTTAAAACCACAAGCATCGCCTCCTGGTTGAAATTAGGGAGCCTCTCTTACCTTGATATTATATCTTATGCCCTGATCGGCGTCAAGCACTTTAGCGTTTTTCGACCCCTGCTTCGGGCTATCTTCTGCGCCAATTTTCCAGGGTTTGTTTAACATGCTCCGAGAGGCGCTCATCCAGCACACTGCGTGTCGAAATATCCAGGCATCCTTGTTTTTTCAAGGAACTTCGCACCTCCTGCAGGCGGAAGCGCAATTCCTGGGCAGGGATTCTGCGACCGCCTTTCCAAAGAACCAATCGCTGCTCCAGGTAATCGGAGGAAGCCACTTCGACATCCTGGCCATGGCTGACCGCGACAGATACAAGGCGTTCAATATACACATCTGCCGTTTGCCCCTCTGCGGTAAAAACCACTTCCAACCCTCTGGCCTCCTCCCGCAAAGACCCTTTCCCGCTGGAACGATAGGCGTCGAAAACAATGGTGATGCGATCCCAAACCAAAGGGGTAAATTCCCGTAAAATCTCCACGCACTTCACCCTGGCCGCTTCCATATCTTCCCGGCGCAAATGAGCGAACTCGGGCCAACTGTTGATAATATTATATCCATCAATGACAAGCCAGGACATGGGCATCCCCTTGATCAAAAAGTCCCTGCTTACAAGTTCTTGCTGCGCTGGTTAAAAACCCGGGACATAATAATTCCCCCCGCGACGGACACATTCAATGATAAAAGGGGACCTTGCATGGGAACCTGGAGCAAAACATCACATTTTTCTCGGAGCAAGCGGGACAAGCCCTGGCCTTCACTGCCCAGGACAAGGGCTAACGGCAAGGCAAAGTCAACCTGGTCGTACGGCGTATCTGCTTCCATCTCGGCACCCATGATCCAGTATCCTTCTTTTTTCAATCGTGCAATTTCGCGATGCAGGTTGACGGCCTGGGCCACGGGCACATGGGCCAGGGCGCCAGCCGAGGCTTTAAAAACAGTCGGTGTCACACCGCAGGCCCGGTCGGAAGGAATAATCACACCCCCCACCCCAAAACAGGAAGCCGAGCGCAGCAACGATCCGAAATTGTATGGATCTTGAAGATGATCCAAGATCAGCACAAAGGGATAACTTCCGGAAAGCCGGGATTTTTGTGCAGATTCCAGCAATTCTTCTATCTCGAGGTAACGGTATGGTTGGGTCAGGGCGATTACGCCCTGGTGGCTTTGTTCCTCTGCCTTCTGGTCAAGTTCATCTCGAGGTACATGCTTTAGCGGAATATTTCGTTCAGCGGCCGCTTGTTTGATTTTTTCGATCACTTGCCCGCGTGCGCTTTCCTGGACGTAGACCTTCTGCAACAATAGGCGTGAGCCGCGCAGGGCTTCCAATACGGGCTGTCGCCCCCCGATAAAAGTATACTCTATCCCAACCGCTTCGTGCTTCTTGTGGCCGCCGGGGGGTTTTTTAGGGTTCATTTTTCGCTTATTCATGACTCTGAAAGGCCCTGATCGGGCAGAAGCAGTTCTCCCAGGATCCTGAAGCACTCAGGAGCAGCAGACCGGGCCAGCTTAAAAACAGCCCAGGCAAATTCCTGGATCTCTTTCTGGGCATGTTTATCGGTTCTCAACACCAAAAAATTGCTCAGCGAACTGCCGTTAACCGTCCAGTAATAGCGGGTATAAAGGCCAACAGGAAGGAGGGAACGGGCCAGCTCCCTGCGCATGCGGTAGGTGCCCACCATCTCTTCATACAGATCAAAGCACCTCTCGTTGTGGTCCTTCCAGGCCTCTAACTGTGCCCCTTGCAGTCCCCCGGGGATAAAATAATCCCGCTCCGCGGCACAATAACGCAGGGATTCTTCGTTATAGGAACCGATGCGATGCCGGTGCCACTGGCGAGCGACAAAGAGGGGACATTTCACATCAAAGGTGAAAACCATGGCTTCGAAAGGCGTCATGTGCTTGTTCTTTAACAGGTGCCGCAGCAGCTTGCGGTCGCTTTCCTGTCCTTTCGATTCGCTTTTCCAGCAGCGGCGGGCGTTGCGAATCACCGCATCATCGCTGCCCATCCACTCCACCAATTCCACGTAGCCGCTGTTTAATACAGGAATCCTGTTCATGCTTCTTTTTTTTCCTCCGCAGCAATTTTCCAGCGCACGCCTTGCGGTGTATCTTCCAGGATGATGCCCCTTTCTCGAAGCTGATCGCGAATACCGTCAGCCAATGCCCAGTTTTTCACTTTGCGTGCCTCTTCTCTCTGGTCGATCATCTTCTGGATTTCACTTTCCAAGTCGGAATAATCGGCCGTTTCCATGTAGCCGAAGATCTCATTGGTTTCCCTGAAAAAATCCAGGATGGAACGAATAACATTGGCTTTTTGACCTTCAGTGCGATTGAGGTACGTGTTTGTCTCCCGGGCCAGGTCAAAGAGGACCGCCAGGGCTTCCGCCGTGTTGAAGTCGTCATCCATGGTTTCGATAAACCGCTGCTTTGCCTCTTCCAGTTTGCGCAAAAGGGTTTGTTCGATCTCATCGGGTTCACCCTCACCAACTTTCCTCATCCGATCCTGAAGGTTAAAGAAAGCGGTATTGAGTCTTTCCAGGGCCTTCGAGGCCTGCTGGATCTGTTCTTCCGAAAAGTTAATGGGGTTGCGGTAGTGAGCCGACAGCATGAAAAACCTCAGAACCATGGGATCCACTTTTTGGCGCAGCTCTCGCACGGTCCGAAAATTGCCCAGGCTCTTGGACATTTTTTCCTGGTTAATATTCAGGTAACCGGCATGTACCCAGTATCGCGCAAAAGGTTTGCCCGTGGCTCCTTCACTCTGTGCAATTTCGTTTTCGTGGTGGGGAAAAATCAAGTCTTGTCCACCCGCATGGATGTCGATGGTTTCTCCCAGATATTCCATGGACATGGCAGAACACTCGATATGCCATCCCGGACGGCCTCGGCCCCAGGGGCTCTCCCAGGATGGCTCACCCGGCTTTTCTTTTTTCCAGAGCGCAAAATCCATGGGATGCTTTTTGCGTGCATCGATCTCCACCCGGGAACCCAGCTCCAGTTCTTCCAGGTTTTGATGAGACAACTTGCCGTAATCTGGAAATGATTCGACCTGGAAATAGACATCCCCGTCCACTTCATAGGCCATGTCCTTCTCCAGCAACTGCTCAATGATTCTTATGATCTGGGGAATGTATGCGGTAGCCTTGGGCTGGTGGTCAGCCGGTTTAACACCAATGGCAGCAGCATCCTCCTCATAAGCCTGGATAAAGCCCTCGGCCAGTTCTGCAACGGTAATACCGAGCTCAGCGGCCCGGTTGATCATTTTGTCATCAATATCGGTATAATTTTGCACATAGGTTACATCATAACCCCGGTATTGCAGATAACGCCGAAACACATCGAACAGAATAAACACACGGGCATTTCCAATATGAAAATAGTCATAGACCGTGGGCCCGCAAGCGTAGAGGCCTACCTTTCCTTCTTGCACAGGGATAAGCGGGTCCTTTTTCCGGGTAAGGGTATTGTACAGCTTAATCACTTTTCTCCTCCTCTCAGTTAACCGTTCCTTTTAATTGCGCCACAACGTTTGATTTACGTTATCCTGAACAAGTAAAAAACCGCCTCTTGTCGAATACAGAGACGATTATTACCGCGGTTCCACCCTGCTTGGGGACACGTGTCACCCCGCTTAAACCCATAACGCTGGTTGCGTGCGATCCTAACAGGAAAGGCTTCTTGAGCCTGCTCAGATCGAAGCTCCAGTGCGCACTTCCATCCGGCCGCATATACTGAGAACTCCTTCCAGCCAATGGGAGTTCCTCTCTGACAGGTTGGTCCGGTGTACTCTTCCCTTTCTTCGCCGTTGCCCTATCCATTTATTATATAAATCATTATAGACTCCGGTCATCGGCCTGTCAACAAGCTATCTAGTGAAATTCCTTATTCTTTACGTGCCGGTTCGTTGAATCAGCACAAGGGCATACGCTGCTATACCTTCGCCGCGTCCTGCAAATCCAAGACTTTCAGTTGTTGTTGCTTTGACAGAAACGGCGTCCTTTTCGATCCCCAGCACCCGGGCGATATTTTCGCGCATTTCTTCCAGGTATGGCGATAAACGGGGTTTTTGCGCCACGATCGTGCTGTCAAGATTGACGACCGTGTATCCGTCTTGTTGCAATAACCCCTTGACTTTATCCAGCAGAATTAAACTGGAAATATCTCGAAAGCGATTGTCTTCCGAGGGAAAATGGCTCCCCAGATCACCCCGGGCTGCTGCACCTAACAGGGCATCCATAATGGCATGGAGCAGCACATCGGCATCGGAGTGACCTTGCAATCCCAGGTGAAAGGGAACATCTACTCCACCCAGGATAAGAGATCGGTTTTCCTGGAGAGGGTGAACATCGTACCCCGTTCCAACACGCACATTCAGGACTAAAACCTCCTCACCGGACAGATCAGATCCGGCCTCACCGCAACCTTATCCCTCAGCGACAGCCCGGTCCCCACCCGCAGTCAAAACCTTCGTCCATCTCATTTTTTGTAGAAGAATTATTCCGTTCTTTAAAAAGTATCTCGGCCAGCAGCAAGTCCTGTGGTGTGGTAAGCTTGATATTTTCTTCATCGCCAGCGATGACCTTAACCGAAATGCCCATTTTTTCTAACAACACGGCTTCATCGCTCCCCAAAAATTGGCGGCTCCTCGCCTCGTTATGAGCGTCAAGAAGTAAGGAAAACTGAAAACACTGGGGTGTTTGCACGGCAACCAGGGTTTCCCGGTCGGGAGTGGCTACGGCCCGGCCATCATCGTTGATGGTCTTGACCGTATCTTTAAGGGGAATGCCACAAATGGCCGCACCAAAATCGAACGCCTCCTGACAGACCGACCTGATTAGCCCAGGGGAAACCAGGGGCCGCGCCCCATCGTGAACACAGACATAGCCGTTTTCTGGAAAGCCCATTCTTTGCAGCTGCATTAGGCCGGCATATACCGTTTGCTGTCGTTCATGGCCGCCAGCGCAAACAAAAAGGTTCTTCTCCTGGGGGAAAAAGGGGTTCAGCACCCACCTTCGAAAGAGCGCCTCTTCGCCCGGTGTCACCAGCACAATCACAGGGGAAAACAGGCCCAAGCCCAAAAACGCCTGCAGTGTATGGGCCAGGACCGGTTTTCCCGCGATGAGGATATACTGTTTGTTTCGGTTCTTCCCCATGCGTGAAGCTTGACCGGCAGCGGGGATGAGCAGAGCGATCGGTTTGGTTTCCATCTAATGATCACCGAAAATGCAGAATATATTATTTCAGGGAGATCTTCTCAGGGAAGCTCGACTTCGGCTTCGCAAAAATCATCCGCCCGGCAGAAGTTTGTAAAACACTGGTCACAAGTACCTCTATCGTATCCCCGATGTAACGCTTTCCACCCTCCACAACTATCATGGTCCCATCGTCCAGGTAGGCGATACCCTGACCCGCTTCTTTTCCGTCTTTGATGATCTGGGCCAGCATCTCTTCTCCGGGAAGCACCACGGGCTTTACAGCATTGGCCAGTTCATTGATGTTTAAAACTACGACCCCTTGCAGCTCACACACCTTGTTTAAGTTAAAATCGTTGGTCACGATCTCTCCTCCCAGGTCCTGGGCCAGCTTGACGAGTTTGCTGTCAACTTCCGTGATCTCCTCGTAATCCTTATTTAAAATAACCACGTCGATATCCATTTCTTTCTGCATCTTATTCAGGATATCCAGGCCACGCCTTCCACGGTTTCTTTTTAAAAGGTCCGGGGAATCGGCAATATGACGGAGCTCTTCGAGAACAAAGCCTGGAACAATAATTTGTCCTTCAATGAACCCTGTTTTGCAGATATCCATGATCCGGCCGTCAATAATCACACTGGTATCCAGGATCTTGGGAGGCAGTGTATTTTCTTTTCCAAGAGCACCGAGGGAGCGCTTCAGAAAAGGGTTGGTAAAAAAAGAGAACTCTTCCTTTCGATTCAATACAATCGTCACTCCCAGGTAGCTCAGAACCAGGGTGAAAGCCAATGAGAGATAAGGTCCAACCCAGGGAACCCGTGAAAGGGGAAAATGCAAAAGAAGACCGATAATTAAGGCAAAAACCAGGCCGATGACGCCTAAAATAATATCCTGGGTCGGAATAGAACGTAATTTATTGTCCGTCCAGGAGGCCAGTCGACCCAGGTTGTCGATCAGGGCCGGGGTAATAAAATAAAAAATGATTCCAAATATCGCGCCTCCCAGCACGGAAAACCAGGTGCCCAAATGAACAAGAATGGGCAGGTCAGCCGCTGATAGCAGTGCAGAAACCGGCCCCCTAAACAACTCAAATCCGCCGACGAAGCTGATAATAATAAGGAAAACCCTTAAAATGTTTTTCACCATTTTTTTCACCCCCTTTCCGTCCATATTTTTGATTCGAAGTTTTGTTATTCTACTTATTATAGCGTATCTGTTTGCTGTTGTTCAATCAATAAGGTGTTTAATTGATCAAATTTGCATGAAGAAAAAGAACAAAAAAAGACATCCCCCGATGTCTTCTGTCTTGTCGTAAAACATCTTTGCTGAAAATCACGTTTGCATGTATAACCATTTTAGATATCATCACCAGAAAAAAAGGCTTCGAGGTAGTTCACAACTTCTGCTTTATCCACACCCTGGACCATGATCAGCTCGCTCATCAAGATCTGCTTGGCTGTTTCCAGCATTTTGCGCTCTCCTGTTGAGAGACCCTTACCTTGCTCCCGAAGAATTAAACTCCGAATAACCTCGGCAACCTTGAAGATATTTCCGCTTTTTATTTTATCCATATTGGCACGATAACGACGGTTCCAGTTGGCACTGGTTGCTTCATCGGGGCTCTTTAATACCTGGAAGACTTCACTGATATCACTCTTTGTAATGATTTCCCGCAATCCGATCTTCTCAACGTTATCCATGGGGATCATGACTTTCATTTCGCCGATGGGCATCTTCATCACGTAGTAGCGCTTGTTGTCTCCCAAAATTTCTTTTTCCTCGATGGCTTCAATCACTCCTGCACCGTGCATTGGATATACAACTTTATCCCCAATATTGAACATGAACCACGCCTTCCTCCTTCGGAATAAAATTTACACCTGCCTGCATGGCACCAAAGACGTACAGTTGTGGTACTATATTACATTTTACCATATCTCGCACCTGATGTCAAAAGTTTATTATTGTATCATATGTTCCATAAGAAGTCAATACATTTTCCTAATATTCTGCGGAAAGGCCAGGGCTTCGATAAATCTGGCCTGGAACGATTCATCGCGTGCCGTTTCAACAAAGCGTACTTCGCGGGCTACCTGCAAGGCCTCGTTTCTTTTCTCTCGATCTAACAAGGCCAACCTGGCCCCGTCACCCGCTGCATTCCCTACAGAGTAGATGTCTTCCGGCTTACAGGGTGGAAACATGCCTAAAGCGAGAGCACTTTCCCGATTAATAAAATTCCCGAAGGCGCCGGCCAGGACAATAAATTCAGGCAGCTGAACTCTCCGCTGTTCCAGCAGAATTTCCGCGCCCACAAAAAGGGCCGCCTTGGCTAACTGGACAGACCGAATATCCTGCTGGTTAATCACAACATCTCTTTTTTGACCTGTCTCACTGGCCCAGGCTAAAACATACTCCATGCGGTTGGTTCTTCCTTGTCGAACGCGCGGGTTCTCCCGGTTTTTATCAAATCGGCCGCTTTGATCGATGATGCCGGCCTTATACATTTGCGCTACAACATCGATGATACCTGAACCACAGATCCCCCGGGCCGGCGTATCTATCTTCTCAGGATACCATTCTTCCTGGCCAATGATTTTGAACGTAGGATCCAGCGTCTCCGGGTCAATCTCCACCTTTTCAATGGCCCCGGGTGCAGCCCTCATCCCAAACGCGATCTGGGCTCCTTCCAGGGCAGGGCCGGTCGCACAAGAAGTGCAGTTGATGCCTTCTTTGTTGCCCAGGTCTACCTCTCCGTTGGTGCCAATATCAATATATAGTCCCAGTTTTTCTTTCTTGTGAGGTTCTTCCGCGATCAAGAGGGCCACATTATCTGCACCCACATAGCCGGCGATCAAGGGAAGAGCATGAATGTAAGCAGCCCCGTTCATCCTCAAATTCAGGTCCCGAGCCTTGATGTTCAAAGGTCCTTTGCTCGCGGGGACAAAGGGAGAACCGCCCAGGTTTTGAGGGTCCAGGCCAAGGAATAAATGATGCATCACACTATTGCAGACAAAAGTTGCATCAATGATATCGTCTGTATCTCCTCCTACCTATGCAGTCACTTTTTGGGCCAACTCGTTGACCGTATCAACAATTAAACGCTGCATGGTCTTGCGATTCCCAGCTTTTTGACCGCAAAAAGTTATACGGGAGATAATATCTTCGCCATAGGCGACCTGGGCATTGACATTTGAAGCCTGGGCCCTGGTTTCTCCACTATCCAGGTCACATAAATAGGCTGCAACCGTAGTGGTCCCAATGTCTACTGCCAAACCATAACGCCGGGGACGGGTTTTTTGCGCCGGCATCACCCGTACAATTTCTTTTTCTTGCCAGACATCCGTTAAAACATGAAAATTTTCCGCGCGCAAAACACCGGGCAATTCTTGCAACACCGCATAATCAATGAACAGATTTAACCCACGCTCTTCGGCCAGGGGCTCTTTAAGGCGCTCTGCATCCCCGCGGTTGTCTTGCAGTGTAGGAGCCGGTAGTTCCTGGTAAACGCCTTCCACGGAAGGCCTTAAGTTAAATTCCCGTTCTCTTCCCTCCTCCAGGATAAGCTGTTTGGCTCGCTCTACTTCCGGGGGAATGTAAATGACCAGATCTCCTTGTATGCGGCTCAAGCAGGCCAGTCGGAACCCCTCTTTACGTTCCTCTTCTTCGAGGAGCTCAATTTCTTCACTTGTAGGGAGAGTAAGGTGATCCTGGGTGGAAAACACATCATAGCGGGTAAAATATCCCTCCATAATTTTCACCTTGCATTTACCGCAAACTCCAGCACCACCGCACACGGATTCCAGTTCAACGCTCAGTGTTCGCGCTGCGTCCAACAGGCTTTGCTCCGCTTCGATTTTCCCCCGGTTCCCGGAAGGTTGAAAAATCACTTGATATGTCATGTTGAGCTAGCTCCTTTCTGGCTTCACAATACAAACGCCTGCAGTGCAAACCAAGGTCCGCAGCGATCATAGAGAGTGGGCCATTCCCGGGTCTCTCTGGATGTATGCTGCCATGCAACCGAAGATCAACTGCATGATTTCAGGCAGAGCAAGGAACTGGATTGAGCCCCAGGGCCCTGGTCGGCAAGCATGGACAGCAGGTGCTGTCTGTTACCTTATTCCGATTTTTAAGGCCTGCACCAGCGATGAAACTTCATAAAGTTCCAGCCCTTTGGGGACGGAACCGCTGTTGGATCCCCTGTTGCTTCCTGGTAAAATGCATCGCATAAAACCCATTTTCAGGCCTTCCCGCATGCGTTCCTCCACCTTTGCGACGGGGCGAACCTCACCGGTAAGCCCGACTTCTCCGAAAACCAGTGTTTCAGAAAGAACCGGTTTATCCCGAAAGCTGGATACCATGCTGATCGCAACACCCAGATCCACTGCGGGTTCCATTACCCGCACGCCACCGACAACATTCACAAAAATATCACAGTTATGAAGCTGAAGTCCGATCTTCTTTTCCAAGACGGCGATGATTAAAGCCACGCGGTTAAAATCCAGGCCGGTGACCGTGCGGCGAGGATTGCCTCCAGAGTATGAAGGTGTCGCCAGGCATTGAACCTCAACCAGTAAAGGCCGCGTTCCCTCCAACACAGGGACAACGACCGAGCCAGGGACATCCAAAGGTTTTTGGCTCAAGAAATAGGCCGAAGGATTGGCTACCTCCACAAGACCACGGGATTCCATGGTAAAGACGCCCATTTCATTGGTGGACCCAAAGCGATTTTTAACCCCCCGCAGCACCCGAAAACTCTGGTAGCGATCCCCTTCAAAATATAGCACGCAATCCACCATGTGTTCCAGCAACCTGGGACCGGCAATTGTTCCTTCCTTGGTGACATGACCGACAATAAAAAAAACGATCTGGGAGCCCTTTGCCAGTTGAAGCAGCGAGGCCGTCACCTCTCTGACTTGCACCACGCTACCCGGGACACCCCCCAGTTCGCTTTTTTGCACCGTTTGAATGGAGTCTAAAATGACCACCGCAGGGTTGGTATGATCCAGCTGTTCTGCAATCCTGTCGTAGTCTGTCTCCGCCAGAACATCCAACGGGACCCGGGTATTTCCCAGGCGTTCTGCGCGCATTTTGACCTGCTGCAGGGACTCCTCCCCCGTCACGTAAAGGACCCGGCATCCCCTGGCAGCCATGCCCACTGCTGCCTGTAAGAGTAAAGTGGATTTCCCGATACCCGGATCTCCGCCAACCAGGATCACGGAACCCGGCACGGCCCCTCCACCCAAAACCCGGTCCAGCTCATTTAGTCCGGTAAACATTCGCTGTTCTCCGGAAGAAGTAATCTGATCCAACGACTGGATCGCGACAGCTTCCCCAGGCAAACGGGTTGAAGCCCCACCGCTTTTTGCAGAGGTTTTCTCCTGCATGGAGTTCCACCCCCTGCAGTCGGGACAATATCCCATCCATTTATACGCCTTGTAACCACATTCCTGGCAGACATAATGTATCTTTTCTCGGGCCATAGCACGCTCCCGTTTTCGTTACTTCCCGGGTCTTTTCACCGGATCCGGCAAACTTTGGTCCGGCAAATCTGAAGTCATCCCGGCGAAAAACTGAATTCTTCCCAGGTTAACCGCATCCCAATAGCTGCCCATTTCCGGCGTCTCCAGGATCACAGGAAGCTCCCGGGGCCAGGGATGGCTTAATATTCGCCGAAAACCCTCCCCACCGATTAGCCCCTCACCAATATGGGCATGTCGATCCCGATGAGAACCCCTGGGGGAATTCGTGTCATTGGCATGAATGGCTCGAATGTTTTTCAGGTCGACGTGTGTATCCAGCTCTGTCAGCGCCTTTTCAAAACCTTCGTCCGTAGACCAATCATAGCCGGCTCCCCAGGCGTGGGCAGTATCCAGGCAAACCCCCAGGGGCACACCGTTTCCAAGGGCCTTAAGAATCGTCCCAATGGAAATAAATGTGCCGCCAAGAGACGTTCCCGCACCGGCGGTGTTTTCCAGAAGAAGGCAGACACGGGGCGGCCAATCCTTTAAAACATGGTCCAACGTTTTCATAAAAACATCCATTCCCTCTTTAAACCCCTGTCCTCCATGGCTGCCAATGTGCATCACTACATGGCTTGCCTGGAGATGGCTGGCACGAAGGGCCGTTTCCTGCAGCAGGCGCACTGATTTGTGAAAGACTTCCTCGTTTACAGCTGCCAGGTTAATCAAGTAGGCGGCATGGACGAGAAGGGGGTTGATTCCCTCTTCTTTAACCTGTTCTCCCCTTTCGTGAAGTTCTTCTTCACTAAGCCGGGGCGGCGCCCAGCCCGTGGGGTTGCCTACAAATATTTGTAGCGCCTGACAGCCAATACCGGCTGCCCGCTTCACATTTTTTACAAAACCGCCTTTCTGGGGCATATGTATCCCGAATTTCATGAATTTATCCACGCCCTTATACTTCAACTGGGTCCTGTGTAAAACACCAGGACTGGAAAGATCTGTTCTAGCCGCGTGAAAATAAAAAAGAAGAGAGGAACCCTGGTCGTTCCTTGCTCTTCTTCATCATAACGACTCGCCAAAGAAAAGTCAATTTCTATCTTGTTTTCAAGCTATCCCAGGAATAAACTCTTGTTTTCCTGCTGGCCTTCGGCCACGAGATTAGCGACTAAATTTCAAAACATAATTTTTATTGCAGTTCTTCCATCACGATCTCGATGGCTCGCTCCAAAGCCGCAAATACATCCTGGCTCAAGCCCACACAAAAACGGTTGCGCTTTTCAATTTCAATGCCAAGCACAACAATTTCTTCCGGCAACTTGCGCTGGTTGGATTGTTCCCGCAGCTCAAAAACTGGGTAAAAATGATACGCATGAATCGTATTGGAAAGAATTTCCCTGATTTCTCCTTCTGCTCGGGTAAAGCGATGCACGGTTCCCACGCCGCTCTGCTCCGGGCAGGCATCGATAATAATCAACTTATCCGCCTCGGAGACAAGTTCGAGCAGCAGCTGCCCGGGATTACGCAGCTCCTTTATTTCCACGTTTTCCGGCAAAACGTTATTCTTAAGCTTACGGACCACATGAATGCCTACACCTTCATCGTAGGCCAGGAGGTTTCCGCAGCCAATTACCTTGATTTTCTTTTTCTCCACTACAAAAAGCCTCCCTTTCTAATGATAGTCATGCAAAAACAGAGAATATTCAAACGACGCGCGGCAAAAAAAGAGCGCAATTATACTAATTTTCTAAATTGAACCACTATTATTATACTATTACCTGGCGATCTCTGCAAGGATTTTTTCCACTGCGTCCCTGGGTGAATCGTGTTCGATAATCGGCCGACCAATAACCAGGTAATTGGCGCCGGCTTCAAGCGTCTGCCGGGGCGTTAAAACGCGAAGCTGATCATGGGTTGGTGCCCACAGGGGACGGACTCCCGCTGCTACAATAAGAAAATCCTCTCCACAGTTTTTACGAATATTGCTCGCCTCCCTGGGAGAAGCCACGACCCCGTCCAGGCCGCTCTCTTCACCCAGCAAGGCCAACTTGAGCACATGTTGTTCCAGGTGACGATCAACGCCACAGTCGCTTCGCAGCATGCTTTCATTGAACGAAGAAAGAACCGTCACGCCGAGCACTTTGGGAACGGGGACACGACTTTTTTCTGCCGTTTCACGCACATGATCAACGGTGGAACGCACCATATCTCTGCCCCCACTGAGGTGAATATTGAACATGTCGACCCCCATGCGTGTAACCACTTCGGCCGTTGAAGCAACGGTGTTGGGTATATCGTGAAATTTTAAATCCAGGAAAACCCGGACACCCATGTTTTTCAACCCATAAATAATCCGCTGGCCACAGGACATGTACAACCTCAAGCCAACCTTGAAATATCCCAGGGGCGGTGAAAGGTGTCGGACCAAGTTATAAGCGTCCTCTTCAGTATCAACGTCCAGGGCTACAATAATTTTCCCGGCAACGGTTTCTTTGTCGATCTTTTTCTGCCTTCCAAAAATCATTCTTTTTTCGTCAACACCTTTCTATCATCAACGTGACCCATGGGCCAGGCCCGTTAAAACAGCCGGGCTGTTCATGCCTTTTCTTTCTAAATACGACTGCAGGTCTGCAATGAGCCGGGGAATGGTGTCAGGGGCGACAAAATTACCGGCACCCACGGCGACCGCGGAAGCTCCCGCCATAAAAAACTCCAGGGCATCCTGCAGGCTCATGACGCCACCCATTCCGATCAGAGGCAGCCCGGTTGCCTGGAAGACTTCGTAGACCATGCGGACCGCCACGGGGCGTATGGCCGGGCCAGAGAGCCCGCCGGTCAAATTGCCCAGCAGAGGTCTGGCGGTATGGGTGTCGATGACCATTCCCTTGATGGTGTTGATCAGCGATAAGATATCCGCCCCACTTCTTTCTGCGGCCCGTGCCATCTCACCAATATCCGTTACATTGGGGGAGAGCTTTACAATTAAAGGTATCCCGCAAACCCTCTTCACCTTTTCTACCAGGCTGGACAGCACTGCAGGGGATGTTCCAAAAGCCATGCCGCCTTCTTTTACGTTGGGACAGGAAACATTCAACTCCAGGGCAAGGATGCCGGGAACATCCTGGAGTTCCCTGGCCAGGGTGACAAAATCACTTTCTTCAGCACCATTGATATTCACGATAACAGGAATTTCCTGCTGGTTCAAACGAGGCAGTTCCCTGGCTAAAAAGCTATCCAACCCGGGATTCTGCAGCCCAATCGCGTTCAACATCCCCGCCGGTGTTTCCACTACCCGGGGAGGTTTATTGCCCTTTTGTGGTTTTAGTGTCAGTCCCTTCACGACCAGGGCTCCCAGGGCCTGCAAATCCATGATGTTGGCATATTCTTCACCAAACCCAAACGTTCCAGAGGCTGCCATAAAGGGGTTTTTCAGTACCAGGGAACCCAGCTCAACTTGAAGCTTTTGCATGGAACTCCACCACCTTGTGGGCTTCAAATACGGGGCCTTCCCGGCAAACCCGCAAATAATTTATCATTCCCGCTTCCTCCGCGATTTCCACCGCGCAGCCCTGGCAAGCCCCCGTAGCGCAAGCCATTCTTTCTTCTAAAGAAAACTGCATGGGAATTTTCCATGTCGCGTTTAAGCGTGCCAACTCTCGAAGCATCGCTTCCGGTCCGCAGGCCATGATCTGGCCTGGCCTGATCCCCTGAAGAATATCGCGATCCAGTGCCGCGGTTACTCGACCGCTAAATCCTTTACTGCCATCCTCCGTGGCATCAATCTGCTCTACCGTTGCGGGAAGCCAGGCGTGCAGGGGGACCCGCTCTGCCTCCGAGGCTGTCCCGTAGTAGAAGCGCACAGGTTGGTTCTGCTTCGACAAGGTCTGGGCCAGGAAAAGAAGCGGGGCAGCGCCAATACCCCCGGCTACCAGGAAGTAAGGTGCTTCCCCGGGAACAAATCCCGAGCCCAAAGGTCCCAGGCAATCGAGGGGTTGGTCTTCCTGGATCCCCTGTAACAAGCGCGTCCCTTCGCCAACCGTTTGAATCAACAGTCGAAACACACCTTCTGCAGGGTCAGCTGCGGCGACACTAAAAGGTCGCCGCAGGAACGGATCGTAACCCATGGACAGGCGGACATGCACAAATTGCCCCGGTGTACAGTGGCTGGCAATCTTCTCTTCCTTTAGGGAAAGGGTAAAGCAGTTTCGGGCCACCGTTTCCTTTTTCCGTACGCGCGCTGTTGTCAAAAACAATCCACTTTTCTCCTTTTTATTGATTCCAGGCAAAACTTGCTACTTGCAGGCCGTCTCTTGGCCAGGGCAAAGATGCTAATCTTATTCCTCATCCTGACCGGGCGGTCTGGCCTTGATCATTTCGGCCAGCGGGGGAAAATCTGCACTTACCCCTTTCACCCGACCTCGAAACATTTTCATATCACCGTTTACCATGGTCATCACGGGAGATCCACAGAGCTTCCATCCCTGGAAAGGTGTGTTCTTCCCCAGTGAAAAAAAAGCCCTTTGATCCACCGACCAGTTACGCTGCGGGTCTACAACGACGAGGTCTGCAGGCGCTCCCGGTGAAAGGGTGCCTCCAGGAATATTGAGTCGTCGAGCCGGGTGAAGTGACATGGCCCGCACCAGGGCCTCTAACGTCAGAAGTCCTTTTTTCACCAGGAATGTATAGAGAAGAGCAAAAGAAGTTTCCAGGCCGACGACACCAAAGGGTGCCTCCAGCAAGCTCCTGCCCTTTTCTTCCTGGTGATGAGGCGCATGATCCGTCGCGACAATATCCAACAGACCCTGGACCAAAGCATCCTGAAGAGCTGATCGATCTTCCGCGTCACCCAGCGGTGGGTTCATCTTGGCATCCGCGGCGCAAACCTTTACGGCTTCCTCCGTTAAGAGCAGGTGGTGGGGGGTGACTTCAGCCGAAACATCTTGACCTGCCTCACGTGCCCGGCAGAAAAGTTCAACACTTTCCCGGGTGCTGAGATGAGCCAGGTGCAGCGTTCCTCCCGTTGCCCTCTGCAGAACCAGATCCCGGGCAACCTGAACCGATTCTGCAGCCCTGGAAACCATGGGCACGCCCAGGCAGCGACCGGTTGCTCCTTCGTAGACAACGCCTCCTGCCGAGAGGGTTAAGTCTTCGCAATGGTCAATAATAGGACGCCCTAACGCCGATCCTTTCTTTAAAACATCAGCCATCAAACGGCTGTTCATGATCGGTCGCCCATCATCGGAAAAAGCTACGGCACCGGCCTCTGCCATGGCTTCATGGTCAGCGAGGTTTTCCCCCTGCTGTCCCAGGGTAACTGCACCTACAGGGTAAACCCTGGCCAGATCCGCCAGGCGTGCCTTTTTCAGCACATAGGAAATCTGTGCAGCGTTATCCAGCGGAGGCGAGGTATTGGGCATACAGGCCACGGATGTGAATCCACCGGCTACGGCAGCTGCTGACCCGGAGGCAATGGTTTCCTTGTATTCACCACCCGGTTCCCTGAAATGGACGTGCATGTCAACCAAACCAGGCAAGATAAGATGGTCTTGCAGGTCGAGAACGGGTAGATCAGAAATGTCCGGTGCCTCGTCCGGGAAAATGGCTTCTACCTTGCCATCCCGGATCAGGATCGTGGCCCGATCCTCCCACCCGGCTCCGGGGTCACACAGGTAACCTTTCATTAACCAGTCCACGCTTTACCCCACCCCAAGCAATTATTTGCCTGATGATCAAACTCGTAAGGAAATAAGCTTTCGTTTCCCTGCTTGCCCTCAGTTTGCCGGATTGGCGGCAAACGTTGTAGTTATATCCATTTTATTCTTCCCCGGTTTCAGCTTGCGGACCCGGGAGTGGGCCATCTCCATGCACGCTGTTTTGTATTTTTAACGCATGATAAAGAGCAATAAATAGCATACCAAGGCCTTTGTCTTCATAGCGATAGAGATGCCGGTCAATGCCATCGGCGTCTTTAGACTCCATCATTTCGATGATTTCCTGGATTTGCTCCCCATAATCCTGTTTTCTCATTTTCCTTGGCTGGTTTTCGAGGGTGCCTCGAAAACCAGCTGCGCCTCCTCTCCAAAGCTATTTATGAATCGCCTGACGGAACTTCCTCGAACCGTGTATCTCCTGGAAACCAGATACGAATCATGGCTTGTATCCCTAAAACATAAAGGGTTGCCGTAGAGAGGTATGCTTCAGATACTGCATCAAAAAGAATAATCGTGCGAGGGGGGAATTCCTCATCCCCCTCCCAAAGGGCAAACACCAGGGGAAGCCGCGGCAAAACAGGAACAACAAGTCCTGCATCTCCCTGGTCAAACGGTTCTCCTCCATGCTGTCGTCCCCGCTCTAAGAATTCTTCTCTTCGCCCGTTATAGGCTTCCGCCAGGGGTTCCAGGGCTTCTTTTTGAAAAGGCAGCCAGTGCAGCTGCCCGCCGCGCAGTTCCAAAAAAGAAAGCCATTGACCCCGAACCGGAAGTCCACTGGCCTTGGTCAAGTACTGGAGCAGCAGTATTTTTTCATTATGCGTTATTTCCCCACCCGGAGAAGGGGGCGGTCCGAAATAGGATACTTCACCCTGGGGATATGTTGCCTGAACATCAAAACCGCAGTACTTTAAAACTAGCCGACCGTTTTCAAATCGCGCACCGCTAAGTTCTGCCATAACTTCCGGGTCAGAAGATGCATAACTTTCCACCACTTTTTTGAACGCATTGCGGGTACACATAGGCATCCCCTCTCTTGCTGCCGACCAGGATAAGTATTTCGTCAAAACCGGCCTCTCTTCCTCCATGTTTTACTGAAAGCGCATAAAAATAATCAACAGCCTCTACGATTTATGTTAAAATAGTGGTGCGGAAGGGGGATCCGTTTGAAGCGGTTAAACGCCATGATAGAGTCTGTTTTGGATTTCATGAAAAATCCCGTTGTTGCTGCCAGCTTAAGCTGCATGGCACTGATCAGTGTGCTGGTTTTTTTCATTCATCCCGTCTACCCCCTGGTAGCGGAAAACCAGCAACTTAAAAAAGGCAAAGCTTTGTCCGCAGGAGATATTTTTGAGCAGGAGCCTGCACTGCAAACGCTGAACAACCCGGCTTCTTCAGAGCTAACCTACAAGCCGATTGCTGCATCCTCTCCAGCAGAGTCGGCTCTGCTTCTTCCCCAGGTAGATGAAGTGGGTATGCCAAAATGGGATCAATCCCTCATAGATAAACTTGACTTTCTCACCTCACCTCTCCCGGGGGCTACCATTTCAACGCGGGATTCGCAGCTGCCCGGGGCACCGCGGGCTTACCGAAACGGCACCCACCAGGGACTGGATTATTATGACGGCTTTTGTGGTATTCGCATCCGTTTTGGTGATCCCGTTTATGCAGCCGGTGACGGGGTCATCTACCGTATTGACCATGAATACAGTGAACTGGATGTGACAGCGCGCCGGGAGATTCTTGACACCGCCCACAGCCTTGAGGATACTCCCGAGGATATCCTGGATAAACTTCGAGGACGCCAGGTCTGGATCAAACACGAGTACGGGGTGATAACTCGTTATGCTCACCTCTACCAGGTGGCCGACAACCTTGAAGCCGGTGACCCTGTCAATACAGGAGATCTGATCGGAACCATCGGTAATTCTGGAACCAGTGATGGCGCCTGGAGCAGCACCTTGAACCCTCACCTGCATTTTGAAATATGGCTGGGTGAATACTATTTGGGGCAGGGCCTTACACCTTCTGAGGCCCGACACCTGTGGCAAGAGGTACTGAATTGATGCAGGTCAGGGTGGCTAAAAAATGACTAACGCCTCTTTTCTCAAGAGGCGTTAGTCATTTTCTCGCTGGGTTAAATATCGAAGCATATTGTGATAGGCCCGGTGCTCGATGTTGAGCACTCGATTGATCTCCCGGTAACGCATTGAGACGCTGGAGACTGCAACGTGATACTGTTGGGCCAGGGTTTTTTGGGTTACCTGCAGGAAGTGATAGCGCGCCAGGGCATATTCCAAACCGGCCGACCAGGTCTCCACCTTTTTTATGTTCGGCATCCTGGGGTAGATACTGTTCAGGTAATCGATCCAAATGGCCTGGAGATCTTCATAAAAATGTTCGCTATAACCTGTGCTGCTGCGCATATTCTTTAATGCGATCTCGATCACTTCCTGCCAGGAATCCTGCCAGGAGGAAGCCAGTATGGGGTAGTAATGCAAATCTACATCCCGTCGACAGCCATCCATATATACCGGTATCACGCCCTTGCATCCCAAGTTCTTTAATTTGAGCAAAGCCTGCAGCCGCAGGCGCTGTCCAACCCAGGGATTCAGGACAAACTCCATTAGCGCTTCTTTTCCCGCCTCATTTTCGGACATGAGTCCGAAGATGTGAATGGCGTTTTCTACACACTGGCTGTCGGGTTGATAGAGGTTTTTCCATAACGTCTGCTGCATTGATGGGCTGGATTCGTACCGATCCAGGATATCTTTTTCGGCCGGTTTGCATGCGCGCTGCCGGAGAGGATCAGAAAGGTTTTCTTCTTCCTGGAGACGATATTCCACGGCCTCTTCAGTCAAGACCAAAAGCAGTTCTTCCGCGTCCACCGCCATGTCCCCGTCGGGTGAGCATTGTAGATACAGGTTCAGATAATAGCGGGCTTTCTCCAGGTCATCGGTTAACCCCAGGTTGACCGCCATAAGAAAAAAACACTCCGTCAAGGTTGGATCCAGCTTGTTCACGATATATGAAAAAACCTGGTTCGCCCTTTCCAGGTAACCCATCCTGCTCAGCAAGCAGGCAAGATTATAGTGGTGGATGGAATTATCCGGCTCCACCTCGATGGTTTTTTTAAAAAAAATCAACGCTTTATTCAGCTTGTTTTGCTGAAAATACTGGTTTCCTTTATGGAAGTAATAGTGGGCGTTTTGTAAAAATGGAACGACCTTTTTAGATGCTTTGGTTCTCTTCATTCGTATCACCACAAATGATCATTTGATGGCCAACCCCGGGCCTGCAGGTTTCTTCCACGGCAGAAACTTTCACTCAGCACCTGCCGGGAACCTGCAAAACTCCCAAAACTCTATGGCACAAGTTTTTCTTCGTTGTGCGGATTGAAACCGGTAAAGGCCCGTCTTCCCAAGAAACGATCCCAATCTGTCCAGGGTAAATCATGCTTGTCATGCTTCTCCAATACCTGGGAAAACTGCTTCATGCGGGCGCTCAAGAGGTCTGCATGGAATAAGGCAAAGGCCTCAAAAGTTTGGGGCACCTCGGGAGAACCCCATTCCTTTTCCCCGTGGTGGCTTAAGATCATATGTTCCAGGGACAACTGCAGCGTTGCAGGGAAGTCAGGTTGTTCTTTCATCTTTTCTCGTATAATAGCGGCACCGATACTGATGTGACCCAGCAAACGCCCCCGGTGGGTTTGCTGGAAGGTAAAGCTGTCCAGGTCATATTCCTCGATTTTTCCAATATCGTGTAGAATTGCGGCGGTGATGAGCAGGGAGCGATCTAGTTTCTCCGGGTAAAGGGCTGCGATTTTTAACGAAATCTCTACCACTTCCAGTGAATGTTCCAGGAGCCCTCCCAAATAATTGTGATGAATGGTCTTTGCCGCGGGTGCCAACATGAAGCGCTCCACAATGCTCTGGTCTTGGTATATTTCCTGGAGAAGCCTGTTTAAGTGGGAATCCTCCACATGTTCTGCCGTCACACGTAAGAGGTTGCACCACATTTCATGCGCATCTCTTGCGCTGGAGGGCTGAAAGTAACGGCGATTAATTTGTTCGTTCTTCATTTTCTGGAAATAATTGATCACCAGCTGCGGACCTTGATACTCGTTGATTTCCCCGGAGACAAGCAGCACGTCATCAGGACGGATGGGCTCTGTGACCATGGAGCGGTCCCAGATAATGGCCCTGATGGTCCCGCTGACATCTCCCAGAAGAAGCTTGATGAAATATTCTCCGGATTTTGAAGGAGCAGAATATGAAATTTCTTTCACATCAGCGACGACAAATTGCGACTGTACCTGGGAACCGATTTTTAAATCTTTGACAAATTGCTTGCTCAATAAATGGAACCTCCCCTTTCATAATGACTTCTGGATTCCCGGCATATTTCCTGCTGGGGCAAGAAAAATCATGGCTGAAAATAGTAAGCGGGCTAAAGTAGCCCGCTTTAATCAGCTATTCCCTAAGCGCAATAATTATTGGCGAATTTTAATTCACCGCAGGCCTGGGGTATAGTCCCGCACTCTCCACGATCTCGGGAACAACCTCTTCCCAGGCAATCGCCATAATGTGCACACCGTGAACGCCTTCTATTTCCTGCAGGCGCTGGATCGTTTCCACCGCAAATTTTAGTCCCTCTTTTTTCTTATCCTCTGCACCTTTAATCCGCTGGATAAGCTCTTCAGGAACTATCATGCCTGAAACATTGTTCTGCATGTAACGGGCCATACCGACTGACTTGATGGGTGTAACTCCGCCCATGATTTTTACCTTTTTATGCAATCCCAGTTCTCGAACCTGCTCCATCCATTTCTCAAAACGATCCAGGTCGAAGATGCACTGGGTTTGCACAAACTCTGTGCCGGCGGCAATTTTTTTAGCCAGCCGCAAAGCGCGGTATTCAAACGGATCGGCAAAGGGGTTGGCCACGGCGCCGATGAAAATTTTTGGTAACGGGTGATCCAGTTTATCCCCACCGATAAATACTCCATCGTCTCTCATATTTTTAACTGTGTGAATAAGCTGCGTAGAGTCCAGGTCATAAACATTCTTGCAGCCACCCTCATTGCCAAAATTTCCGTGATCGCCCTGCAGGCAAAGAAAGTTTCGTGCCCCAAAACTTACCGCTCCCAGCAAGTCCGCCTGCAAACAGATACGATTCCGATCCCGACAGGTCATTTGGACAACAGGTTCCATCCCGCGCTGAATCAAGTGCGCAGCGACCCCGATACTCGAGGTCCGCACGATCGCCGTCTGGTTGTCGGTAATATTGTACGCATCAACATGGTTGCGCATCTCTTCAGCATGGTGCAAGGTGGTCTCCAGGTTTGCGCTTTTGGGTGGGCCCAATTCTCCTGTTACAGCAAAATGGCCGGCGTTAAACATTTTTTCTAGATTACTTTCCGTTTTCAAGCCTGACGTCCTCCCTTACTGATGTTCTAGGACCTCCGTGGTGTGAAGTTGCCCAGTTTTTCGGGGGTTGAATTACGGCCATTCTCCCCGCCATACCTACTTTCGACAGGCGCTCATAGATCAGGTGCCAGGCACAGTCGACATCTTTGCTCACTTCACATTTTTCGTCCTGGGATCCACCACACGGTCCATTCAGCATGCTCTTGGAGCAGCGAGCAATGGGACATATACCCATGGTCAGGCCCAACTCGCAATCCCCGCAGCCCAGGCAGTTTTCCGTCCACACACCCTGTTCCAGGGGGTACCCCATGAAGGTTGTGTTCAATCCGGGCATAATAATCTTTTCCGGCAGACGAGTCGTCATGGTTTGAACGCCAACACCGCAGGCCAGGGAAAGGATCGCGTCGTAGTTTGCCAGTTTATCTTGTTCTTCATCAATGAATTCATACTCGCACTGCCGTACCATTGTGTGGGTGTCGATTTCTGTGTCTTTTCCCGCCTTTTTCCTGAGCATAGCAAGAGCGGAAGCTGTCTCTGCCGCTTCTTTTTCTCCGCCCGCCAGGCAGACGGTCACACACGTGCCGCAACCCAAAACCAGTATCTTACGGAAAGGCTCAAGCAGTTCAGCGATTTCCGCCAGGGGTTTTCGTTCACCTACAATCATGATTCCTCACCTTCCCTCTACATGTGGCCTTCAGAATAATAAGAAATGGGCCGGAACACATGCCGTGCCTTATGGGTTCCATTGATTTTTGATCGCTGGCTGATAACCAGTAGTTTTTTTTTAACAAGTAAGATTAGCTGTTTCACGATTACTGCAATCCTGGCCTGAGTATTGTCCGTTTCCAGACCAAATCTTCCACTGCTCTTACAGGTTCTGGTTCTTAAAGACATCTACGTAAGAATCGCAATAGATGTCCATGTTCAAAATGATGCGCGCCGTTGCAACCGCGGCGATTAATTCTTCATCGCAGCCGTCCGCAATAGCGGCATCCAACCCATTGGACATGGCCATAACAGCAAAAATGCGGTTGATCAACTCCCGGTTTTTTGTTCCCAGGGAAATATTACTCAAACCCACAACCGTTTTCGGAGGCGGATCCGACAGGAGTTTAATTTGGCGCAGGGTCTCCATTACTTCAGGGCCGTGATCCTGGCCGACATTGCAGGGCAATACCAGGGGATCAATATAGAGATTGCTGATGGGAATCCCATGGGCATCACAGTTGGCTACCAGCTCCATCGCCAGGGCCACCCGGCTTTCGGCATCCTTGGGGATACCTTCTTCACTCATGGCCAACCCGATGACCTCCGCGTTGTACTTGCTCGCCATCTGGAAAACGCGATCCATTTTTTCCTGGACGGCCGGCACCGAGTTAATCATGGCCGGCTGCTTGCAAACTTCCAAGCCGGCTTCAATCGCATCATAGTCCGTTGAGTCCAGACACAAGGGGAGCTTGCTGGCTTCCTGGGTTACTTCACACAACCATCTCATCGCGGAAACACGGTCGGACACGGCCGGGCCTACATTGATGTCCAGGTAGCCAGACCCCATGGCTTCCTGCTTTTTTGCCCATTCCTGGACGGCAGTGGGATCTTTTTCGCGGATCGCCTTGGCGATGTCCCGGAACATTCCATTGATCCGTTCACCGATAATGATCATTTTTTCTCCTCCTCCTGATGTATATATTCGAACCGAAAGCCACCACGGGCATTACGGTTAAAATTCTTTCTAGCCTATTTCCTAAGTATTTAGCCGACTGCTTAGTAGCTGTTGTCCTGCATGAGTTCGTCGATGTTTTGCTTGACCAGTTTAACCGCCTGCGGGTGGCGCATAACCAGGATATTCATGCCGGCCTGTAGTAACGCAATGGCCGTAACCGCTTCCCAGGCCAGGGAACGCTCTGCCTGGTCACCCCAACCGGGCTCCTCGTCGACGGGAATAAATGTTTCCTTTTTGCTCCAAACCTCGTGGCCGACATTCCCGATCATAGGCATGCCCAGCATACGGTCACCGTTTAACGCGCCAAAACGGGCCCGTTCCATGATGGAATAGCTGTATTCAATCCCGTAACCCAACGCGGCGATCGTGGGGTCGATCACAATCCTGTCCAGCAGCGGCGTGCTCATTTCCGAGATTAATATGTTCAACTGCTTGGCGATATTAATATCGATAGGGGACTGGGCAATCACGGAATGCTTGTAAGCCATGGCCGCGCTGGCCACAGATTTGTAATTTTCTTGCTCCGCAACACCCAGGAGAAGGTTCTCGCCTTCGGCAGCCTCGCCGATGGGGCCGATGATGGCGTTATCTTTCTCCAGTTTCCCGCAGCCGTATACGATCAAGGGGACACCCACCGCCTCCAAAACTGTTTTCAGGACAGCGATGCAATCTTCCGCAGATGCATCTTTAACGTCGGGGTCTGCTCCTTTAAAGCGCAGGGCGATCAGGTCAGCCCCGAATTCTTCCACACATTTCTTCGCCCAGGCGGCAGGATCGTTCAGTGCATCACCAAAGGCATCTTTTAAGTTTTGCGGCCATTCTTCCGGGAAAATATCCCACACTTCCATGGCAACGACGGGGGGGTTGGGCACCTCTCCCTCAAAGTGTAAAAAGGGCAGGGTAGACTCGCCCCCAACTTTAATCGTTGCAGAACGGGTTCCTCCTTCGTCCTTGGTAGCCCCAAGCACGACTTCTCTTACCTGACTTCTATATTTTTCTTTCAAAATTTCAACAGCCATCGCTCTACTCCTTTCTCTAGCTTTGTGATCCGGTATTCCCGGGTTAATTTAGTAAAACTGCTTTCCCTTGTCTAGGCGAATTTTTCCTTGGCAAACTTGGTAATGCCGCTGGCTTCTCTCGGTCCAACCGTGACATCCCATCCCGATTCATCTTCCAGGGATCCTTTCAGGACGGCAACCAGCCCGGGAATAACAATATTTTTATGCTTCACTTTATCTTCCAGCCCGGTAGATTTAATGGCTGCGGCAATGCTTTCTGCCGTATAGCGGTTATCCGCGTACGCTGTCAACACCGAAGTTCCATTGGTATCCACAGAAAGGATGTAGCTGGGAATCCGGGTGCTGCTGACTTCCCCTTCCACCAGGTAGAAAGAGAGGGAGAAATTCGTGGTGCAGTATACCGGAGAGTTTTCGTCCGCATCGCCGATAGCATGTAGCCCCGGCTGTACTTGTGCGGGTTTTTGCGGGTCAGTAAAGAGGTTGGCTCTCCAGCTAAAGAGGGGCAGCAAATGTTCTTTCTTGTCGGTTTTTAAGACAACAATGCTGGCATACTTAGAAAGGTAAACGCCGGCCTGCATCAAGTCTTCCTGGGGATCGTCCTTGCTGGTGAAAGCGATGCTCGGGTATCCAAAAGCACGGAATTTTTTCCGCACGGCCAGGCGGCGGATCTGGGTCAAGTCGGCCAATACCTTGCTGGTTTCCCGCGAACCGGAATCCAGGACCAGTTCCTTGTAACCCAGGGCTACGATCTTGTCCACCAGTTCAGCCAGGGAGTTCAAGTCCTCTCCTTTAACGGCCAGGGGGCATTCCTTGGATTTGGCCAGTTCGGTCATTTTTTCAAAGTTGTCCTTATTGGCGGCGTAAACCAGGGGCTTGCGCTCAGCCAGAACGTCCAGGGCACCTTCCATGGCAGCTGTGTCCTCAGAAACCAGGACAACATTTTTCTCGGTTTTTCCCTTCACGGTTTCGGCGGCTGCTTTAAATTTGCCGGCATCACCGGAGGCATTAACCAGGGCAATCATATCTACCGAGTATTCCTGGCCCACGCGTTCAAAGGTTAAATCGTTGATCACTGCAAGCCTGGCATCAAGATCATCGGTGTCTTTAACCTCGACAGTGACAGCCGTGGGGTGATTAAACCGCTTGTCATGGCGGAAAATTTCCGTTTCATCCCCCATTTCAATCACACGGTCGCCCGCTCCCACCTTCACCATCTTAATGGGCGGAGCTGCCGCAGAAGCGAGGGCCTCCTTGGCTTCTTCTGTCACATCGGGGCAGGCATCCAGTGAAGCCTTGCCATTGGCCAGCGCCATGGCGAAAGCCAGGCAGGTTGGATAACCACATTCCTTACAGTTCGTTTTAGGCAGTTGCTTGAAAATTTCTAATCCTGATAAACCCATCGTTTCGACTCCTTTCTATTTATTATTACATGTGAAGGCCCCAGACTTCATCGCAAGCGCTCCGTCTGTGGGCTTCATTTCACATTTACGCTGGAATTACCTCGCGTTTCTTCCACAAACAAGAAGGGCAGCCGGCTTCATCGTTTCATTTTGAAACTCCGCCAGAATCTCCGGTACTGCCCTGCAGTTTTTCTCTTTACATCAACGGATCCATGGTCAAGGCCGGATGGCCCTTTTCTTCCAGGAAGGGCAGAATTTCATCTATCGACTCCCCTACGGTTTCATCGGCGATCTTGTCGACGAAATCCTCTCCCAGGCCCTGGGCTTCCGCTGATTTTTTCAGGTCCTCACCCAAAAATTCTTTCAGTTCCTTGGGCATCCAGACAAGCCGGCCCAGGCCTCCATCGGCGCTGATGAATTTCTTGCTGTTGACATAGGTGCGGCCGTGCCCCATGAACCCGGGAGTCTGCACACCGCCTCCTACCGTTCCCGCCAGGGTGGAGAAGTTCATGCCGCAGGGAGTCAGTCCGCCGTGCTCACGGGTCGTAATCATCACACCGTTGGCTTCCGGGACAATGGCCATGATGCACTCGAAGCAGCCACAGGACGTCATCGGCCGGTCGATAAAGGAATACATGGAGCATTCCTCGATGGACCGGTTGCTATTGTTGTAGAAAAACTCGTTAACCGATTCCCAAATCCCCTTTTCCTCGTCGATTAAGCCCTCTTTTTTGATGGGCTGATTGGGGCCCGTGGGGTCAATTTCATTGGAAGCCTTACCGTCCAGCCAGCTCACCGCGCCGCAGAGACCCAGGCGCTCGGGGGAAACCACGCAGACGTGGTTGGGGGCAAAGGACTGGCAGAGGGAGCAGGAGTAGAACTCCTCGACAGACTCGTCAGTCAGACCGGCCAGCCTGGCGTCACGCTTGGCGTAGACTTCCATGGCTTCACTGATTAGTTCTTCGACTTTATTCGGATCGGTGTAAATGGTGACTTCCACGCGGTCCACGATAGCGGGGAAATCATCCTTGAACTTGGCAATGAGCAGGTCGCCGAAGTGGCGGAACTTGAAGCCTTTTTCCACGCAGTCCTTGCTGACCCGGTACCAGCAGATGTTCCGCTGTCCCGTATGCCAGAGACCCTCACCGTAGTTGACAAAGTCGTGGATGCGACGCTCCAGGACGCTTTCAAAGTCTTCCTGCATCTTGCGGCCGTAGATCTTCACGTAGATGCCGGCACTGATAGCTGAGCCTTCTTCAATTTCGTCCACATCAGGGCCAACCACTTCTACTTTGCCGTCTTCAATTTCGTCTTCGTTGACCATGCGGACCAGCTCCCAGGAAGTGGTCCGTCCGCCGCCGAACTCCAGGTACATATCTTTCTTCCGAATGGCTTCCCCTTCAAAAGCGGGAGCCACGGTAAAGGGCACGGGAATATCCAGGATTTTCAGCTTGATGCCGCGCACTTCCAGGGCCACCTGGACCAGGGTTTCGTAATCGGGGTGGGAGATATACCAGTTGGGGATCTGCTCATCTTCAGGCAGCTCTTCGGCCACCAGCACGGGGAAGCCCAGGAAGATCGCCGCCATGTGGGCTGCCACTTGGACTTCGTCCCGCTCGCCGAAGTGGAGCACAAAAGCCCGCACCCGGCGTCGCTGGTAATCCCTTTGATCTTCCCGTAAACCAGGCGCAATTCCACCAAAGGCCAGTCCGGCACGCAGGGCGTAGTTAACAACATGGATAACCTGGGTGAAGTTGCCCAGCGGGAAGGTGATAAAATCGATCCCCAGCTTCAATCCGGCTTCGATGGCCTGGTCCACAACCTCGTAGGCCATAAAGACCATGAATCCTTTGCCCTGCAGGTCGCTGACGATCTTGGCCAGCTCTTCGGTAGACCTGGCTTTCCCGGTAATCACGGCCTGGCCGGGGATGGTCCAGTCCACGAGGAGGATTCCATAACGGCGCACCACGGGGTCACCCACGAAGCCCGTCCAGGGCGCTACGTGCAGGTTGTCACCTTTCAGGTAGCGGACCGCTTCGATCATTTCAGCGGCATAAGCGGTGGATTCCCCGCAGAGGCGAGCGTTATAGAAGTTAAGCTCTTCCTTGATCTGGTTGCGCATGCGGTTCAGAATGGGCACCAGTTCCCCCAGCTTGGTTACTTTTTCGCCGCTTAAGTTCATGATCACCGGCAGGTAATACCCGGTATCGGGGTAGCCTACGGGATGTTCGGGCCCATAACGCCGAATGGCCTGGCTGAGCAGGATCTCGGCATAGCTGGTGGCGATGATCGCCCCGTCATAGACCTTTTGGAATAACGCTAATGGCGGGTTGGCTTCATCAACCGCTCCCTCGTATATTTCTTCAAATGAGTTTTCCCATTCTTTACTAACTTGGCTCATTTACGCGTACCTCCTTTAGTGAAAATATATTTTTTACCAAGTGGCGGAAAGATCGGTTTCGTACTTCTCGGCTGCCATCTTGTGCAC
>PWRN01000014.1 GCA_003556225.1 Syntrophomonadaceae bacterium
AGAAGAGGCAGGCATTTCCAGGGGTCCCCCGCTCTTTGCAGCCCAGGCTGCCCGACGTGAAGGCTTGTTTGGTTAGCGCGTTAATGTAAAGTCACTGCAGGGATTTGCAGGGAAACGACTTTTGAGTAGAGGAAGAGGAACCTCATGTTTGGCGAGGGCAAGTACCCCCAAAGGAGGTCGAGGTTCCTCATAAATGTCGTTCGTTTCGTAGAAGAAAAAGCCCTGTATGTCGCAGCAACAGGGTTTTGTTTTTTTTCCTGCAATTATGGTATAATTATAAAATGGACTTTTCTTGATAGAGACACGTAGTAGGGCTACAAAAGCAACGCATGCTTGTGCTGCAGCACAGAAGAAAGGAAGAAAAAGGGCATGAAAAAAAGCTTCCAACTGGTTTCCAGCTTTGAGCCCCAGGGTGACCAGCCCAAGGCCATTTCCCAGGTCCTGGAGGGCCTGCATTCGGGGCTGAAACGCCAGGTCCTCCTGGGTGTAACGGGTTCGGGCAAAACCTTTACCATGGCCAATATCATCGACCGCTTGCAGAAACCGGCGCTGGTGATGGCCCCTAACAAGACCCTGGCTGCCCAGCTCTACAGTGAGTTCAAGGAATTTTTTCCTCACAATGCGGTGGAATATTTTATCAGTTATTACGATTATTATCAGCCAGAAGCCTATATTCCCCAGTCGGACACCTATATCGAAAAAGATTCTTCTATCAACGAAGAAATTGATAAGCTGCGCCATTCCGCTACCAGCGCCCTTTTTGAGCAGCATGAGGCCATCATCGTGGCCAGCGTATCGTGCATTTACGGGCTGGGCTCTCCCCTGGAGTACGGTGAGCAGGTGCTTTCCCTGCGTGCAGGCATGCAGAAAAGCCGGGAAGAAATCCTGCGCAAACTGGTCGCCATTCAATACCAACGCAATGACCTGGATTTTCACCGGGGCACCTTTCGCGTGCGCGGTGATGTGATCGAAATTTACCCGGCTTCCTTTACCGATGCAGCCATCCGGGTGGAGCTCTTCGGCGATGAGATTGAGCGGCTGCGGGAGATCGACGTGTTAACGGGGCGCATCCTGGGTGAACGCCAACACGTGGCGATTTTTCCGGCCTCTCACTATGTCACTGGCAAGGAACGCATGGAGGCAGCCATGGTAGATATCGAAACCGAACTGGCGCTGCGCTTGCAAGAGCTGAAAGCCCAGAACAAAGGGCTGGAAGCCCAACGCCTGGAGCAGCGCACGCTCTATGACCTGGAAATGATGCAGGAAATGGGTTTTTGCACGGGCATTGAAAATTATTCCCGGCACCTCGACCGCCGTCCTCCCGGGAGCCGGCCGTATACGCTCCTGGATTACTTCCCCGAGGATTTCCTGGTTTTCCTGGACGAATCCCATGTCAGCGTTCCCCAGATTCGGGGTATGTATGCCGGGGATATGTCTCGCAAAAAGACCCTGGTGGAACACGGCTTTCGCCTGCCCTCCGCCCTGGATAATCGACCCCTGCGTTTCGAAGAATTCCAGGAACGGGTTCCCCGCGTAATCTATGTATCCGCGACCCCGGGGCCTTACGAAATGGAACACAGCGCCCAGGTGGTGGAGCAAATCATCCGGCCCACCGGGCTGGTGGACCCCGAGATCCGCGTGAAGCCGGTGGAAGGCCAGGTGGATGACCTCTTCGGGGAGATCCAGAAACGGGTTCGCGACCAGGAGCGGGTCCTGGTTACCACGCTGACCAAGCGCATGGCCGAGGATCTGACAGATTATTACCAGGAAATGGGTGTGAAGGTGCGCTACATGCATTCCGATATTGATGCCCTGGAGCGGGTGGAAATCATCCGGGGACTACGCCTGGGCGAGTTTGATGTGCTGATCGGCATCAACTTGCTGCGGGAAGGCCTGGATCTCCCGGAAGTATCCCTGGTGGCCATTTTGGATGCCGACAAGGAAGGGTACCTGCGTTCTGAACGGTCTTTAATCCAGACCATCGGTCGGGCTGCTCGCAATATCAAGGGGCTGGTGATCATGTACGCCCGGGAGATCACCCGCTCCATGGCAGGGGCTATCCAGGAAACGGAGCGGCGCCGGAAAAAGCAGCTGGCTTTTAACCGGGAACACGGCATCGTGCCTCAATCGATCACCAAGGACATTCGTGCGCCCATCGAAGCCACCCGGGTGATGGAGGATGACGCCGCCAGGTATTCTGCCGAGAGAGTGCGAGCCATGGGACAGCAAGAAAAAGAAAAAATGCTGCGGCAGCTGGAAAAAGAAATGAAAACCGCCGCCCGCCAGCTGGACTTTGAGCGGGCTGCAGAGCTGCGTGATATTGTTTTTGAACTGCGGGCCACAGGTAAAAAATGGGCCAGCCGGGCTGGCCGGCCCGGTGCCTGACAAGGGCAGCAACGGTTTTATCCTGCATAAAGGAGTGCTTTTATGCTCACCCGGGGGACAAAAGTAACCATCGCCGGATCCCTGATTAACTTTGCCATCGGAACATCCTATGCCTGGTCGGTATTCGCCGGCAGCTTGATCAGCCAGTTGGGCTGGTCGAATACTGCGGCTTCCCTCCCCTATACCCTCAGTATCTTTACCTTTGCCATGGTCATGGCCTTCGCCGGGCGCTTCCAGGACCGGGTGGGGCCGCGCTACGGGGCTGCTTTTAGCGGCCTGTTGGCCGGCCTGGCTTTCCTCTTGTGCGCCCTCACCTTGACGCCCCTGGGCGTGACCTTCTCCTATGGAATTCTTTTCGGTGCAGCCGTTGCTTTTGGTTACGCCTCCGTCACGCCGGCGGCGATTAAATGGTTTCACCCGGCACGGCGCGGTTTGATTACCGGGATCGTCGTGACCAGTCACGGCATTGCCGCCCTGGTCCTCTCCCCGGTACTCAACGGGCTCCTCAACCGACTGGGCCTTTACTGGACTTTTCTGATCTGGGGGGTCTTCCTGCTGGCCCTGATCTTATCCCTTTCCCGCAGCCTCTTTACGCCCACGGAAGAAAAACAGCAGGAGATCTTGAACACTGCTGCGCCTACATCGACGCAGGTTGAACCCGGCCCGGAGCAGGGCTGGAGAGAAACACTCCGGCAGCCGGCTTTCGTGGTTCTCTGGCTGATGATGGCGTTATCCGCGGGCGCGGGTTTGATGCTGGTCGCCAACCTGGTTCCCATTGCCGAGTTCAACTTTCGGCTGGAATCGGGGTACTTGCTGGTTTCCCTGTTTGCCTTGTGCAGCGCCACGGGACGTCTGGGCGGGGGGATCCTTACGGATCGCTCCGGCTATGTTTCAACCATGAAAGCCATGCTGCTCTTCATGTCGTTGTCCATGGTCCTTTACATGGTTGCCGAGGGCTGGTTTGGTGTGGCCCTGGCCACGATATTTTTCGGGTTTACCTACGGGAGTCTCTTTACCGTGTTCCCTGCAGCCGTTGCGGATCTCTTCGGCCTGAAAAACTTCGGGGCTAATTATGGATTACTCTTTACCGCAGTAGGCATCGGAGGCGGGCTGGGCCCCTTTACGGCCAGCGTGCTGGCTGACCGGTTCGGCAGTTACAATCCGGCGTTCTTCATGGGCCTGTTCGCCTGCCTGCTGGCTTTTCTTTTTTCCATCTACCTGGGTCGTATTGCCCTGGTCCGCCGCCGGCAAGATCAGCGTAAATCATTAGCGCTGGTGGAGCGGGAAGCAGAAACGCCATTTTCATCATAACGGAGTTGAAAAACAATGGATCACATTATGATCAAAGGTGCCAGGGAGCATAACCTCAAAAACATCGATCTCTCCCTGCCCCGCAATCAATTTATTGTAATTACAGGTTTGAGCGGTTCCGGCAAATCCTCCCTGGCTTTTGATACCCTCTACGCAGAAGGACAGCGCCGCTACGTGGAATCCCTTTCGGCGTATGCCCGGCAGTTTTTGGGTCAAATGGAAAAGCCGGACGTGGACTTTATCGAGGGGCTTTCCCCTGCCGTTTCCATTGACCAAAAAAGCACTTCGCGCAATCCCCGCTCCACGGTGGGCACCGTGACGGAAGTTTACGATTACCTGCGGCTGCTTTTTGCCCGGGTGGGACGGCCCCACTGCCCTTACTGCCGCAAGCAGATTTCCAGTCAAACTGTGCAGCAGATGGTGGACCAGCTGCTCCTGCTGCCAGAGGGCACCCGGCTCCAGGTATTGGCTCCCCTGGTGCGGGGGCGCAAGGGGGAGTACGGAGCTCTTTTCGACGAGCTGCAGCGTAAAGGGTATGTGCGGGTGCGCGTAGACGGGGAAGTCCGCGAATTGGAAGAAACCATTACCCTGGATAAACAGAAAAAACATCACATCGAAGTGGTCATCGACCGCTTAGTGGTTCGTGCAGGAGTGGAATCCCGGCTGGCCGATTCGCTGGAGAAAGCCCTGGACCTGGGAGACGGCCTGGTGATCGCGCAGCAGGGCGAAGGGGAAGAACACCTTTTCAGCAGTCACTTTGCCTGCATCCAGTGCGGCTTCAGCTACGAGGAACTTTCTCCCCGGATGTTTTCCTTTAACAGTCCTTACGGGGCCTGTTCAACCTGCGGCGGACTCGGCATCACCCTGGAATTCGATCCGGAACTGGTGATTCCCAACCCGGAACTTTCCATCGCCGAAGGGGCCATTCATCCCTGGAAAGGAAGCTATGCCACGTACCAGCGGCAGTTTTTAGAAGCGTTTGCCGCTCACCAGGAGATTGACCTGGAGAAACCTTTTGACGCCTTGAAGCCCCGGGAACGGGAGCTCGTTTTGGGAGGCACGGCCGAAGCCTTCTCCTTCCGTTATACCAGCCCTTACCGGCGGCGGACCCGCCAGTACACCAGGGCATTTCCCGGTGTGCTGGGGCTGCTGCAGCAGAAATACCGGGAGCTGGAAACCGATGAGAGCCGGGCGGAGATGTCCCGCTACATGAGCAGCAAGCCTTGCCCGAGCTGTAACGGTAGCCGTTTGAAAACCTCCAGCCTGGCCGTTACCCTGGGCGGCAAGAATATCTCAGAACTGACGGATTTGACCGTGGAAGAGGCCATGGCCTTTATAGAGAAACTGGAACTGACGGAGAAAGAGCGTTTTATCGCCCGCCAGGTGTTGAAGGAAATCACGGCTCGCCTGGGATTTTTGCTGGACGTGGGATTGGGTTACCTGACCCTGCGGCGCAGCGCTGCCACCCTATCGGGGGGCGAGGCGCAGCGCATCCGGCTGGCGACCCAGATCGGTTCGGGGCTGACCGGCGTGATTTACATCCTGGATGAACCCAGCATCGGCCTGCATCCCCGGGACAACTTCCGACTGCTGCAGACCCTGGAACGGCTGCGCGACTTGGGCAACACGGTCATCGTGGTGGAGCATGACGAGGATACCATCCGCAGTGCCGATTTTATCGTGGACATGGGTCCCGGTGCCGGCGAAGCCGGCGGGCACGTGGTGGCCAGCGGGTCGCTGGAAGCGATCATACTTGAACCTGCTTCCATCACCGGGGATTACCTGGTCGGCCGGCGTTCCATCCCGCTTCCCGATCTGCACCGCCCGCTCCAGGGCAGGTGGGTGGAAGTGAAAGGGGCCCGGGCCAACAACCTGAAGGAGATTGACGTGCAATTTCCCCTGGGACTTTTTACCTGCGTGACGGGGGTTTCCGGTTCCGGGAAAAGCACGCTGGTGAACGAGATCCTGGCCAAGGCCCTGGCCCAGAAATTGCACCGTTCCCGGGAAAAACCGGGAGCATACGGGGCCCTGGAAGGTCTTGCCTACCTGGACAAGGTGATCGAGATCGATCAATCTCCCATTGGCCGGACACCCCGTTCCAACCCGGCAACGTATACCGGGGTATTCGACGGCATCCGGGAACTGTTCTCCCAGACGCAAGAATCCAAGGTGCGGGGCTACAAGCCCGGGCGCTTCAGCTTTAATGTGAAAGGCGGTCGCTGCGAAGCCTGCCGGGGCGACGGGATCCTGCGCATTGAAATGCACTTCCTGCCCGATGTGTATGTGCCCTGCGAAGTCTGCAAGGGGAAACGTTACAACCGGGAAACCCTGGAGATCACCTACAAGGGGAAAAATATCAGCCAGGTATTGGAGATGAGCGTGCAAGAAGCGATGCATTTCTTTGCCAATATTCCCCGCGTCCACCGGCGCCTGCAGACCCTGCACGATGTGGGACTTGGCTACATGCGGCTGGGGCAGCCGGCCACGACCCTTTCCGGTGGGGAAGCCCAGCGGGTCAAGCTGGCCACGGAGCTATCCCGGCGCAGCAACGGAAAGACTTTTTATGTGCTGGACGAGCCGACGACCGGGCTGCACGTAGATGATATCAAGAAGCTTTTAAATATCCTGGAACGGTTGGTCGACAACGGCGATACCGTGGTGGTCATTGAGCACAACCTGGAAGTGATCAAGCGGGCCGACTATATGATCGACCTGGGGCCGGAAGGCGGCGACCGCGGTGGGGAAGTGGTGGCCTGTGGCACCCCGCAGGAAGTTGCCCGGGTGGAAGGTTCTTACACGGGCCAGTTCTTGAAGAAAATCCTGGGAGTGCCCGCCTGAACCGCGGCCCGGACGATCCACGGGGACGGTTCTTCTGGATCGGAGAAGAAAGCACCCCCGTGACATTTGCCTTGATCCCGGCTGATCCAGAAGAACCGTCCCCGTGGATCACGGGTCTGGATCGGCCTTGATGACGGGAGGGAAACTTCGTGGAACATTCCAGGAAGGTCCTGGCAGGCCGGGTGCAGCAGCTGCCCCGGGCTCCCGGGGTGTATCTCTTGAAAGATCGGACCGGCCGCGTGATCTACGTGGGCAAAGCCCTGGATCTTCGGCAGCGGGTCAGGTCATATTTTCAAAAACCGGGTCAACACTCCTACCGGCTGCGTGCCTTAGTGGATCAAATTGCCTCTTTCTCCTACATCGTGACGGATTCCGAGGGGGAAGCGTTTATCCTGGAAGCCAACCTGATCAAAGCATACGCTCCCCGGTATAACGTGCAGTTCAAGGACGATAAGGGATACCCCTTTCTGCGCATTTCCAACACGGATCCCTATCCCCGCCTGGAAGTGGCCCGTAAAGCAGGAGAGGAGGGATACCGCTACTTTGGCCCCTACAGCAGGGCAGGAGCGATGCGGGAAACAGTGAAGTTGATTAAAAAGCTCTTCCCCTTGCGGAGCTGTCGCCAGCCGTTGGAAGAAAGGCAGCCCCGGGGTCGTCCTTGCCTGAACTTCCAGATCAAGCGCTGCCTGGGTCCCTGCCGGGGAAGTGTTTCCAAGGAAGAGTATGCCGGCTTTTTGGAGCAGGTTATGCTCTTCCTGGAAGGACGACAGGATCACCTTTTGAAGGATTTGGACAGAAAAATGCAAAAAGCCGCCGAGGCCCTGGAGTTTGAGAGGGCAGCGAGGTTTCGCGACCAATTTTTTGCCTTGCAGAACGTGATGGAACGTCAAAAAGTGGTTGCCAGTGACCAAAAGGACCGGGACGTCATGGCCCTGGCTGCCCACCAACCGGTCTATTGCCTCGGCTTATTTCGCGTGCGCGGAGGGAAGCTGGTAGGAGCCGAGCATTTTTCTCCCCGGGGCGCAGAGGATGCGGATCCGGCAGAGGTGATGAAAGCCTTTCTGCAGCACTATTACGATAAGGCCTCTTTCATTCCGGGGGAAGTGCTGCTCTCCTGTCTCCCCGAGGAAACAGAGCTTCTGGCCGATTGGCTGGCAGGAAAACGTGGGAAAAAGGTCCAGCTGAAGGTACCCCGGCGGGGAGAAAAAAAGGCCCTGTTGGAAATGGTGATGAGAAACACGGAACTGTATGCTCTCCAGGAAGAGGAACAGGGCAAAAACCAGGCAAATTCGCTGCAGGTCCTGGCCCGCCTCCTTTTCCTGCCGGACCTGCCCCGGCGCATCGAGGGCTTTGATATTTCACATTTTTCGGGACGGGAAACCGTCGGTGCCATGGTGGTTTTCCAGGATGGAACCCCGGACAGGGAACAATACAGGCGCTATAAAATTCAACATGCCGATCCTGCCGATGATTATGCTGCCCTGGTCGAGGTGCTTTCAAGGCGCCTGGGAAACAGCTTTCTCCCCGTCCCATCCCTGATCCTGTTGGATGGAGGCAAGGGGCAACTTGCCGCCGGCCTAACTGTTTTGCGGGACAAAGGCCTGGATGCCCTTCCCCTGGTGGCTCTGGCCAAAGAACAGGAGCACCTGTTTTTGCCGGGCGAAAAAGCCCCTATCGCCCTTCCGACCGCCCACCCGGCCTTAAAGCTGCTGCAGCAAGTCCGAGACGAAGCGCACCGGTTTGCCGTGACATACAGTCGTGCTTTAACCGTGAAGAGCAGCCTGGCTTCATTCCTGGAGAGCGTAACCGGCATCGGCCCGGTGCGCCGTAAAGCCCTCCTGCAGCATTTCAGTGGGCTGGAGGCCCTGGAGGAAGCTTCCCTGGACGAAATTCGGGCCGTGAAAGGCATGGACAGCCGCAGCGCGGAAAATCTATACCGCCGTATCCAGGCGGAAGACAATGCAGAAGGGGATGAAGGGGAATATGGAGCAACTGAACCCGGTTGAAAAGAAAAAAGTGATCGTGGATCTTCCCGGCGGCCGCCAGGTAATTTTCGGAATTGCCGCGAATATCGAAGACCTGATCACGGATCTCAGCGATGAAGACAAAGTGCCCTGCTGGGCGGATATCTGGCCTGCTGCCCACGGTTTGGCCCATTATCTTTGGGAAGAGGAAGCGATCGGCCTTGGAAAGCGCATCATGGAGCTGGGAGCGGGCATGGGTCTGCCGGGAATTGTCTGCGCCCTCAAGGGTGCCGAGGTTACCCTCTCGGACTTTAATCCCACGGCGCTGGAAATGGCCTCGGAAAACGCCCGGCAGAACGGCATCAAGGTGCGGCTGCTGCAGGAGGACTGGCGCTCTTTTAGCTGCCGGGAACAGTTTGATTTCATCTTAGCCTCTGACATTCTCTATGATCCCAAGTTAAACCCGTTCCTGGGGCAGATTTTTTCGCACAACACGCATCCGGGCGGCACAATACTGGTCGCCCATCCCCATCGCAAGGCCACCTGTGAATTTATCGAGGATTGTGCCGTTTATGGACTGCGAGAGGTAAAGCGTGACCTGCGGGAGATTAAGCTGACGGAGGAGACCCTCTTACCCCGCTATGAGATCGTCATCAATGCGCTGCAGCCTGCAGGAGCACCTCGGGAGTAAGGTCTTCACGTTCAAGGAAATCCGCTGCGCCTTGAATCGTGGTCGTCGGCGAAAAGGGGACTGCAACTTGCGTTTCATTGACAGGCCATGGCTTTGCCTGTAAGATAGAAATAAAGTTTTCCACAGGAGATCTCATGCCCGGGAAGGATGACATTGGATGAAATACAAGTTGTTGGCCGTGGACCTGGATGACACCCTGCTCAATGATAAATTCATGATCTCTGCCCGGAACCAGGCGGCGATCCAAAAAGCTGCCGCCCGGGGGATCATGGTTACGCTCGCGACGGGACGCATGTTTCGTTCCGCTCTGCCCTTTGCCCGGGAACTGGGGATCGATCTGCCCCTGGTTACCTACCACGGCGCCTTGATCAAGCAAGTGGGCAGCGGGGTCGTGCTCCAACACCGTGCCGTACCCCTGTCCCTGGCCCTAAAAATACTGGAATACAGCGAAGAACACAAAGTTCATGTAAATCTCTACCTGGATGACGACCTGTATGTGCAGGAAGAAAATGAATGCTCAGCTTATTACCTGCGCATTGCCTCCATCCCCATCCAGGCAGTTGGACCACTTCCGCCGTTTTTAAAACAGCATCGGGTCGAGCCGACCAAGTTGACGATGATCGATATGCAGGCGGACCGCCTGGACGTAATCCAGTCAGAATTACGCCAGTTGTTTTATCACGAGCTCTCCATCCTGCAATCCAGGCCAAATTTCCTGGAAATCACGCACCAGGAAGCGACCAAGGGACAGGCGCTGCGATTTCTCGCAGAAAAACAGGGGATTCCTCGCGAATCCATTATTGCTATCGGCGACAGCTACAATGATGTGGATATGCTGCGCTTTGCCGGCCTGGGTGTGGCCGTAGACAATGCGCCCGAGGATGTGAAAAAAGCTGCTGACCTGGTCACCCGGGCGAATACGGATGATGGGGTAGCCGCTTTTATCGAGGAATACCTGCTGGACTAATGTCCAGGGGCAAGCACTTGCCGGGAGGTAAAACCCGGGCGCAGGAGGATAACATGATGCCGAAAATTATGGACCTGGTGGCTGACCTGCATCTCCATACCCTGGCCAGCGGACATGCCTACAGCACCGTGTCGGAGATTGTCCATCTGGCGTCGGCAAAAGGGTTGCAGGCCATTGCCCTGACCGACCACGGGCCGGCCATGCCCGGAGGTCCTCACCGCTATCACTTCGGCAACTTATCGGTTCTGCCCGAGGTTGACGGGGGCGTTCTCATCCTGCGGGGCGTGGAAGCCAATATCTTGGACAGCGACGGGACCCTGGACCTTCCCGAAATTTATCTAAAACTGCTGGACCTGGTTTGGGCCGGGCTGCATGTTCCCTGCCTGCAGCCATCCACCCGGAGTATCAATACCCGGGCTTTGCTCAATGCCCTGGACAATCCCTACGTGGATGGAATCGTCCATCCCGGGAATCCCGAATTTGTGATTGACGAAGAAGCCGTTGTGCAGGCAGCCAAAGAAAAAAACAAGCTGCTGGAAATCAACAACAGTTCGTTTCTGATCCGGCGCGGCAGTAAAACACGTTGCGCCTAGATCGCCCGCCTGGTCAAACACTATGATGGCGTGGTGGCCATCAACAGCGATGCACACCTGGCGCGGGATGTGGGTTGTTTCGACAAAGGCCTGCAGCTGGCCCTGGAGGCGGAGCTGGAATCCCGCCACGTGTTGAATACCAGCCTGGAGTCCATCAAAGATTTTTTAAAAAGCAGGGGGAAAAAACGCTTTCAGCGTGATTAACCGGCAGTGGGTCACGATCATACCGGGAAAGGAACCTGTGCCATGTCGGAAATCGAGCATCATTTGCGGGTTCTTCGGGACATTCCTTTTTTCCAATCCCTGGCGGAGGATGACCTGTGCACACTGGCCTCCCTGCTCCAGGTAGAATCCTTTCCCCGGGGCACGATCCTGTTCATGGAAGGGGAACCGGGAAAAGCCCTCTACCTCTTGATTCAAGGCCTGGTTAAACTCTCCACGCTTAACGAAGAAGGCAAGGAGCAGATCCTCCACTATGTCCATCCGGGCAGCATTTTTGCCGAAGTGGTGTTGTTCGACAGTGGACCGTATCCTGCGACGGCAGAGGCAGCCGAGGATTCACGGGTGGGCCTGCTGCACAACCGGGACATGGAAGCCCTGATCCTGTCGAGGAATGAGCTGGCCCTGGATATGCTGAAGATTATGAGTCGAAGGCTGCGCGCGGCCCAGCTGACGATCAGGGACCTGGCGCTGCATGATGCCGATCGGCGCCTGGCCAGGCTCTTGCTGAAGCTGGCCGATCGTCACGGCAGGCAAACGGCCCGGGGGCTCAAGCTGGATACCTGGATTACCCGCCAGGAAATGGCCAGTATTATCGGCACCACGCGGGAAACCGTGGCGCGGATATTGAGCCGCTACCAAAAGGAAGGCCTTCTTCTTCTCCATAAGGGAAACATTTACCTGCAGGAAGATTTCCTCCAGGCTTTGGATGCGCGGGACGACGGTTAAGTAACCGCTCTATCTACCTGAGGCAAGAGGAGCTTCCCCCGGGAACACCGCCGCGGGCAAGTGGGGGAGCGTCCAGCGCCAGGCAGGCAGCTGCCTGGAAAGCCCCTGCTTTGCCAACGGTAACCCGGTGGTCAGAGGTTCTTTGCCCGGGATGAGAGGAGCATGAATTCACCCGGTGACCCGCGATGAAAATCGACCTGATGAAGGAATGAGGTTATGGCCCCGTGCATTTTCGTGACCGTCCGATCAAAGAAATTGGGGAATTTGCCTTAATTGAACATATTGTGGAGGTGTTGGGGGCCTCCGCCCGGGGGGCCGGGCAAGGCGTGATCCGCGGCATCGGCGATGATGCGGCTGTTCTCCAACAAGCTCCGGGTTTAAGGCTTCTGGCAGCCTGCGATATGCTGGTGGAAGGCCGGCACTTTGACCTGGCGTATTTCACACCGCAGCAGGTGGGCTGGAAAGCCCTGGCGGTGAATTTAAGTGATATTGCCGCCATGGGAGGACGTCCCCGTTGGGCCATGGTATCCCTGGCCCTGCGCCCCGATCTAACCGTAGGGTTCGTGGAGGATTTTTATCTCGGCATGGTCGAATTGGCTGAAAAATACGGTGTGATCATCGTCGGTGGAGATACGTGTTCGTCTCCCGACGGCCTGGTGATCGATGTGTCCATCCTGGGTGAGATCTCCCGCCATGCCGTGGCCTATCGCTCCGGGGCGCACCCGGAAGACCTGCTCCTTGTTACGGGCTTCTTGGGGCAGGCGGCCGCCGGCCTGGCTTCCTTCCAGGCGGAGTTTCCTTTGTCCGTTGCCGGAGTGGAGGGGCTGCGCCGGGCTCACCTGTCTCCGGAACCCCGGGTGCGGGAGGCCTTTGCATTGATCCGCAGCGGCCTGGTAGGCGCCATGAACGATATTAGCGACGGCCTGGCTTCCGAACTCCACGAGATTGTCCAGGCCAGCGGCTGTGGAGCGCGCATCTGGGCAAACCGCTTGCCGATCGATCAGGCTACGGCTGCCATGGCTGGCCGGCTGCAGGTGGATCCCCTGCACTGGGCTCTCTACGGGGGAGAAGATTTTGAACTGCTTTTTACCGTTCCCGGCGGGAAAGGCCTGCCGCTAAAACTAAAAAACTTGACCCGTGCTGTGCAACGAGCAACAGGCACGCCGGTACGCGTAATCGGCAAGATGAACCACCAGGTTGGAGAAGTGACCCTGGTCCACCCGGATGAGCGCATCGAACCCCTCGCTCCCGCCGGGTATAACCACTTTAAGGACCGCTAGCGGTCGTTCGGGACTTTTATCATTCTATCGAAGAGATTCACTGTGACCTTCAGGAAGCGGGTGGCATTATGTTCAAAGGCCGATTTGTCCTCATCACGGGTTTTTCCGGGGCGGGAAAGAGTGTGGCCCTGCATTGTTTTGAAGATATGGGGTTTTTTTCTATGGATAACCTGCCCCCGGCCCTGATTCCCAAGTTCGCCGAACTCTGCACCCAATCGGAAGGCAAAATCAACCGCGTGGCCCTGGTTTGTGACATTCGCGGGGGAGAGCTTTTCGACGGGTTGTTTGAGGCCATGGATACGTTGGAAGAAATGGGCTTTGACCCGGAGATCTTATTCCTGGAAGCGTCCGAGGATATCCTGATCCGCCGTTTTAAAGAAACGCGCCGCCGCCATCCCCTCTCCCAACGGGGAACCATCCTGGATGCCATCCGGGAAGAAAAGGTACTGCTGGAAGCCATCAAAGGAAAAGCGGATATTATCCTGGACACCTCGGACCTGGCTCTTTCGGACTTAAAAGAAAAGATATATCGCCTCTACTCTCCCGGGCAGTGGGAAAAAAATATCATGATCAGTGTCATCTCCTTCGGTTACAGGTACGGCATTCCCCTGGATGCCGACCTGGTTTTTGACGTACGCTTCCTGCCCAACCCGCACTACGTGGAATCCATCAAAATGTTAACGGGCAACGATGAAGAAGTTCGGGAGTATCTCTGGAAATGGTCCATCACCCATCGGTTTTTTCAAAAGCTGGAAGACCTCATGGACTTTCTCGTTCCCTGTTATATCAAGGAAGGGAAGCCGCACCTGGTCGTAGCCATTGGTTGCACCGGCGGAAAACACCGCTCAGTAGCTTTGGCCAACCGCATGGCGGAAGTCCTCGATGGCAAGAATCTCCAGGTTAAGACGGAACATCGAGACCTTCACAAGGCCTAAGCTTGTACAGCCCATGCCCAGCAAAATGGCCGGCAGTCCGCTGCAGCCGGCCTTTCCTCTCCAGACTCGGAATGTCATACAAGGGCAGAAACTCCCTTGCTGGAGGAATTTTCTTGAATTCATTTGCACGAGACGTGAAAAGTGAGCTGGCGCGGCAAAGATTGAAGCACGCCTGCTGCATGGAAGAAGAACTGAGAGCGTTCCTGGAAATCAATGGTAAGCTTGTCTTGAGCGCGGGACAAAAAAACCTGGTTTTCCAGACGGAAAATGCCTCCGTGGCCCGGCGCTTTTTTTCTCTGGCTAAGACCTGTTTTGACGTAACACCTGAAGTCCTTTATGGCCGACACAAGAAACTTCAAAAAAATAACGTGTATTTTATCCAGAGCATCATGGATGAAGAAGCTCTCTCCTTTCTTAACCGCCTGGGATTTCTGGCCGGTGGAAACGAAATGGCCGCTGGCCGGCGGCGAAAAAAGTGCTGCCGGAGAGCATATTTGCGCGGGGCCTTCCTGGCAGGAGGCTCGCTGAATCACCCGGAACGGGAATACCACCTGGAAATTTCCTTTCCTGCCGAAGCACATGTTCTGCAGGCCCAGCAGGTCCTCAAGACCTTTGGATTAGAGGCGCGGTATTTTGAGCGTAAAGGGCATTTTGTCCTCTACCTCAAGGGTGGATAAACCATCGGGGAGTTTCTGCGTATCGTGCAAGCCCATCAGGGGCTATTGGAATACGAGAAGGTCCGGGTGGTCAAGGGCATCCGTAACCGGACCAATCGCCTGGTCAATTATGAAACGGCCAACTTAACGAGAACCGCCTTTGCGGCCCACGAACAGGTTAAAAACATCAAGACCATCCAGGACACCCGGGGCCTGGAAACCCTCCCTCCCTCTTTACGGCAGGCTGCCCGGCTGCGACTGCGTTTTCCCGAGGCCACGCTTCACGAGCTCGGCAGCAAGGCCTCACCTCCCCTGAGTAAATCTACCGTTAACCACAGGATGCGCCGCATCAAAACCCTGGCGCAGAAAGCTGCAGCGCAAACTGAACCCCGTGATTTACCCTCTTAAAGCTCCACTGATTAGGGCGCGCTCTTCGATCCCACCTTACTCCATTCATGCCCGCTTCACCCTTGTCACCCCTTGTTGTTTCTACACCGGACTCCTGCAGGGCAGGGGATCCGCGCACCCGCGTAAGCAGGAATTTCAGCATTCATGTCGAAATTACGGTATACAAGCATTACCACTTCCGCGACGTTTCTACTTTATGATCCAGCTCTTTCGCCAGCGTGATCATCAACACAGTAACCGCCTTGCAGCCAATAACTCTGCCCGCCAAGAAATGAACGGGAAAAGGAAAAAAGAGACATGAGCATGAATTTCGAGCTCAAAATTGAACAAAGCCAAAAACTGGTCATGACGCCTGAACTGCACCAGGCGATTACACTGTTGCAATTTTCTTCCCTGGAACTGGTGGATTATATCCAGGAAGAAATGACGACCAATCCTCTTTTGGAGATCCAGGAAAAGGATGAAGACGACGAAAACGGTGCCAACGGCAAGGAATCCGAGGTGATATCCGAAAGTCTTGACAAAAACGAAAAAACTCCTTTTGAGTGGGAAGACTATTTTAACGACCAGGAATCCTATTATCATCGCAGCACGTCAGGGACTGATTTTCGGGAACGTGAGCCATCATCCTTTGAGCACTATGTTTCAGGCGAGAACACGCTCCACGAACACCTGAATTTTCAACTCCTCATGTCGACGGAGCAGGAAAAAAAGCGGGTCATCGCCGAGTACCTTATCGGCAACCTGGATGCGAATGGTTACCTGCAGGAAGATGTGGCAGAACATGCTCTTTACCTAAGTATTCCGGAGAAAGAAGTGGAAGAAGCCTTAATGCTGATCCAGTCCTTCGACCCGGTAGGTGTGGGGGCCCGAACCTTGCAGGAGTGTCTGCTGCTTCAGATCAAGGCACGGGAAAAGGTCCCCGCCCTGGTCGAAACCTTGATCCGTGATTATTTAGCCGGGATCGCCAGGGGGAACTTTCGCGAGATGGCCCAGCAGTTGGAGGTAAGCCAAAAAGAACTGCAAGAAGCCGTGGATCTGATCCGGGGCTTGAACCCCAAGCCGGGAGCCAATCTCGGTGGCGCGGGGGAAACCAAGTACATTGTCCCCGATGTCATCGTGGAAAAAGTGGAGTCAGCATACGTGGTCCTGATTAACGATAATGTTCCCAACCTGGTGATCAGCCCGTTTTACCGGAGCCTGCTGCAAAAGCAAGAGGAAGGATTAAGCAGCTATATCAAGAAGCGCCTGGACAGCGCCCTTTGGCTGATTAAAAGCATCGAACAGCGCAGACAAACACTCTACCGGGTAACCGTTGAAATCATGGAGATCCAAAATTCTTTTTTGGAGAAGGGGGTCCGCCACCTTCGCCCCCTGACGTTAAAGGAAATTGCTGATAAGGTCGGCATCCATGAGTCTACGGTCAGCCGGGCCACATCAAACAAGTATGTCCAGACACCCCGGGGTCTTTATCCCTTGAAGTTCTTTTTCTCCAGCGGGATCCACGGCATCGCAGGGGAGTCGCATTCTGTCTTGAGCATCAAGTCCTACCTGCGTGAGCTGGTAGAGAATGAAGATCCCGCTGTGCCGCAGAGCGATCAAAAATTGGCTGAACTGCTGAAAGCCCAGGGGATGAAAGTTTCCCGCAGAACGATTACAAAGTACCGGGAAGAGCTGGGCATTCCCGCATCGTTTAAAAGGCGAAGGGTCTAGGCATATGCAAAATCGCACCGCAAGAGTTTTCGCTGCAAAGTGGGTCAAATCCAGCCCCAGGGGTCTTTTTTTGGCCCATTTTTCATTGTATAATAATAGCTGTGGTGCCTGAAGGGCCTGGCGTAAAGACGAACGTGCAAGAAAATCATGCTCGATAATTCTCTAGGTGAAGGAGGCAGGGTTCATGACGGTTAAAATTGGTATTAACGGTTTCGGCAGGATTGCCAAAGCCTGTTTGCGGGCTTCACTGGATCATCCCGGGCTGGAGGTTGTAGCGGTTAACAGCACGAGAGATCCAGGTTTATTAGCCCATCTGCTCCAGTATGACTCCATTTACGGCACGCTGGGAGTCCCTGTGGAAGCCGAGGACCAGCACCTGGTAGTAAATGGAAGGCGCATTCATATCCTGGCGCAGCGAGACCCGGCCCTGCTGCAGTGGGGGGATATTGGCGCTGACCTGGTCCTGGAGGCGACGGGCGCATTCAATACAAAGGGAGAGGCCGTAAAGCACCTGGATGGGGGTGCAAAGCGGGTGATCATTACGGCCCCGGGCAAAGACGTGGACCAGACGTTTGTCATGGGCGTAAACGAGGAAACTTATGATCCGGAACAGCATTACGTGGTTTCCAACGCCTCCTGTACAACAAACTGCCTGGCCGTTGTTGCCCGGGTCTTACACGAGAAGGCCGGGATGAAGAGGGGCCTGATGACCACGATCCATTCCTATACCAATGACCAGGAACTGCTGGATATCTCCCACAAGGATTTTCGCAGAGCTCGCGCTGCGGGGGTTTCCATGATCCCCACGACGACAGGTGCAGCCCTTAACGTCGGGCTGGTCCTGCCTGCTCTCCAGGGAAAAATCAATGGGATGGCTGTGCGAGTGCCCACGTTTACTGTCTCCATGGTGGACCTGGTGGCAGAACTGGAGGACAGCATCTCGGCGGAGAAGCTAAATTCCATTTTCCAGGAAGCTGCGGACAACCAGCTTCAGGGCTACCTGGATGTTTCCTGCCGGCCTTTGGTTTCCATCGATTACCGGCAAAACCCTCACTCTGCAATTGTTGATGCCCTGTCCACCATGGTGTTGGAAGAGCGCATGGTGAAAGTGATTGCCTGGTATGACAATGAATGGGGCTATTCGCAGCGAGTGCTGGATTTAGCGACGCATATGGCAGACCAGGGGTTGTAGGCTAACAGATCCGCAAAAGAACGGGAAATAAATCCTTTATTACGAACAGATTGGGGTGCATCCGGTTTTGTCCAGGTTAGCCTTGAGAGATCTCGATGTGAAGGGGAAAAGAGTATTTGTGCGGGTTGATTTCAATGTTCCACTCAGCGATGGCCGTGTCATGGATGACTCCAAGATGCTGGCTGCGCTCCCCACCCTGCACTACCTGGTGGAGGCGGATGCCCGTGTGATCGTCGCTTCACATCTCGGACGTCCCCAGGGGAAAATTGTCGATTCACTCCGCATGGATCCCGTCGCGCGACGCCTTTCGGAACTACTCGGGCAGAGGGTAGAAAAGGCAGACTACGTGGCGGGAGAAGAGCTGGAAGCCCGGATTCAACAGCTTGCTCCCGGGTCCATTCTCCTGCTGGAAAACGTGCGGTTTGACCCTGGTGAAGAGCAAAATGATCCTGCCTTCGCCGCCTCCCTGGCCCGCCTGGCCGATATTTTTGTGAATGATGCCTTTGGGACCGTCCACCGGGCCCATGCCTCCAATAGCGGCATCGCTGCCTATTTGCCAGCCGTGGCGGGACTGCTGATGGAACGGGAAATAAGCTACCTGAACCGCAGTAAGGAAAACCCGGTACGGCCCCTGGTGGCCATCTTGGGCGGGAGAAAAGTGGCCGATAAGATCGGCGTGATCCGGCATTTTTTGGAGCAGGTGGACAGCCTGCTCCTGGGTGGTGCCATGGCCAATACCTTTTTAAAAGCACAGGGATATCCCCTGGGAAAGTCCCTCTATGAAGAGGATAAGGTTGATGTGGCGGCGGAGCTGCTTCAAGAAGCCCAGGAAAAATTGGCGGAAATTGTGCTGCCCGAAGACGTGATGATCGTGGAAGAATTAAAAGCCCACGCAGCTTCTCGGGTCGTGAAGGTAAGCGAAATCCCTGCGGGCTGGATGGCCGTGGATATCGGTCCGGTCACCGTGAAACGGTTTGAAACGATCATCCGGGAAGCAAAAATGGTTCTCTGGAACGGGCCCCTGGGTGCCTACGAGTACCCTCCCTTTAACAGGGGTACAGAGCAGATCGCCCGCGCCCTGGCAGAAGCAGGGGCAGAAACCATCGTAGGGGGCGGCGACATTATGGCGGCGCTGGAAAAAATTGGACTGGCCCATAAAATGACGCACCTCTCCACGGGAGGCGGAGCTGTGCTGGATTTCTGGGAAGGCAAGCCGCTTCCGGGGCTGGAAGCGATTAATCACGACCCAAAAAACATTTATTCCACCGACAGCCGTGAATGAATCCCAGGGAGGAGAAAGATCGGGGATGAGACAGCCTGCCATTGTTGCCAACTGGAAAATGTACAAAACCCTGACCGAAGCGGAAGAATTTGTGCAGCGCTTCTCCGAAGAGTTGGGGCATGTTAGCGGGATTGAAATGATCATTTGTGCTCCCTTCGTGGCCCTCGCCTCTTTATCCCGCCAGATGGAGGGTACCTCTTTGATCCTGGGCGCGCAAAATATGCACTGGGAGAAGGATGGGCCTTTTACCGGGGAAATATCCGCCCTGATGTTGCGGGAGGTGGGCGTGCGCTATGTGATCCTCGGGCACTCGGAGCGGAGAATGCATTTCGGTGAAGACGACGAAGTCATAAACAAGAAAATTAAGTCGGCTTTTGCCTTTGGGTTAAGTCCCATCTTGTGCGTAGGGGAAAGCCTGGAGCAGCGAGAGAGGGGAGAAACGGATGCGGTGCTGGCGCAGCAGGTTCGCAAGGCCCTCGAGGGTCTGCATCCCCGGGAAGAAGAGATGTTAGGTCGCCTCGTCGTGGCGTACGAACCGGTTTGGGCGATTGGGACAGGTAAGCCCGCCGGGGGTGAAGATGCGGAGCAGGCCGCTGAAGTCATTCGCGTTGTTCTCCAGGAACAGGTGGGTCAAGAGCTGCCTGCAAGGATCCGTATCCTCTATGGAGGCAGCGTCAACGAGAAGAACATCACCGCTTTTACCTCCAGGCCCGCTGTTGATGGTGCCCTGGTCGGCGGCAGCAGCCTGAAGGAGCAGAGCTTTGCCCGCATGATCCAGGCGGTTTACCACGAGAGGAGAGGATAAATTGCATGCTGCAGGAACGCAACCCCTGGTCTTTTTGATCATCATGGATGGCTGGGGGTTAAATGGCAATGATGATCGAAATGCCATCTCCCGGGCCAATACCTCGCAGATGGATCAACTATATCGCCGTTTCCCTTGCAGCAGGCTGGAAGCCAGTGGAGAAGCTGTCGGGCTTCCGCAAGGTCAAATGGGAAATTCCGAGGTGGGTCATCTGAACCTGGGTGCCGGCCGCATCGTCTACCAGGAACTGGTGCGGATCAGCAAAGCGATTGAAGAAGGAAGTTTCTTCCAAAACGAAATTTTAATCCAGGCCATGGAATACGTAAGCCGGAATGATTCGTCCCTTCACTTGATGGGATTGCTCTCCGACGGGGGCGTGCACAGCCTCAACACCCACCTTTACGCCCTGCTGGATTTGGCGGACAGGCTGGATGTAAAACGCGTTTATGTCCATGCGATCCTGGACGGCCGGGATACCCCACCGGCCAGTGCCCGGCAGTATCTTGAAGAGCTGGAGGGCAAGCTGGCGGGCCAGGACCGTGCTGCCCTGGCTACTCTTGCCGGCAGGGATTATTCCATGGATCGGGATCAGCGCTGGGAGCGAACTGAGCGGGCATACCGGGCATATGCATACGGTGAAGGATTCCGGGCAAACAGCAGCCTGCAGGGATTAAGCGCGGCCTATGAGCGGGGGGAAACGGATGAATTTGTTTCCCCGACGGTGCTTACTACCGCAAACGGAGAGCCGCTAACAAATGTGCAAGCAAACGATGCGATCATCTTTTTTAATTTTCGCTCGGATCGGGCCAGGCAGATCAGCCAGGCTTTCGTTGCCCCCTCTTTTCCCCATTTTAATCGGGGCCCATCCCCGCCTTTCCCGCACTTCACCTGTTTAACAGAATATCATCCCCAGCTGGATCTTCCTGTGGCCTTTCCTCCCGTCTACCTGCAGGATACGCTGGGAGAAGTGGTTTCCAAGGCGGGTTTAACCCAGCTGCGCATCGCTGAAACAGAAAAGTATGCCCATGTAACCTATTTTTTCAGCGGGGGCCATGAAGAGGAGTTTCCCGGGGAAAAGCGGGCGTTGATCCCTTCCCCCAGGGTGGCGACGTACGACTTGAAGCCCGAGATGAGCGCCCCCCAGGTTACCGCTGAGGCGATCAAACAGCTGGATAGCGGCCTTTTAAACCTGATCGTCCTGAATTATGCCAATGCGGATATGGTCGGTCATACCGGGAAGTTGGATGCCGCTGTACAGGCCATAGAAGTCGTTGACAGGGAGGTTGGGCAGCTGGTCGAACACACTTTAAAAAGAGGTGGGATAGCCCTGGTGACAGCTGACCATGGAAATGCAGAACTCATGAAAACTTCTGATGGCTCCATTCAAACGGCACATACCAACAACGACGTGCCCTTGATCCTGGCCTCTACAAACAGCGAATACACCCTGAATACCAGGGGGAAGCTGGCCGACGTGGCTCCGACGATATTGGAGCTGATGAACCTGCCCCTTCCTGGTGCCATGACAGGAAGCTCCCTGATTACCGGGAAAAAAAGTAAATCCAGCGGCCGCGCTGCGGCTGGTAAATGAGGTGAACTGGAATTATGACAACAAAAATTCGTGCTTTGCATCCCAGGGAGATCCTGGACTCCCGGGGGAATCCCACCGTCGAGGTGGATATCATGCTGGACGGAGGGGCCGTAGGGAGCGCTTCCGTGCCTTCGGGAGCATCAACTGGCTCCTTTGAAGCGGTTGAACTACGAGATAAAGATAAAAAACGCTACCTGGGTAAAGGGGTGCTGGGTGCGCTGCAGATTATTCGAGAAAAAATTGCCCCGGCCCTGCAGGGAAAGGACGCGATGGACCAGGGAGAAATCGACCGGCTGATGCTGGAGCTAGATGGCACCGAGAACAAGGCCCGCCTGGGAGCCAACGCGATGCTGGCGGTTTCCCTGGCCGCGGCCCGGGCCTCGGCCAACGCCCTGGGGCTGCCTCTTTATCGCTACCTGGGTGGAGTCAATGCATGCTGCTTGCCCGTTCCGATGATGAATATCCTGAACGGCGGTGTGCATGCAGATAACAATGTAGATGTCCAGGAGTTCATGATCATGCCCGTGGGCGCGAAGGATTTCCATGAAGCCCTGCGCGTCGGGGTGGAAATTTACCATACGCTCAAGAAGGTCCTCAAAGAAATGGGTTTAAGCACGGCCGTGGGAGACGAGGGTGGTTTCGCCCCCAACCTGACTTCCACCGAGGACTCTCTGGAAGTGATCGTGCGGGCGATTGAAGAGGCCGGCTACGAGCCTGGAAACGACATCTTGCTGGCCCTGGACGTGGCCGCCTCGGAATTGCTGGAAGGGGATAAATACCACCTGCGAGGTGAGGGGCTGGAGCTAAACCCTTCCAGCATGATCGAATACTTTCAAAACCTCCAGGAGAAATTTCCCATCGCCTCCATCGAAGACGGCCTTGCCGAGGATGATTGGGAAGGCTGGAGAAAGATGACCAGTGCCCTGGGCGACCAGGTGATGCTGGTGGGTGACGACATATTTGTAACCAACTACCAGCGTCTGGCTCGCGGGATTGAGGAAGAGATCGCCAACGCGATCCTGATCAAAATGAACCAGATCGGCACGGTAACGGAAACCCTGCAAACCATCCAGCTGGCCATGTCCCGGGGGTACAGCTGTGTCATTTCTCATCGTTCCGGGGAGACAGAGGATGCGGCCCTGGCAGACCTGGCCGTAGCTGTCAATGCCGGCTTTGTGAAAACGGGCGCTCCAGCTCGTTCCGAAAGGGTTTCCAAGTATAACCGCCTGCTTCGCATCGAAGAAGCCCTGGGGAAAACGGCCTATTATCTCGGGGGGATGATGCCGCGATAATCACGGCTTGTCAGAGGGATATTCTTGTGATAAAATAACCATGGTGTGCTTGGAAGGGAATTTCCAGAAAGAAGGTGTAAGCCCGGTGCGCATGGTCTTTATTGTCATCTATGTGATTGTTTGCCTGTCACTAATTGCGACGGTACTGCTTCAATCGGGAAGAAGTGCGGGGCTTTCCGGCGCCATCGCCGGCGGAGCGCAAAGTCTTTTCGGTAAAAAGAAAGGCCTGGATGACCTGCTCAGCAAGATATCAACCGGCCTGGCCATTGGCTTTATGCTGCTGGCCATCATACTTACCATACTGGCAAGTTAAATGAGGGGTTGCCATTCACAAGGCGACCTCTTATTTTTTGATTTTTCGGCCAAATGATCAGGCCGATTGTTTTGCGGGCCCTGTTTTAATCCTTAACTCCCGGCATTTGCTACAGAAAGGAGGGTTCGACACCTTTATCAGTGTGCCTGGCTGCTGGGCCGGACCAGCGCCTGGAAAAGCCTCCCGGACGCCTGAAGCTCGCGGCCCCGTTTCCTTGTAAAGGCTATTTTTTGCTGCATCGTTAGCAGGGTATTCTCACTATGTGGTCATAAGAATTGTAAAAGGAGGATTTCGACGTGGATGTTGCATTTGTTGTACCTGTTGCGGGGATCATTGGTATTATTTTTGCAATTTTTCTTTGGGTGAAAGTCAGCAAGGTAGATGCCGGCACCGATCGCATGAAAGAAATTGCCGCGGCCATTCATGAAGGCGCCATGGCTTTCATGAACCGTGAATATAAGACGCTGGCAATTTTTGCGGTGGTGTTGTTTTTTGTGATCGGGGCCTTGATTGACTGGCGGACGGCAATTTGTTTCATCGTCGGTGCTGTCTTTTCCGGCACGGCCGGTTATGCCGGGATGAAGGTGGCCACCCTGGCCAACGTGCGTACGGCCAGCCAGGCCCGTAAGGGAATCAACGAGGCCCTGCAGGTTGCTTTTTCCAGCGGATCCGTGATGGGCATGATGGTGGCCGGCATCGGGTTGCTGGGTGTCAGCGTGCTCTACCTGATTTTTAGAGAACCGTCCATTGTGAACGGTTATGCCTTGGGCGCCAGCTCCATCGCGCTCTTTGCCCGGGTTGGCGGCGGTATTTATACCAAGGCGGCCGACGTGGGGGCTGACCTGGTGGGTAAAATAGAAGCCGGCATCCCGGAAGATGATCCCCGCAACGCGGGTGTTATTGCGGATAATGTGGGTGATAACGTGGGCGATGTGGCCGGTATGGGAGCGGACCTTTTTGAGTCTTACGTGGGGTCCATGATCGCCACCATGACCGTAGGTATCATCATTTTTCAGCAGACGGGAGAAATCGGCTGGGTTTTGCTACCCTTACTGGTTGCTTCCATCGGGATTATTTCTTCGATCGTGGGCTTTTTCTTCGTGCGAGCCGGTGAAGGGGTGCGGTTGGGCGCGGCCCTGGAGCGCTCTACCCTGGTTGCGGCGGTAATCGTCCTGGTTGGCGCGTTCTTTCTTTCTACTACCCTCCTGGGTCAAGTCGGACCCTTTATCGCCATCATCGCGGGTCTTTTAGCCGGGGTGATCATCGGGAAACTGACGGACTACTATACATCCTACCACTTTAAGCCAACCCAGGACCTGGCCCGCTCTTCTCAAACGGGTGCGGCCACCAATATTATCAGCGGGCTTGCCCTGGGCATGAAAAGCACCACCTTCCCCCTGCTGACCATCATCGCAGCGATTATCGTGGCGTACCTGGCAGCCGACGTCTACGGCATTGCTATTGCCGCCGTGGGGATGCTTTCCACCGTGGGAACAACAGTGTCCATCGACGCGTACGGCCCAGTTGCCGATAACGCCGGCGGCATTGCCGAAATGGCGGAATTGGACCCTGCAGTACGCGAGATCACCGACGAGCTGGACTCTGTCGGCAACACCACTGCTGCTATCGGCAAAGGTTTTGCGATTGGTTCTGCCGCGCTCACGGCCCTGGCGCTTTTTACGGCCTATACCCAGGCGGCCGGAATAGAAGTGATTAACATCACCGATGCCAACGTGATTGTCGGGCTCTTAATCGGCGGGGTTGTGATTTTCTTCGCTACTTCCAAGACCATGGAAGCGGTAGGAGATGCGGCATTCGAATTGATCGAAGAGATCAGGCGGCAGTTTCGGGAAATACCCGGGATCATGGAAGGGACAACAAAGCCCGAATACGCCAAGTGTGTTGATATCAGCACGGCGGCAGCCCTGAAAAAAATGATCGTGCCTGGAGTAACTGCCGTGGTCGTGCCCCTGGCGGTGGGTTTGATTCCCTTCCTGGGCAAAGAAGCGCTGGGTGGATTGCTGGCCGGGGCCCTGGTAACCGGGGTGCTCATGGCCATCTTCATGGCTAACTCCGGTGGTGCCTGGGATAATGCCAAGAAGTGGATCGAGACAGGCCAGCTGGGCGGCAAGGGCAGTGAAGCCCACCATGCTGCCGTTGTCGGTGATACCGTAGGGGATCCGTTCAAGGATACATCGGGACCATCGATCAATATCCTGATCAAGTTGATGAGTATCGTGGCCCTGGTTTTTGCGCCGCTTTTCTTCTAAAATAAAACACTTTTATTAAAACTGTTGCGGCAGTTTTCGTCAACGAGGGGAAAAGAGAGTAAGTGAGCACGCCTTACTCTCTTTTATTTTACCAGGAAGTGGGTTATAATAAGCGTGGGGCGGGAAAATATCGCTAGAAGCAAGGACTTTGCAAAGGGGTGTTTGGACATGCAGAGGCAAGAGGCCCTTGCCCTGGTCAAAAAACAGGTAAAAAACAAGAACTTAGTCAAGCACATGCTGGCGGTTGAAGCCGTCATGGAACGCCTGGCGGAGCATTACGAAGAAGATCCCACCACCTGGTCGCTGACAGGCCTGCTGCATGATATCGATTACGATCAAACAGCGGACTCGCCGGCCGATCACAGCAAGGTGGGGGCGGCGATGCTGCGGGAATACGGCCTGCCCGAAGATATCGTGCATGCGGTGGAATCCCACAATGGCTACCACGGCATCCCCCGGGAATCGCGGCTGTCCAAGGCGCTCTATGCCGCCGATCCGGTCACCGGCTTAATTGTCGCTGCGGCCTTGATCCATCCGCAAAAAAAACTGTCCGCCATTGATGTTCAATTCCTGGAAAATCGATTTAATGAGAAACATTTCGCCCGGGGAGCAGACCGCGGGCAGATCAAGGCCTGCCAGGAACTGGGGCTCGAACTGGACGAATTTCTGGGGTTGAGCCTGGAAGCAATGCAGGGTATATCCAAAGAACTGGGACTCTAACGCTGGGGCAGCAGCCATTTTCGTTTGCTGATGCGGTCTTGTTTGATGATTAAGAATCAAAAATAAAACATTTCTGGAGACAAGTATGACCGTAAACAAAAAGAAAGTATTGAATTACATTTTTCAAGACGACTACAAACCCCTGACCTTTAATGATCTGGCAAGGGCTTTAAAGGTTAACCAGGACAAGGAAATCCAGGACCTGCACCGTTTACTGGAGAACATGGTGCATGAAGGCTCCCTCTGCAAAACACCCCAGGGCCGCTACGGCCCGCTGCGGGGGATGGGCATGTTAACCGGTATTCTACAAGGACATCAGCAGGGTTATGCCTTCTTACTCCCGGAAGCCCCGGGTGAGACCGATGTCTTTATCGCGCCCGAAAAACGAAGCGGAGCCATGCACAAGGATCGCGTTATGGTCCGATTGAGCAAAGATTCCCGGGGCGGAAAGCGCCGTCAGGGCGAGGTGGTGCGCATACTAAAACGAGGCAACCCTCATTTGGTCGGAACCTACCAGGGGAACAAAAAAGGAGGAACCCTTGTTCCCGACGATCGTCACATCTCCAGCGAGATTCAGATCAAACCCGGGGATACCGCCGGGGCTAAGCCCGACCAAAAAGTGATGATCCAGATTACCCGCTGGCCGGACGCGCAGAGTAACTTGATTCGAGGAAAAGTAGTGGAGGTGATTGGTTCCCCGGAAGATGCCGGGGTTGATATTACCACCATTATAAGAAAATATGGACTACCCTCTACTTTTCCCCAAGGCGTGATGAAGGAAGCCGGTCGGCTGGATGAGATGCACATTGACAAAACTGCCCGGGATGAGGACCGCTGGGACCTGCGCCAGCTGCCCATGGTCACCATTGATGGAGAAGATGCCAAAGATCTGGATGACGCGGTCTCTCTGGAAGAAAAAGAAAAAGGGAAATTCCGGCTGGGCGTCCACATCGCAGATGTCAGCTATTATGTTCGCGAAGGAAGCGCCCTGGACCGTGAGGCCTCCCGGCGTGCGAACAGTGTTTATCTACCTGACCGGGTCATCCCCATGTTCCCTCCCCAGCTATCCAACGGGATTTGCAGCTTGAACCCCCAGGTATCTCGACTGGCCGTGAGTGTTTTTATAGACCTGGATGAACAGGGCCGCGTGCAGAACTATGAATTTAACCCCAGTGTGATCCGCGTGGCCGAACGGATGACCTACGATGATGTGAACGCGATCCTGGAAGGAGACGAAGCCATTCGGCACCGCTATGCATCTTATGTGCCTTCTTTTGAGAGCATGGATGAACTGGCTCATCGTTTGAAAAAAACCCGCTTAAAACGGGGGGCGTTGGATTTTCACTTCCCGGAAGCCAAGGTGAAATTGAATGAAGAAGGAAAACCCGTGGATATCCAGGTGCGTCTGGGGAGCAGGGGCGAATCCATTATCGAAGAGTTTATGCTGATCTGCAACGAAGTCATCGCTCATCACTTCCAGGCGAAAAAGGTTCCCTTTGTCTACCGGGTGCACGAAAGCCCGGATCCGGAGAAACTCTACTATTTGAGAGATTTTTTATCCCTGTTCAATATTCGTATCAAAGGTGACCTGGAGCAAATTACACCCTCAAAGATCCAGCAGATCCTGGAAGAAGCCAGGGGAACGCGGGTTGAGCGTTATGTGAATTATGTTCTACTGCGTTCCATGGCCCAGGCCCATTACAGTGAGCAGCCCCTCGGTCATTTCGGACTGGCCGCCCGGCACTACACCCACTTTACATCTCCCATCCGACGCTACCCCGATCTATTGGTACACCGGATCCTGAGAAAAACCATCCAGGGAGGGCTGAGCCCTTCGGAAGCCCGTAAGCTGGCCAGCGTGTTGCCTCGGCTGGTCCAACATGCCTCGGAACAGGAGCGGGTTGCCATGGAGGCGGAAAGAGAATGTGTTGACCTGAAAAAAGTGGAATTCATGGAAGGCAAAGAAGGAGAAGAATTCACCGGGATCATCAGCGGTGTTACCTCTTTCGGTTTCTTCGTCGAGCTGGAGAACACCGTAGAGGGACTGGTTCATGTCACCCGTATGGTTGATGATTACTATAGCTTTGACGAAACCCGCTATTCCCTGGTCGGCGAAGCCACTGGCAAGAAATACCAGTTGGGTGACCAGGTTGTCGTGCGGCTGGACCGGGTAAACAAGGAAATGCGTTCCGTGGAATTTACACCGGTTTCTGCAGAATAAGCTGTGCTTGACGCCAGTTGAGAAAACGGGAAATCCGTGATATAATAGGGATGGAAACGATAGGTGTTGAGGATTACAAGTCGTCGATCAACGCGCCCTACCTGCAGAGCACCATTTCGGTAGGGTTCTATTGTCGCCGGAAGGAGTTTTCACGATTACTGGGAAGACAGATAAAAATACGGGGAGAAAGATCCTGGCGCAGAACCGCAAAGCCCGGCACCTTTATTTTATCGAAGATAAATATGAAGCCGGGATTGTGCTCCAGGGGACAGAAGTGAAGTCGGTGCGTGCCGGGCGGGCCAACCTCAAGGACAGCTACGCTCGGGTTGATGGCGGCGAACTCTTCCTGTATAATATGCATATCAGCCCTTACGAGCCGGGGAACCGCTTTAACCATGAACCGCTGCGCGTGCGGAAACTGCTCATGCACCGGCGGGAGATCAATCGTCTTACCGGATATGTCCAGGAAAAAGGCTATACCCTGGTTCCCCTGAGCATTTATTTCAGCGGCGGAAAAGTCAAGGTAGAACTGGCCCTGGCCAGGGGGAAAAAGGACTTTGACAAGCGCCGCTCCATTGCCGAAAAGGATGCCAGGCGCGAAATGGAGCGCGCCTTTAAGGACCGGCAGTTAGCCCGTTGATAGAGGTAAATACATGGGGGTGAAAAGGATTCGACGGGGGTAGAAGGAGCAGGAGAAGCGAGCCCGGGACCATGGCCCGGTCAACAACATGGAAACGGCTATAACTGCCAACGATCAAGTAGCACTCGCTGCGTAAAAACGCGGCGCGCCCTCTTTTTCCAAGCCTGTGGGAATAAGCAGGGTGTCATAACAGCAGGCTACCCGCCCTGGAGAGCTGCTCTTTCTCCAGGCCGGGGAATCTAAAAAGAGCTGGCAGTAGGGAGTCCCCGCCTCGTGGAGCCCCTGCTGTAAGACACAAATCAAGGCTACGCTCGTAGAAGCTCCTGTGGCTTTACTCTCGGACGCGGGTTCGATTCCCGCCACCTCCACCATCAAA
>PWRN01000041.1 GCA_003556225.1 Syntrophomonadaceae bacterium
CGAACACGGTAAAGGGCCCCTCGCCTTTCAAGGCGTCCACCAGGTCTGCCTCCACGACCGCGGCCACCAGGGTGTCAAAATCGTCGGCAGCGATGGCGGTATCCACGATGTCCAGTTCCGGTTCGTCGGCAAAAACCCCTCCACTCATTCCCATCAGCATCAGACAGATCAGGCCAAGCACAAACAGTTTTCTCATACAAAAGCACTCCTTTAATACGGGTTATCCCTCAAGCGAGGGATTTTGACTTACGAATAATTCTTCTACACAGATATTGAAATTCCCTTCCAGTTTTTTCGCCTGGGAAAAATTTTTATGAATGCGATCTTTTTCAGCCCCCGCGCGGCAGGCAGGAATCCAAGAACGAGATAGAGAAATAGACTGCATGTTTATGGAGACCATCAAAGGGATGGGGTGGCTTTCATGTCCGGTTACTTGAAGCGGCTGGTGCTCCTGATCGCGCTGATCCTTTCCCTGTTGTTTGTTCTGTTCGTGATCAACCAGACGGCCCAGGTGGTCAACCTGGCCAGCACGGTGAGCCCCGCCTTCGGGCAAGTCGTGCTATTCATGCTGCTCGCTGTTTATGCCCTGATGATTGTCGTTCCACTCATTTGGCTGGGAAGAATGCCCCGGGCGCTGCTTCCCCCCGCCCGGGCGGAAGGGGAAGCCTATGACCAGTACATTCGTAGCCTGGGAAAGCGTCTGGCGAAGAACCCTTACCTGGAGAAGACCGAGATCAATTTGGAGGATCTTTCGACCATTGAATCGGGTCTCCAGGAGTTGAACGAGAAGGCGGACGCGCGCATCAAGTCTGCGGCTTCCAATGTCTTTATTATGACGGCCATCTCCCAGTACGGGGCGCTGGATGCGCTGATTGTTTTGCTGGCTCAGCTGCGCATGGTCTGGCAGGTGACCACCCTGTACTACCAGCGGCCTGCCCTCAAAGAGCTGGTGTACCTTTACAGCAATGTATTCGCCACGGCCTTCCTGGCTAGCCGGATCGAAAACATGGACTTGCTGGAAGATCAGCTGGAGCCGGTGATCGCTTCCATCATGGGCAGTTCACTGTCTTCTTTGACCCCCGCCTTCAACACGGCGGCGAGTATTGTCACCAGTTCGATCATCGAGGGATCGGCCAATGCCTTCCTAACTTTAAGGGTAGGCGTGATTACGAAAACATACTGTTCCTCGTTGATCAGGCAGGAGAAAAAGCAGCTGCGCCGCACGGCGGCTGTGCAGGCGGCCTCCATGCTGGGCAAGGTTTTAAGCGAGTCGGCATACACCGTGACCAAGGTGGTTTTCAAGGCAGCCAGTAGGGCCAGCGCCCGTCCCTTCCGCTACGGGCAGGAACTGGTCACGAAGACAACGAAAAATACCTGGGACGCTTCGAAAACCGCGGGGAAAGATTTTGTTTCGGGCGTGCGCAAGACGGGTAAAAAATTCAAGCTTTTTGGAAAGAGAGAAGAGGAACTCTGATTTGAGCCCCGGTTCTGCCCTGCGTTGCGCCTGGAGAAAGGTGATGCCAGATGAAATTAAAGCCCCGCCTTGCGGCAGTGGCCGAGATGGTCCCGCGAGGGGATATCGCTGCCGACATTGGGACGGACCATGGGCATCTACCGGTATACCTGGCGCTGCAGCGGAACTGTCCGCGGGTTGTGGCCGTGGAAAAATCGACCCTGAACATGCGGACGGCCCAGGAAACCGTGGCCCGCTACTGCCTGGAAGATCGCATTGAGATCCGGCTGGGAGACGGTTTGCACGGGCTGGCGGAAGCCGACCTCGTGCAGACGGTCGTTTTGGCCGGCCTGGGAGGAAAGACCATTTGCCAGCTGCTGGCCGCGGCAAAAGATCTTTTGTCCGCTTACCGGCGCCTGGTTTTACAGCCAATGGGAGACAGCGGCATGCTGCGGCGCTGGCTGGTGGAAACGGGGTTTTGCCTGGTCCAGGAAAGATTGGCCCGGGAAAAGGGGCGCTATTATGAAATCATGGCGGCCGAACCCGGGGAGCAGGTTGTGGAAGATCCCTTTTTGCTGGAGCTGGGTCCTGTTTTGATCCGCGACGGCGATCCCCTGCTGATTCCCTGGCTGGAAAAGCAGCTGCAGGCATGCGAAAAAATCGCGCAGCGTCTCCGGCAATCCAACTTCCCCAGGAGCAGTATGCGACTGAAACACATTGAAAAGCGCTGCTGGAAGCTGAGAGGGGTGTTGCAACGTGTTGGCCAGCGGCCATGAAATCGTCAAGTTTTTTGAAGAGATGGCGCCTCTTCGCTATGCCCTGCCCGGTGACGCGACGGGGCTGCAGTGGGGGGACCTGCGCCGGGAGGTGGGGAAGGTGCTCTTAGCCCTGGATTTTTCCCCGGAGGTGCTGGAAGAAGCCCTGGAGCTGGAAGCCTCCTTTGTCTTTGCCCACCACCCCTATCTTTACAATCCCCTGGAAAACCTGGATTTAAGCCAGCCCCGCCAGGCCCTGGTAGCCCGGGCCATCAAGGAAGACCTGGTGCTTTATGCCGCCCATAGCAACCTGGATACAGCGCCCCGAGGGGTTAACCAGGTCCTGGGGGAGCTGTACGCCCTGCAGGAGATGGATTTGCTCGCGGTCACCGGTTCAGAGGACCTGGAAAAGCTCGTAGTTTTCGTCCCCGCAGGTTATGAAGACCTGGTTCGCCAGGCCGTTTCCCGGGCGGGAGCAGGATGGATCGGGAACTACAGCCACTGCACCTACCAGGTCCAGGGGACAGGCACGTTTCTGCCCCTGGAAGGCACGCAACCTTTTCTAGGCCGGGAAGGGGCCCTGGAAAAAGTGAACGAATACCGACTGGAGACGATTTTACCCCGCCGGCTGCGCACCCGGGTGCTGCAAGCCCTCTTTGCCGCCCACCCCTATGAAGAGGTGGCCTACGATCTCTACCCCCTGGAAAATACGGGTCGTGCCTGGGGCCTGGGGCGGGTTGGTCGATTGGAGCGACCCATGACCCTGGGCCAGCTGGTGCAAGCTACCCGGGAACGGCTCGAGGTGGGAAGTGAGCTGCGTTATTTAGGGGATCCAGGCTGCCTGGTGGAACGGGTGGCCCTCCTGGGGGGAAGCGGGGGGAGTTACATCGATGCAGCCGTGGAAAAGGGAGCCCACGTTTTGATTACCGGGGACATTAAATACCACGATGCGCAGCGAGCCAATGAAGTCGGCCTGGCCTTGATTGATGCCGGTCACGAGGCCACGGAGAAGCCGGTGCTGCCTGCCGTTGCCCGACAGCTCAGTCCATGGCTGCAGCGGGGCGGGTACGCAACCGGCGTTGTTTGTTCCGGACAAAAAAATATACCATGGAACCCGGAATGATCAGGATAGGTATGGACCCTATCCTTTTTTATTGTTAGAATGAAAGGGTGAGAGCGGTGGAACCGAAGAAATTGTTGTGGCAGCTGCAGGAGACCGAGCAGGAAATTTTTCAGAAAGAAAAACAGCTGCAAAACATCCCCAGTGTGGCTGCTTACCAGGAGAAGAAAAGCGCACTGCAAGAGCTGGCGGAGACTCTTTCCCGGAAAGAAGACCAGCGCCGATCTCTTCAAAAAGACCTGTCCCGGAAAGAGATGCACCTGCTTTCTCTTGCCGGCTCTCTGGATGAATCTCGGAAAAAGCTTTACAGCGGCGAAGTGCCCAGCGTGAAAGAGCTGGAAAGCCTGGAAAAAAAGGTCCAGGTGATGCAGCGAGAGAAGCAGCAGCTGGAAGACGCGGTCTTGAACCTGATGGAATCCCAGGAGGACCTGGAGGAAGAACTCTCCCGCAGGCAACACCGTTACCGGGAGGAGGAAGAAGAGATGAAGCGAGCCCGCTCCCGGGCGAAAGAAGACTTCGAACAGGTCCAGCAGGAGCTGCAGGCGCTGAAAACCAGGAAACAGGAGCTGGAAGAAAGCATTGAGGAGGGCCTTTTGGCCCGCTACCGGGAAATGTCCCGGGGAGGGCGGCGCTGTATTTCACCGGTGAAGGATAACTTCTGTGGTATTTGCAATGTTTCGCTGCCTTCCTCCTTTCGCGCGTTTTTATTTGCCCCCGACAAGCATGTTTATTGTGAAAACTGTGGTTCCATGCTGGTTCTCATGGAGGAAGATTCTTGAACTCAGGAAGGGGTCTGGTATGAAGCAGGAAAAGACCGAGACACAAAAGAAAAAAACCAGGAAAAAAAACGTGCGCAATACCGTCTACCTGCTGGTGGCCCTGCTGCTGGTGGGGGGACTCGTCTTGAGCGCCACCTTTGGTTTTATTGATTTCCTGGCCCGCGGCGGACAACCCCCGATGGATCCAGGAGCCGAGGGAGATCAGCTGGCTGCCCTGAGACAGCGCATCGATATTATGGAGCAGTCCCTGGAGGAGGCCCCGGGGGATACCGACCTGTTGGCCGAGTTGGGTTATGTCTATTACCAGGCTGCCATGCTGTCCTGGGAGCGGGGCCAGGGCGCCGAGGGGGAACAATACGCCCGGCAAAGCAAGGATCGGCTGATGGAGGCAACGGATGAGGGTTTTGAAGAACCCTGGGCGACCCTGATCGTGGCCCTGCTTTCTATGTACGCCGAAAACCAGGAGCTGGCGGAAGAGTACTTTGAACGAACCCTGGAAATGGACGACGAAGATCCCGAAGTCCATCTCTATTACGGGATTTACCTCTCCTCGGTGGATAAAGTGGAGCTGGCGCGGGAGCACTGGAAGCGGGTGCTGGACCTGGCCGATGAAGATTCCCGGTTCGTCCAGGCGGCCGAGATGTACCTGGAGGAAGCGGAGCAGCTCGAGGAGCCCGTGGAGAGCCCGGAACCGCAAGAAGAATGAGTCTTTCAGCATGCGCAAAGAGGCTTTTGGTAAGTTAACCTGGGAAAATATTTGCGTAATCAAGGCAGATCCATCCCTGCCGGGAAACCCTCTTGTCCCACACTTTGAAGAAAGACCGCGGCCAAGCAGTTGAGCCGGCAACCCCCTTCCCAGGGAATATAAGCGTTTTTTGAAACAATAGCGGCAGGAAAAACAGCACAGGAGGGGGTTATGTTGCAGGGTGTTCTCCTCTGGGGATACGGGATCGTGGCTGCCGCGGGTCTAGTGGCGGGAAGCTTCTTAAATGTTGTCGTCTACCGCTATCTAAGCGGCGAATCCATCGTGCGTCCGGCTTCCCACTGTCCCTCCTGCCTGGTCCCACTTTCCGCTAAAGACCTGGTGCCTCTTCTCAGTTACTTGTTGCTGCGGGGCCGGTGCCGCCATTGCCGTACAGGCATACCCCTGCGTTATCCCCTCATGGAAGCCGGAACAGCGGGTATCTTCCTGCTCTGCTTCCATCACTACACGTTTACCCCTGCTTTTTTACAATTTGCTGTCCTCTTTTCTCTTTTACTGGTAATTTCTGTGATCGACCTGGAGCGTCATCTTATTCCCAACCGGCTGGTGCTTTTGCTCCTGGGCTGGGTGATTCTCTGGCAGCTGTTCTTTCCCAGGATTTCCACCCTTTCAGCCCTGGGCGGTTTTTTCACCGGTGGGTTCTTGTTCTTGGCCATCGCCCTGTTGAGCAAGGGGGGAATGGGGGGAGGCGATGTAAAGCTCATGGCGGTCCTGGGCTTGGCCAGCGGGCTGCCCGATGTGCTGTTGGTTTTTATGCTGGCATTTTTTAGCGGCGCCCTGGTCGGGGTCCTGCTGATCATCTTCAAGCAAAAAACCCGCAAGTCGCCCCTGCCTTTTGGCCCCTTTCTTTCGTTGGCTTTTTTGGGAACGACCTTCTGGGGTCCCTGCATCTGGGACGGTTATTTTTTGGTGTAGCGGCAGGTCTTCCGGAAACAGACCTGCTGTAAATAAGCTTGATATTTACGATTAATAATGCTACAATGTTCTATGCCTTCGATGAAATAAGGCTTTACTTGTAGGGGAGTAGCTAGTGGCCTGGTGGCACTCGCGGCCTTCAAAGCCGTAGGTGGGCTGACGAAGTCCACGGTGGGTTCGATTCCCATCTACTCCCGCCAGTTTTGCCATTTCTTATCCCGAGGAGGAAGAAAATGAGCGAAGAATATGAAGCCCAGGTAATCAGCAGCCACGTGATCAAATGCCCCGTATGCGACGGAGAGCAAGCCGTAGTCGTTGTTTGGGATGACGGTGATGTCGATATAATTTGTGTAGGCTGCAAGCATACCGAGCGGTTTAGCGTGGGCGGGTAGTGCCTGGCAGGAATGGATCATCAACCTGGAGGAAGAAGCGGTAAAGAAGTGGGCGAAAAAGGCACACTTCTTTTTTATGTTTTTGGCCGGGAGGATCATTCCTGCCAAACAGGCCGGGAGCACTGGAAAAGTTGGGGGGGAGAAGGATTCAATTTTCCCATGTAGAAATAGTACTGCTGGAAACGAAAACGGGCCTAATCGAACATTTTGAGCGATCTTCATAGAGAAGAATTTGGAAGAAGGGGGAAATCATTTGTCTTCTCATTTTTTGCAGTCCTACTTGCGCCGCTTACCCGCGGTAGAGAAACTCCTGCAGTCCGCGGTGCTGGAGGAGGTCCAAGCACATTTTCCTCGTGCCGTGCTGGTCAAAGAAGTCCAGGATACCATCGAAGAAAAACGCGAGATGATCCGGCAGGCTGGCTCAGAGGCTGAGTTGGAACCCCTGGATTTTTCCACCGAATTTATCGCCGCCGAAGTGCTCCAACGGGTTAAAGAAAAAACGGCCCTGAATCTGCGGCCCGTGATCAATGCCACCGGTGTTTTGTTACATACCAACCTGGGACGGGCTCCCCTGCCCCGCGCCGCCATTCAGGCCATTCAAGAGGTTGGAGCCTCTTTCAGCAACCTGGAGTTTTCCCTGATGACGGGGAAACGTTCGTCCCGCTTTGAACACCTGGAAGGGTTGATCTGCCAGGTCACCGGCGCCGAGGCGGCCCTGGTGGTCAATAACAATGCAGGAGCCGTTTTCCTGGCTTTGAATACCCTGGCGGCCGGGAAAGAAGTGATTGTTTCCCGGGGAGAGCTGGTGGAAATAGGGGGATCTTTTCGTATCCCGGAAGTGATGGCCAAAAGCGGGGCCCAGCTGGTGGAGGTGGGCACTACCAACAAATGTCATCCCAGGGACTACCGGGAGGCCCTGGGGGAAAATACGGCTCTTTTTCTGAAGGTTCATACCAGCAACTACAAGATCATGGGCTTTACAACGGCAGTGCCTTTACGTTCCCTGGTGAAGCTGGCCAAAGAATACCAGGTGCCGGTCTTGGAAGATTTGGGCAGCGGGGTCCTGGTGGACCTCTCCCGCTACGGCCTGCCCCATGAGCCCACGGTCCAGGAATCCGTTTCTGCGGGAGCCGACCTGGTCATGTTCAGCGGAGACAAGCTCCTGGGAGGCCCGCAGGCAGGGTTTATCGTGGGGAAGAAACGTTACGTGGAGATGATTAAAAACAACCAGCTGGCCCGGGCCCTGCGTGTGGACAAGTTTGCCCTGGCCGGACTGGAGGCCACCCTGCGTCTCTACCTGGATGAAAAAACGGCTCTCCGGGAAATCCCCATTTTGCGCATGCTGACCACCTCAACGGAAGACTTGGAACAGCGGGCAGCCCGCTTACTGGAGAAAATCTCCCCCCTGCTGCACGAGGGCTTCCAGGTAGGGCTCCTTCGGGAAAAAGCCCGGGTTGGCGGTGGATCTCTGCCCCTGGTTGCCCTGCCTAGCTGCCAGGTCTTTATCGAGCCCCACCACATGAATGCCGGGGCCTTTGCCGCTAAACTCCGCAAGGCAAAGAGGCCCATCATCGCCCGGGTGCGCAAAGACAGGGTATTGCTGGACCTGCGCTCCGTGCTGGAGCAAGAAGACGACCAGCTGCTGAGCAGCCTGGAAAGCGTGATCTAAAGCTCTACATGCTGAAGGGATGATGGTTTGCAATGATTATCGGGACAGCGGGACACGTGGATCATGGTAAAACTGAATTAATCAAGGCCCTGACGGGCATCGATACCGATCGCTTACATGAAGAAAAGGAGCGAGGGATTTCCATTGATATCGGTTTTGCTCCTTATCGACTTCCCGACGGGAAGCTGGCAGGGGTTATTGATGTGCCTGGTCACGAGAAATTTATTCATAACATGCTGGCCGGCATCGGGGGGATCGATTTGGTTTTACTGGTGATCGATGCCACCGAAGGGGTAATGCCCCAGACCAGAGAACATCTAGATATTTTGAACCTGCTGCAAGTGCAAAAAGGGCTGGTTGTGATCACCAAGGTTGACCTGGTGGAAGAAGAGTGGTTGGAAATGGTGAAAGAAGATGTGGAGCAGGCTGTGAAAGGCTCCTTTTTGGAAGGTGCCTCCGTGCACGTTGTTTCCTCGGTGACCGGCCTGGGGCTGGAAGAGCTGCGCAAGGCGATCGACGAGCTGGCGGAAGCCGTGGTGGAAAAAGATACGGCAGCCCCTTTACGTGTTCCGGTGGATCGCATCTTTTCCGCTTCCGGTTTCGGCACCGTGATCACCGGGACGATCCTGGGAGGAACGGTTGTCCCGGGACAACGGGTAGAAGTGCTGCCTCCCGGGAAAGAGTGCCGCGTGCGGGGGGTGCAGGTACACGGCAGGCAGGTGGAGAAAGCGGTCGCGGGCCAGCGGGTAGCCCTGAACCTGGCAGGACTGGAAAAAAAAGATGTAGTGCGGGGAAGCGTGGTGGCTGAACCGGGCTATTTTCACCTGACTCGTTACTGCGACGCCCGGCTGGTGCTGTTACCTTCGGCGCCGCGCCCTTTGATCAACATGGCCCCCGTGCATTTTTACCTGGGGACGACGCGGGTGGTCTCGCGTATGCGCCTGCTGGGCTGTGAAGAACTGGCTCCAGGGGAAACGGGGTTCGCACAATGTCGCCTGGATCGAGCGGTGGTGGCCCGGCGGGGAGACCCTTTTATTATCCGCTCTTATTCTCCCATGCGGACCATTGGGGGCGGCGTTGTCTTGGACGAAAACCCGGTTCGCCATAAAAGGTTCCGCCAGGATGTCCTGGAAAGGCTAAAAGAGCTGGAAAAAGAGGATCCGCTTCCTTTTGTGCTTCAGAAGCTGGGAGAAAAACACTATGCCACCTTGCAGGACCTGGCACTGCTGACCCAGTTGGGTCAGCAGTCCTTGCGGGAGATCATGGAGCGGGCGCTGGAGCAAGGCGAAGTGATGCTGTTGGATGATCTGTACGTGCGCCGCCCGGTAGTGGAGCGTTGGGAGAAGGCGATTTTGCAGGAACTGGAAGCTTTTCACCGGGCCAGGCCCCTGCAGCGGGGGATGCAGAAAGCCCGGGTATTCGGGCTGCTCCCCGGCAAAACCCCTCAACGCTTGTTCGATGCACTGATCGAGCGCTTGCGCGACCAGGGCCGGTTGGAAACTTCCCGGGAGTTCGTCTTTAAAAGCGGCTTTCAACCCGAACCCGGCACACGGCAGGAGGAGCAGCTAAGGCGCGTGGAAGCACTTTTTAAAGAGGCCGGCCTAAACAGCCCCGCAGGAAAAGAGATCGGCCAGATGCTGGGACTAAAAAATGATGAGGAAGAGGAATTGCTGGACTACCTGCAGCACAGAGGTGTCCTGGTCAAAGTGGCTGAGGACATGTACCTGCACCGGGATGTCTACAAGCGGGGCCTGCAGGCCCTGGCCCGACATTTTCAGGATCATCCGACCTTAACCCTGGCCCAGTATCGCGACATTCTGCAGACGTCTCGCAAGCTCGCCCAGATCCTGCTGGAGCATTTTGACGCCATGAAATACACGCGACGGGTTGAAGATGAGCGGGTTCCCTGGAAAGTCCCTACCGGCAGTGATGCCACCGAAGCTGAAAAGAACTAAAAATATTTAACAATGTAAAATAAATCATGAAAAATCCGAGAAAAAAGCAGGACTTTATTTTAACGATGTCGAAATGAAGTGTGGTCATTTCGCAAGCACGGCCTTGCTGTTTCATGGAAAGCGACGGATGGGGCAGGGTTGCTCATTTCTTTTTGCTTTTTAGCTGTTACTTTTTTCTTTCCTGCTAAAACTTCTCTAAAAAGAGCGGGGAGGTGTTAAGGGCCAGAAACTATTTTCTATATTCAGATCTTGTCGCAATGATGATGTCGAAGATGAACCAGCGGTTCGCTGCAGTGAGCAGGCATGAGCAGCACGGATTTTAGTATTTGGCGTCAATATTTTCACAGCAAAAATAATAAAGGGCATCAACGAACAGTTCAACAATTCTGGAAGGGATGGAAAAAAACTACATCTCTAGCGAGGTATGAAGATGACTGAAGAACTGCAGAGCTTTATTGAAAAATACGATTTATTGGGCTGCATCCAGTGCGGGAGATGTACCGGGGGATGTCCGGTAACGGTTCGTACGGACTTAAACGTCCGCCGGTTTGTTTACGACACGGTGGATGAAGAAGCCCTGGAAGAATTGGCCAAGATGCCGGAGGTATGGGACTGTACCGCCTGTAATACCTGTGCCGTGAGGTGCCCCAAGGGGCTCAAACCCGTTGAAGTCTTAATCGGGCTCAGAAATATCATGGTGGAGAGCGGCGTGGTGCAGCCGACCGTCCGGGACGCCCTGGAAAGTGTTTTCCGCGAGGGGAACCCCTGGGATAAATCCCGGGCCACACGTAACGACTGGATGAAGGATTTGGAAGTGAAAATGGCCGAACCGGGTGAGCCGGTGGAAAACCTGATTTTTGTTTGCTGCACCATTGCCTATGACCCCAAGCTTCAGGTCGTTGCACAGAACCTGGTGAAACTGCTCAACAAGGCCGGAGTGGACTACGGTTTCATGGATACCAGCGAAACCTGCTGCTCCAGCGAGGTCCATAACCTGGGTGAAGAGGGCCTGTTTGAAATGATGGTGGAGGATAATACGGAACTTCTGAACGAGTATGCAGCCAAGCGCCTGGTGGCCATTTCTCCCCATTGCTACTCCGTGTTTAAAAACCAGTACCCCGACCTCAAGGCCGAAGTGCTGCACTACACTCACCTGGTCGGGGAAATTTTGGAAGACAAGAAACTCGAGCTGACCAGGGAACTTCCCGAAAAAATCGTTTTCCATGATCCCTGTTTCCTGGGTAAGCAGAACAACGTCTATGATGAACCCCGCTATGTCCTGGGCCAGATTCCCGGCGCGGAACTCCTGGAATTTGACCGCAGCCGCGAGCGCAGCCTTTGTTGTGAAGGAGGCGGCGGGAAAATGTGGGTGGAAACAGAATCCAAGAAAGAACGCCTGTCTGAAACCCGGGTGAAGGACGCAAAAGAATTGGGCGCGACGGTCCTGGCCGTAGCCTGTCCTTTTTGCGTGCTGACCCTGGACGATTCCTTGAAAGCCAAGGGCTTCGAAGAGGAAATGCGGGTAGCTGAGATCCTGGAACTTTTAGGAGAAGCGCTGGATTAAGCTGTCCTGGAGATTTTAGACCCGGATTTTTTATTTCTACCGTATAAAGGGGGTCTGCCAAAACAGGAACACGCTTTTTGAAGGATCGAAGATTGAACAAGATAAGAAAGCGAACATTCATTTAACGTTACAGGAGGTGGGTTTATTTATGAAAACATTTGTCTGTATCAAAAGGGTGCCGGACACCTCGGAGGCGGAAGTGAAGGTAGACGCCACCGGCAAAGAAGTCGACAGCAGCAGGTTTTCTTTTGACATAAACGATGCTGATAATTACGCTGTCGAAGAGGCCATTTTGATTAAAGAAGCCAAGGAGGGGACGGTGCAAGTTATCTGCCTGGGTCCAAAAGATGCTGATGTGATGATCCGCATGGCCCTGGCAAAGGGAGGAGACAGCGCCATCCGGGTGGAGGACCCGCGAATTTTCGCCAAGGATCCCCTGCAGGTAGCCAAGGTCCTGGCGGCGACGATCAAGCAGGAAGGGGACTTTGACCTGGTGCTGACCGGCTGCATGTCGGCGGATAACTGGAACATGGCCGTCGGTGTCGCCCTGGCGGAAGAGCTGGGCGTCCCCCATGCCGCCATGGTAAACAAAGTGGAAGTGTTAGATGGGAAAGTCAAGGTCAACCGCGAACTGGAAGGCGGCCTCTCGGAAGTCCTGGAGGTGAGTCTTCCCGCTGTTCTCACCATACAGACGGGGATTAACGAGCCGCGTTATGCGCCCATCCGGGGTATTCGTGCGGCGCAGAAGAAGGAACTGAAAGTGCTCGGCCTGGACGATCTGGGTGTGGCAGAAGATGAAGTCAGCGAAGCGAACTCCCTGATCGAACTGATGCAGATGTACGTACCCGAGCTGGAGTCCAAGGCGGAGATTATCGAAGGAGAGCCCGAAGAAAAAGCAGAAATCATGGCTCAAAAGCTGGTGAAAGGGGGGCTACTGTAAAATGGGAGACCTGTTTGTATTAGCTGAACACCGTCAGGGTGAACTGCGTGAAATAACTTTCGAGATGCTTTCCAAGGCCCCGGAAGTGGCCAAAGAACTGGGAGGCGATGTTGTTACTGTTTTGCTGGGCAGCGGCGTCGATGCTTTTGCAGAAAAACTGGCTGCCTACAGCGACAAAGTACTGTATGTCGATGACCCGCTCTTTGCGGATTACAATTCTGACAAGTATCAAAAGGTGCTGGCGGAACTGCTCAAAACCCACAAGCCAGATGTTTTCATGGTGGGTCACACGACCCAGGGGGTGGACATGGCCCCGGCATTGGCCGTGGAACTGAAGCTGCCCATGGTCACCGATGTGATGGATATTCATTTTAGCGATGGAAAGCTCTCGCCGGTTCGCCAGTACTACTCGGGCAAGGTCAACGCCGATTTTGGTTTCAAGGGAGACCCCCCGTACCTGCTAACGATCCGGGAAGCCAGTTTCGAGATCGTGGAAGGCAGCAAGCAGGGAGCCATCGAAAAGGTGGAATCTCCCCTGAAGGAAGATCTCGATTACCGCCGGTTTATTGAATACATCGAGGCCGAGGTGGGCGATGTGGATATCACCCAGTCGGAAATCCTCGTTGCGGTCGGGCGGGGAATCCGGGAAGACAAGAACATGACTTTGATCGAAGATTTGGCCAAGGCCATCGGAGCGGATATCTGCGGCTCTCGCGCTGCTACAGACGCCGGCTGGCTGCCCCATGACCGCCAGGTGGGCACCTCGGGCAGAGTCGTGAAGCCCAAGCTGTATATCGCCATCGGCATATCCGGTGCGTTCCAACACCTGGCCGGCATGAAAGGGGCCAAGACCATCGTGGCCATCAACAAAGACCCCGATGCCCCGATTTTCACCGAGGCGGATTATGCCATTATCGATGACCTGTTTAAGGTAGTCCCCAAGTTAACGGAAAAGATCACCGAGCTGAAAGGGTAACCCTGCTCTAGACTCTAGATAGAGGGAGAAACTAATGAACGTTACTCTGGTGTTGGAGGATGAAAGAGAGCCATGAACAATAAACCAAGAATTGGTGTATATGTCTGTCACTGCGGGATCAACATCGCGAAAACAGTGGAGATCGATCCCGTTACAGAGTATGCTTCGCAATTGCCAAATGTCAAGGTCGCTCGCAACTACTCCTACATGTGCTCCGATCCTGGCCAGCTCCTGATCCGGGAAGATATCGAAAAAGAGGGCTTGAATCGCATTGTCGTGGCTTCCTGCTCTCCCCGGATGCACGAATTGACCTTCCGCAAAACCCTGGCGGAAGCGGGCTTGAACCCTTATTTCCTGGAGATGGCCAATATTCGGGAGCAGTGTTCCTGGGTGCACGAGGACGTGGAAGAAGCTACCGCCAAGGCCAGGAAGCTGGTGGCGTCCTCGGTGGCGAAAGCGCGGCTGCTGGAGCCCCTGGAAGAGAAGGAAGTCGACGTGGAGCCGGCAACCCTGGTCATCGGCGGTGGTATCGCCGGGATCCAGGCGGCCCTGGATATCGCCAATGCCGGTTTCAAGGTCTACATGGTGGAGAAAACGCCTTCTGTAGGGGGAACCATGGCCCAGCTGGATAAGACCTTCCCCACCCTGGATTGTTCGGCCTGTATTTTAACACCCAAGATGGTTGATGTGGCCAGCCATCCCAATATTGAGTTGATGACCTATTCTCAGGTCGAGGAAATAACGGGCTACGTGGGCAACTTCGAGGTGAAGGTGCGCAAGAAAGCGCGCTATATTGATATGGAAAAGTGCACCGGGTGTGGCATTTGTGCCGAAGAGTGCCGGCTGAAAAACCGGATTCCCAGTGAATTTGACGTGGGGGTGGGAAAACGCTCGGCCGTTTACCTGCCTTTCCCCCAGGCCGTACCGGCCAAGTATACCGTAGACCCGGAACGCTGCCTCTTCTTAACCCGGGGGAAATGCGGTGAGTCGCCCAAGTGTGCCGATGCCTGCCCGTCCCAGGCTTTTGATTTCGAGCAGGCCGACGAAATGGTCGAATTCAAGGTGGGGGCGGTCATCGTTGCCACCGGGTTCGATGTCTTCGACGCCTCCAGGAAGCCCGAGTACGGTTATGCCGACTATGATAACGTGCTCACGGCGCTGGAAATGGAGCGCCTGGTTTCCGCCTCGGGGCCAACGGGCGGAAAAATTGTCCTCGGCAAGGGAGATGAAGCGTACACCCCCAAGGATATTGCCTTTATTAAATGTGTCGGTTCCCGGGACGAGAGCGTGGGAAACGAGTACTGTTCCAGGGGCTGCTGCATGTACACGGCCAAGCTGGCCCACCTGGTCCACGAAAAAATACCCGATGCCAACGTGCGCATTTACTACATGGACGTGCGGGCCTTTGGCAAGGGTTTTGAAGAGTTTTATGACCGGGTACGCCGGGAGGGCGTCCGTTACATTCGCGGCAACCCTTCGGAAATCTTTAAACGGGGCGATAAGCTGGTGATCAAGGTAGAGGATACCTTAACGGCGAAAGCCCTGGAGGATGAAGTGGACCTGGTGGTGCTGGCCGTGGGCCTGGAGCCCCGGAAAGATGTCCGGGAAATCATCGACCTGCTGCGGCTGTCCCAGTCGGGAGACCGTTTTTTCCTGGAGGCCCATCCCAAGCTGGCCCCGGTGGATACGGCAACCGATGGTGTATACCTGGCCGGCTGCGCCCAGGGACCCAAGGATATCCCCGACACGGTAGCCCAGGCCAAGGGCGCCGCATCCTCGGCGTTAATCTTGCTTTCCAGCGGGAAAGTGAAAGTGCAGGCCCAAATCGCCATTGTCAATGAAGCCACCTGCCGGAGCTGCGGATACTGCGTGGAGATCTGTCCCTATGGGGCGATTGAAATGGTCGAAGCCAACCGCATGGGTCACATCGTTTCCGTGGCCCGGGTCAACGAGGCCCTCTGCAAGGGCTGCGGGGCCTGTGTCGCGGGCTGTTTCTCCGGCTCAATCCAGCAAAAATCTTTCAAGGACGCGCAAATCTTGCCGCAGCTTGCTGTACTGGGGGTTAAGTAAGAGATGAACGATAAATTCGAACCCAATATTGTTGCCTTTTTGTGTAACTGGTGTTCTTATGCCGGTGCAGACCTGGCTGGCACCAGCCGCATTCAGTACCCGGCTAACCTGAATATCATCCGGGTGATGTGTACCGGCCGTGTCAACCCGCTTTTCGTCTTGAATGCTTTTCAACAGGGAGCTGACGGGGTGTTGGTTTCCGGGTGCCATCCTGGCGACTGTCACTATATGGAGGGGAATTATTACGCCCGACGCCGCTTCACGCTCATGCGTGAACTGTTGGAGTACGTGGGCGTTGATCCCCGCCGCTTCCACATGAGCTGGGTCTCGGCTTCGGAGGGCGCCAAGTGGAAAGAAGTCGTCGAAGAAGTGGTTGAAAATGCAAAAGCTGTCGGGCCTTTTGACCAGTTCCGGCGGAACAAGATCAACTGGTAGAGGAGGAGAACGCTTGGTAGATCTCGATAAACTCAGAACCGTAGCCAAGGAGACTGTCTCCCGTGATGACGTGAAGTATCTCATCGGCTGGAGCCAGGGTACCTTCGGGTATCGTGTTTCTCCGCATTTTGTCAAAACCCCTCAGGAGGTTGACAGCCTCACGTTCTCGCCCCTTTGCAGCAATAATTTGGCGACCTACCTCACCCTGACCGAGAAGCTTCCTGTACCCCGGGGAGAGGAGCCTGATACCCGCAAGGTAGCGCTTATGGTCAAAGGCTGTGACAGCCGCGCCGTTGTGCAGCAGCTGATCGAACAGGGGATAACGCGGGAACAGGTCTATATCATCGGCTGCCCCTGCCAGGGGGTTGTTGACCTGCAAAAAGTTGATGAAAAGCTGGGTGAAGGGGTGGAACCCGCTCAAGCCAGCTGGGAAAACGGTCAGATTTCCTTCCAGCTTCCTGACGGGAAGACAGAGGCTTTTCCCCGGGAAGACGTGCTGGCCGACAAATGTATAACCTGCCGCTACCCCAACCCGGTGCTTTCCGATATTTTACTATGGGATGAAGTTGAAGTTTGGGGAAGTGATGATTACGAGGATGTAAAGGAACTGGATAGCAAGTCGCCCGAAGAGAAGTGGGCCTTCTGGCAGGACAAGTTTTCCAGCTGCATCCGGTGTTATTCCTGCAGGAACGTCTGTCCCATGTGTTACTGCGAGGACTGTATACTGGACCGGCTCAATCCTACCTGGATGTTCCGCTCAAACAACGTGGTGGAAAACACGGCATTTCAGGTGGCCAGGGCATTCCACCTGGCGGGGCGCTGTATAGAATGCGGGGAATGTGAAAGGGTCTGCCCGGTAGACATTCCGCTGATGAAGATCAATCGCAAACTTTACAAGGAAGTTCGAGAAAAGTACGAATTTGAGCCCGGGCTGGATCCTGAATCCAAACCGCTCCAGGCCAGTTATCGTCCCGACGACGAAGAAGACTTCATACTCTAGAGGTGGGTGCTATGGAAAGTTTGAAACTAAGCAAAGAGAAACTTGGTGATTTTGTTTCCAAGTTGACCGACAAGGAACTGCTTGTGCCCCAGAAGGAAGGGGAGGCCTTGAAGTTTGCCCCCCTTGCAGGCGAAGATATGCCTGAACTGGATTATGAAAATACCAGTGTGCCGCCGAAAAATGCTGTTTTTCCCCATACGGAGACGATGCTCCAGTTTGAACTGGGGAAAATGGATATGCAGGTGGCTGCTGGCGATGAAAAGGAAAAGGTGCTCCTGGGTGTGAGGCCCTGCGACGCCCGGGCCATGGTGATCATCGACAACCTGTTCACCTGGGATGTGGACGATCCATACTACGTGGATAAAAGGGAAAAATCAACCGTGGTGGGATTGGCTTGCCATGAACCCTGCAGTAACTGTTTTTGCACCTCCGTGGGGGGCGGCCCGGCTTCCACCGAGGGTCTGGATGTGCTTTTGACGGATCTGGGAGACAGTTACCTGGTCCAGCCCCTTTCGGAAAAAGGAGAAGTCCTTTGCCAGGCCGGTGCCGATGTCCTGGAAAAAGCCTCGGATGCCGACATTCAAGGGGCTGAGAAAGCCCACGAAGAGGCCGCGAATAAGATCTCTCGCCACATCGATACCGCTGGCATTCCAGAAAACCTTCCTTCCTTGTGGGAGCATGAATTGTGGGAAGAGGTTTCCCGTTCCTGTCTGGGCTGCGGTATCTGCACCTTCCTTTGCCCCCCCTGCCACTGCTTTGATATGCAGGATGAAGTGGAGGGCTTCGAAGGCCGGAGATGCCGGACCTGGGATTCCTGCATGTTTTCGGAATACACCATGCATGCTTCCGGGCATAATCCCCGGCATTCTCGCCGGGAACGTACCCGCAACCGGATCAATCACAAGTATTCCTATTACGTGGACAAGTTTGATGTCATCGCCTGCGTGGGTTGTGGCCGGTGCATCAACCTTTGCCCGGTCAACATCGATATTCTCGACATTCTATCAAAGGTCAGGGAGGCACTATGAGAGAGAACGGCAATCCGTATAAACCGCATGTAGCATCCATTGAAGATGCCTGGTACGAAACCTACGGAGATCGCGCCATTAAAACGTTTAAAGTCGTCTTCGATGATGAGGAAATCAAGGAAAGTTGGGAGCATCGTCCGGGCCAGTGCGCCATGATCGGGCTGCCGGGCGTGGGCGAAAGCATGATCTCTATTTCCTCTTCCCCCACGGAAGGAAAATTCTTACGGTTTTCCGTCATGCGGATGGGTAAAGTAACCCAGGCGTTGCACGAGCTGGAGCCGGGGGATAAAATAACCGTTCGCGGCCCTTACGGGAACAGCTTCCCCGTAGACGAATGGAAAGGGAAAAAGATCATTACCATCGGTGGTGGGATTGGTCAGGCGCCGCTGCGGCCCATTATCGAGTATGTCAAAGCAAACCGCGCTGACTATGAGGATCTCACGATTATTTACGGGTCCAGGACATCGGGCGATCTTTGCTTCAAGGGTGAACTGGAAGAAGTGACCAGCACAGATGATGTGAGTTGCCACCTTTCCATCGACGTGGAAGAGGAGAACTGGCAGCATTACGTGGGTTTTGTTCCCTCTTTGTTGATGGAAGTCAATCCATCGCCAGAAAATGCCATTGCCATTACCTGCGGCCCGCCGATCATGATTCGCTTTGTCCTGGAAAACCTGAAGAAGCTGAATTTCGAAGATGAGCAGATCTACACCACCCTGGAAAACCGTATGAAGTGCGGAATTGGCAAATGCGGCCGCTGTAATGCCGGCAACCTCTATGTCTGCAAAGATGGCCCTGTCTTCAACTACGCAACCTTAAAGCAGGTCCCGGAATCCTTTGCCTGATCCTTGCAGGAGAGGGTCCAGGAGGTTATTTTAAGCAGGCTGTCTCCAGTCAGGGAGGTAGCCTGCTTTTTCGGTGGGGTGCTGCGCCGCGTGGAATATCCCTTGCAGCAAGAGAACTTGCGGGTGGATGGTGCCACAAGTAGAAGATGATCAACCGGATCTAACCGGTTTGCGGTTGAAAGCTGCCGGAGCGGTTCACAGTGCCTTACGCCCGGTTGGTAGTAATTCGCTCCTTGCGCTATGCCCTTGATTTTTGCTGCGGTAGGCCCTATACTATAAATAATCTCAGCATTGTTTAGCTGGTATGAACTGATCTTCACGGGGGATGTGAACCGGAGATGGAACAGTATGGACAGGTTGTGGATCAAACGGGTCATCAGAGGGCCCTGGTGCGGGTGAGACAGCACCTTTCCTGTGCCAGTTGCGGCAAGTGTGGCGGCACGTTTTTGGGTGATCCCGGCAAGCGGAGTGATAACCTGGTCGAGGTCTTAAACCCCATTGGCGCGGGAAAAGGAGCACTGGTGCGGCTGGAAGCCCGGCCGAGCGAAATGATCCTGGCCGCTTTTCTTTTGTATATCCTTCCTCTCCTGGTCCTGCTGGCGGGCCTTTTTACCGGCAGAAATCTTGCGGCCAGCCAGGGATTTGCTGGACACCCCGACCTTTGGGGAGCGATCCTTGGCGGTGTGCTTATGGTTGTTGTTTTCGCGGTACTCAAAGCCAAGGATGCCCAATTTTCAAGCAGCAAGCGCTTTAAAGCGGTGATTACGGCCGTAATCGACGAAGATGATATCCCCAAAGATTTTCTGCCGGAAAAAGGCGGCGGAGATCAAGAGTGCGAGGATTAAAGATTGTGCGGGTGGTTGTTTCCCTACGGGATAAGACTGCCGATCTCCCCGCCCGGGGTATGATTGCAAATAATACCCGGTTGTGTTAAAATACCTTGCAAATTCAATAATGCCTCATCTCTCTCAGGCAGCGGGGTGGGGTAGAGGTGCGGTTGGCAAAGAGTATGGCCGGGGAAAGTCGGTCCTTGATGATCCGGGCAAAAAGGGGCCGCCGCCGAAGTTTTTGGTGGAAGACCGCGGGCCAAAAACTGGTTTGCCAGTGAACAACTGGTAAATTGTCACCCGTCGGAAAGGCCCGTTTCCCGGGTGGAGCGCTATCTCGCTTTGGGCACTTAGAGGGTTGCTTTTGCTGTATAAAGCGGTTGGCGGATTTGCTGTCAGCCGTTTTTTGTTTAATTATTTCCCCAGGGAGGTAGAGGTATGATACTGGCTGGATCCATGGAGATCAACACCAAAGGGAACCTGGAAATTGGAGGCTGCGATACCGTTGAGCTTGCCAGGCAGTTTGGCACACCTTTATTCGTCATGGATGAAGCGCTCATCCGGAACAACTGCCGGCGCTACGTGAACGCGTTGAAAACCCATTATCCCAGGGGGATGGTCCTTTTTGCCGGCAAGGCGTTTCTAACCCTGGCCATGTCCCGGCTGATCCAGGAGGAGAACATGGGGATGGATGTGGTCTCGGGGGGGGAACTCTTCACCGCTGTGAATGCAGATTTTCCGGCCGAGCGGATCTATTTTCACGGGAACAACAAATCCACCCGGGAACTGATCGATGCGATCAAGCTGGGCGTAGGCCGGATTGTCGTGGACAGCGTGCCGGAGTTGGAAGAAATTAGGGAACTGGCGGTCCAATTCGCAGAAAACAAGGTGGCGGTGCTCCTGCGGGTGAAACCGGGCGTGGAAGCCCATACCCACGATTTTATCCGGACGGGACAGGAGGATTCCAAGTTCGGTTTTGGGATCGAGGACAACAGCGCCCGGGAGGCCGTGGAGCTTTGTCTCCAGGCGGCGGATATCATTGACCTGGCTGGCTTCCACTGCCACATCGGTTCGCAGATCTTTCAGTTGGAACCTTTCTCTGTTGCTGCACAAATCATGGTTGAATTCATGGCCGGGGTGAGGGAGCAGACGGGTTTTGTTGCCAGGGAACTGGACCTGGGCGGTGGCCTTGGCATCCGTTATCAGAGAGAGGATAAGCCTCCGTCCATTGAAAGATTCGTGGAGAACCTGGCGCTGAGCTTGAAGAGCGCCCTGCAGAAATGGGACTACCCCCTGCCGGAGCTTTTACTGGAACCGGGCCGTTCCATCACCGGAGAGGCCGGGGTAACCCTTTACACCGTGGGTGTGATCAAAGATGTGCCCGGCATTCGCCGCTACGTGTCGGTGGACGGGGGAATGATGGACAATATCCGTCCGGCCCTCTACCAGGCCCAATACGAGGCGGCAATTTGCAATAAGATGACCCGGGAACCTGGAGAAATAGTCACCCTGGCCGGTAAGGCCTGCGAGTCGGGCGATATTTTAATTAAAGACATTGAGCTTCCGGCAGCGGAAAGCGGGGATATCGTGGCGGTATTCAGCACCGGGGCGTATTGTTATTCCATGAGCAGCAACTACAACCGGAATCCCCGCCCGGCGGTCATCTTTGTTCGTGATGGTGAGCCGAGGATCGTTGTGCGGCGGGAGTCCTACGAGGATCTGATCGCGCTGGATGTGCTGTAACCATCCTTTGAGGAAGGGGGTAATCGTATTGGATTTTACCAAGATGCACGGCCTCGGCAATGATTTTATCATTGTCGACAACCTGGAAGGCCTGTATTCACCTGAAGAGATGGCGGGAAAAGCCCCCCGGTTGTGTCACCGCAATTTCGGGATCGGCGGGGATGGGTTGGTCCTGTTGAACCGGTCTGAAGCAGCGGCTTTCCAGATGCAGATTTTTAACCCTGATGGCAGTGAAGCAGAAATGTGCGGGAATGCGATCCGTTGCCTGGGCAAGTACGTCTGGGAGCGCAAGCTGATCCAGGAAGAGGCCGTGGCTTTTGAAACGGGGGCGGGCGTGAAAGAGGTCCTCTTACATATCGAGGAGGGCAGCGTGCAGTCCGTCCGGGTGAAGATGGGCCAACCTGTGATGGAAAGCGACCGGGTTCCCCTGGAGGGGCCCCGGCGGAAAGCGGTTAACGAGCCCATCAAGGTCGGTGACAGGAAGTTTGAGTTTACGGCCGTAAGCATGGGTAACCCCCACTGCGTGATTTTCCTGGATGCCGTGGAAGCGTTCCCCTGGAAAACCTGGGGTGCGGAGCTGGAAAACCACTCCTTGTTTCCACGGCGAACCAACGTGGAATTCGTGGAAGTGCTGGGGCCCGGCGAGATCCGGGTCAAGGTGTGGGAACGGGGAGCCGGTCCCACCCTGGCCTGTGGAACCGGGGCGTGTGCGGCTACCGTGGCGGGAGTGGTTACGGGCCGCTTGCGGGAGAAGGTGGCGGTGCACCTGCCCGGGGGGACGCTGCAGATCCACTGGGAAGACAGGGGAACGGTCTTCATGGAGGGTCCAGCGGAGGAAGTTTTCCACGGAGAAATCAAGCTCTAAAGCTCATCACGGGAACCGGGCCGGGGGCCCTGGGAGAGGTTCCCGTGGGTTGCTCCCTTGCCCCCCTTGTAAGTGTTTGCAGGGGTGAGGGGAGTCAGCTTGCCAGATCGTTAATTAAAGGAGGCAATGCCCTGTGAAGGAACTCACGTCGGAAAGAATTCGACAACTGCCCCGTTACTTGTTTGCCGAGATTGACAAAAAAATTCGCGAAGCCGTCGCCAAAGGCGTAGATGTAATCAAGCTGGGGATCGGGGATCCCGATACCCCGACACCGGACTACATTATTGCCCGGATGCAGGAAGAAGTAACCAAGGCGCACAACCACACGTATCCCCCCGATGAGGGACTCAAGGAGTTCCGTGACGCGGTGGCTGCGTATTACCAGAAAAGGCACAACGTCGACCTGGACCCGGATACGGAGGTCCTGCCCCTGATCGGTTCCAAAGAAGGCATCGCCCACATTTCCTATTGCTTCACCGACCCTGGAGATGTCAACCTGATTCCGGACCCGGGCTACCCGGTTTACGGCATCGGGACAAAGTTTGCCGGGGGTATGCCGCACTTGATGCCCCTGGTCAAAGAAAACGACTTTCTGCCGATGTTTGACCAGGTCCCCGGCGACGTGGCTCGTAAAAGCAAGTTGATGTTCTTGAATTATCCCAACAACCCCACCGGCGCAGTGGCCACCCGGGAATTTTTCCAGGAAGCCGTGGAGTTTGCCAGAAAATTTAACCTGATTATTTGCCACGATGCCGCCTACAGTGAAGTGGCCTTCGATGATTACGAACCGCTGAGCTTCCTTGAAGTCGACGGGAGCAAAGACGTGGCCATTGAGTTTGGTTCACTTTCCAAGACCTTTAACATGACCGGCTGGAGGATCGGTTATGCCGTGGGCTCCCGCCAGGCGATCGAAGCCCTCTACCGCTTTAAGACCAACGTAGATTCGGGTCTCTTCAAGGCCATCCAGTATGTCGGCGTCGAGGCCCTGAGCAACCCCAAGATGGAGTCTTTTGTCAAAGGGCTAAGGGAGATGTACCGCGAAAGGCGGGATGTGGTGATCCAGGGGCTGCGCCAGGCGGGCTGGCCCATTGAACCGCCCCGGGGAACCTTTTATGTTTGGGCCCCTGTCCCCCGAGGGTATACCTCCCAGGATTTTGTGGCTCACCTGCTGGAAGAAACGGGCGTGGTGGTGACCCCGGGTCGGGGATTCGGCGAGCACGGCGAAGGATATTTCCGCATCGCCCTTACCGTCGACAAGGAGCGGATGTGCGAGGCCATGGAACGAATTCAAGCCACAGTTCAATTCACCTCGTAACGACGCGTAAGCATGGAATACAGACCATGAGAAAAGGAGCGAATAGCTATGGCGGGCTATAATGTAGCCATCGTCGGCGTAACGGGTAATGTGGGCCAGGTTTTGATCGAAGTGTTGCTTGAAAGGAAGTTTCCGGTAAAAGGATGGAAGCTTCTAGCTTCTGCACGGTCAGTCGATAAGGTCATCCGCATTGATGGGAAAGACTACCCGGTGGAAGAGGCCAGGCCGGGGGCTTTCTCCGGGATTGATTACGCGTTTTTTAGCGCCGGGGGTGATATCAGTAAAGACCTGGCTCCCGAGGCGGTGAGGAAGGGTGCAGTGGTAGTTGATAACAGCAGTGCCTTCCGCATGGACCCCGATGTTCCCCTGGTCGTGCCTGAAGTGAACCCGGAAGCCGCGAAAGGCCACAAGGGGCTGATTGCCAACCCCAACTGCTCGACCATCCAGATGGTTGTGGCGCTGCAGCCCCTGCACCTGGCTGCAGGGCTGAAGCGGGTTGTCGTGGCAACCTACCAGTCTGTTTCCGGGGCCGGGAAAGAAGCCATCGATGAGCTGTTGGAACAGAGCCGCGCAATTTTGGAAGACCGGGAGTTCGTGAAAGAGCGTATCCCCTACAAAGGTGCGGCCAAAAACCACCAGATCGCCTTTAACATGGTCCCGCATATTGATGTATTTGAAGAAGATGACTACACCAAGGAAGAAATGAAAATGGTGCGGGAAACCCGTAAAATAATGGGCATTCCCGGGCTGCCCATTACGGCGACCACGGTTCGCGTACCCGTTGTCAACGGGCACAGCGAAGCGGTCAACGTGGAGCTGCAGGCGCCGCTGTCCCCGGAAAAAGCCCGGGATATCCTGGAGAAAGCTCCGGGCATCGTGGTTTGGGACCAGCCGGCAGAACTGCTCTACCCTATGCCCATCGATACGGCAGGTCGGGATGAAGTTTTCATTGGTCGGATCCGGGTAGACCGGTCGGTGCCGCATGGGCTGAACATGTGGGTTGTGGCGGATAACATTCGCAAAGGCGCAGCAACCAATTCCATCCAGATTGCAGAACTCTTGATCTAGAGAAATGGAGAAAAATCAGTGTTGCGGGGTGAGCATAAATTGAAAATTGTCGTCCAAAAGTTTGGCGGGACTTCTGTATCGACCCCGGAGAAGCGTCAAAACGTGGTCAAATGTGTCCAGGAGTCCCTTGACCAGGGCTACCGCGTGGTCGTGGTGGTTTCGGCCATGGGGCGCCAGGGGGATCCCTATGCCACGGATACCCTGAAGGCCCTGGCGCTGGATGAATGCGCGGATATTTCGCTGCGGGAGCTTGACCTGATCATGTCCTGCGGAGAAACGATTTCCGCCGTTGTGATGGCTGCAAATTTGTCCAACCAGGGGATCCCCTCCTCTGCCATGAGCGGTATGCAGGCCGGCTTTATCACTGACGGACATTACAGTGAGGCCGAAGTGGTGGACTGCCAGCCTACCCGGGTGAAAGATAAGCTGCTGGAAGGAACAATCCCGGTGGTCGCGGGCTTCCAGGGCGCGGATGTTAGCGGGGAGGTCAACACCCTGGGCCGCGGGGGAAGTGATACATCGGCCGTCATTTTGGGTGCCGCCCTCGACGCGGAAAAAGTGGAAATCTATACCGATGTTTTGGGGATCATGACGGCTGATCCCAACCTGCTGAAAGAGGCCCGCGTGATCCAGCAGATCACGTACGGGGAAGTCTGCCAGCTGGCCTATGAAGGCGCGCGGGTGATCCATCCCCGGGCCGTAGAAGTCGCCATGCGGAACAATGTCTCGGTCGTTGTCAAAAACCCGGACAATTCCGGTCCAGGAACGCTGATTACGGGGGAATCTTCATTGCGAGACGGAAATTACAGCACCCGGGGCCGGCGGGCCGTTACCGGGATTGCTCATGCCACGGACCTGGTACAATTTATCATTCGCTTCGAAGAACCGGATTCGGAGCGGGAATTAAAGGTTTTTCAGTCTATCGGTGAAGCCGGGGTGAATATCGATCTGATCAGCGTCTTCCCGGATATGAATGCATTTATCGTGAAAAAAGAACACAGCTACAAGGTGGAGAGCATTTTAAAAAACCTGGTCATCCCTTACCAGGTGGCCTGGGACTGCGCCAAGGTTTCGGTTGTCGGGGTCGGCATGCACAGCATGCCGGGGGTGATGGCCCGGGTGGTGAAAGCGCTCAACCAACAAAACATTGAAATTTTGCAATCCGGGGATTCCAACATTACCATTTCCTTGTTGCTCAAACAGGCGGATCTTCCCCTGGCCGTGCAAACTTTGCACGAAAATTTTCACCTGGCAGAGCAGGGCTAAAATAAAGCTTGACAAAGGCTTCAAGCAGCCTTACAATAGCTTTTAACAACAACAGATGAAAAGTCGAAGATGGGGAGAAGTACGCGAGCGGGTCAAGCTCCAGAGAGCCGGGAAAGCTGTGAACCGGTGCCGGGCCTTCGCCGAAATACACCCCGGAGAAGCAGACTGAAAGCAGAGGCATCCATGTTGGTTGCAGCTGCCGGTAGGCTCTGACGGGAGCTTCAGCCGTTACAGTGAAGGGGATATAAGGCCTGAGTTTACAAGCAGGTCCGTATCCTTAAGGTGAGGTGGGGCCTGCACAATTGGGGCTCAACCAGGGTGGTACCGCGTGAAGCATAAGCTTCCGTCCCTGAGGGGATGGGAGCTTTTTTCGTCAAAAGAGCGATTTGGGAGGATTCTTTCGTGCCAGTTAAATAATATGAGGAGGTTATTTGGGATGATTGTCGTGCTGAACCCGGGTGTGGATGAGGTAGAAATTAAGGAAGTGGAAGACAGGTTAAAAAGGTTGGGTTTCGGTGTGCACCGCTCCACGGGGGAAAATCGCACCATCCTGGGAGCGATTGGCGCGCCCAAGGAAGATGCGCGGGATGCCCTGCAGGTCATGCCCTGCGTGGAAAAAGTTGTGATTATATCCCAACCCTTTAAGTTGGTGAGCCGGGAATATAAGCGGCAAAAAACGGAATTCGAAGCAGGGGGCGCGATAGTGGGAGGCGACAAGGTGATCCTGGTAGCCGGCCCCTGTGCCGTTGAAGGGCGGGAGGCGTTTCTGGAAGCGGCGGAGCGGGCCAAGGAAGCCGGGGCGAATTTTTTGCGGGGTGGGGCATACAAGCCCCGGACTTCGCCGTACAGTTTCCAGGGCCTGGAGGAAGAAGGTTTGAAAATTATGGCGGAAGCGCGGGACCTAACAGGTTTGCCCATTGTGACTGAAGTGCTCGACCAACATTCCGTGGAGGTCGTGGCCCGCTACGCAGATATTGTCCAGGTGGGCACCCGAAACATGCAAAACTTCAGGCTGTTAAGTGAGCTGGGCCGGATCGATCGCCCGATTTTGCTCAAGCGAGGGATGTCGGCTACAATCGAAGAATGGCTGATGGCTGCAGAGTATATTGTCAGCGGGGGTAACCCCCGGGTTATTCTCTGCGAACGAGGGATTCGAACCTTTGAAACTTATACCCGCAATACGCTGGACATCAGTGCTGTTCCCATCGCCAAGGAGTTGAGCCATCTTCCCGTATTTGTTGATCCCAGCCACGGGACCGGTGACTGGCGCTGGGTTACCCCGATGAGTTTGGCTGCCGTTGCTGCCGGCGCCGATGGCCTCATGGTGGAAGTGCATCCCCGGCCCCAGGAAGCCCTTTCCGACGGTGCCCAGTCTTTGACCCCGGAAAAATTTGTCGATCTGATCAGAATGGCGGAAAGGGTGGCGCAAAGTATTGGGAGAACAATCTGAAATCCCTTTGTTCACAAAATGCTGTATCATTGGTCTGGGCCTGATGGGCGGTTCCCTGGGGATGGCGCTGGGTCGATACGGGGTTGTTGAAGAACGCTGGGGTTATGATCGTGATGAAAATGTCATGGATGAAGCACGGAACCGGGATGCTGTGGATCGGACCGGCGAGCTGCCTGAGGCCCTGGAGGCAGCGGACCTGGTCGTCCTGGCGCTGCCGGTGCGGCAAGCAACGGAGATGGTCCGGCAGATTGCGCCCCTGTTAAAGCCTGGCGCGCTGGTCACGGATTTGGGAAGCACGAAAAGAACCCTGCTTGATGCCATGAACCACTGGCTTCCCCGGGGAGTGGACGCCGTGGGTGGCCACCCCATGGCGGGATCAGAAAAGGCGGGTATCCAGGCGGCAGACCCGCTGCTGCTGGAAAACGCCGTGTATTTGCTAACACCGGCTGCCGGGACACCTCGCCAGGCGGTGATGACCATGGAAAAAATGGTGCAATCCATCAAGGCGCATCCTATCGTGCTGGAGGCCGAAGAGCACGATCAGCTGGTAGCCCTGGTAAGTCATCTACCCCACTTGCTGGCCGTAGCCCTGGTCAACACGGTGCGGCACACCGGGGAAGAACAGGAACTGATCAAACTTTTGGCCGGGGGAGGTTTCCGAGACACCACGCGGATAGCCTTGGGCAACACGGCGGTCTGGTATGATATTTTTTCCACTAACTCCCGCCATTTAAAGAAAGCTTTGCAAAGATTCCAGGAAGAGTTAAAGGCCTTGTGGCTGCTATTGGAGAAAGAAGAAGGGGCCGCCCACATGGCCCTGGAAGAGGCAAAGGCCTTTCGGCGTGCCATGCCTTACCGCGGAAAAGGCATGCTGCCGGAAATCTTCCAGTTAATCCTGGCGCTCCCCGATGTGCCTGGAATTATCGGTAAAGTGGCTACTTTGATCGGTGATGCCGGTTTGAATATCAGTGAAATTGAAGTATTAAAGAACCGGGAAGAAGAGGGCGGAAGCATTCGCCTGGGCTTTAGCCTGCTGGAGGAACGGGACCAGGCCCTGCAGGTCCTGGAGGACCAGGGCTTCCGCTGCTGGAAAAAAGGTTAGGGATCGCGCCAGAAAGTAATGAAAAGGAAGAAAAAAGCAAGGAAACGGGAAACGCCCGGGCAAATATGAAGTTCAGCCTTATGCTGCCGGGTTTGGGAGACTATACGGCAGCTTCGAGAGCGGGAACGAATCAAAGCATGATCCGGATCTTCCCGGGTGTGAAGCGAACAAAAAGGGGTGCAATAAACGATGCAAATAAAGATCGAGCCTGCGGAACATTGTCGGGGAGCTCTTTCAGTTCCCGGAGATAAGTCCATCTCTCACCGGGCGATTATCCTGGCCTCCCTGACAGAAGAGGTCGTGGGCATCGAAGGGTTTTTAGATGCGGAAGACCCCAGGTCTACTCTGGTGTGTATGCAGGCGTTGGGGGTAAAGATCGAGCAGCAGGGAACGCTAATCCGGGTCCACGGCGCCGGCATAAATGGTCTAAGAGAGCCATCCACCATCCTCGATGCGGGCAATTCCGGCACGACGGCCCGGTTATTGACGGGCCTTTTGGCCGGACGACCTTTCTATGCCGTTTTGACCGGCGATAGTTCTTTGAGAATGCGTCCCATGGCCAGGGTGACCGAGCCTTTAAAAAGAATGGGCGCCTGCATTGACGGCAGGGAGAGCGGAAGACTTTTGCCGCTTTCCATCCGGGGGGGCGGCCTTACTCCCCTGGTCTTTCATTCCCCTGTCGCCAGTGCCCAGGTCAAGTCCGCCGTTCTCCTGGCGGCGCTGCAGGCCGGGGGTAGAACGGAGATCACAGAGCCGGGCATATCCAGGGACCATACGGAAAGGATGCTCCAGCATTTTGGCGTGCCTCTCAGGTGGGGAAAACAGGGAGAAATTATCCTGGAAGGACCGGTAAAAAGCCTCAAGGCAGAGCAGGTCAGGGTGCCGGGCGATATTTCTTCCGCCGCCTTTTTCCTGGTGGCAGGGGCCCTGGCTCCTGCGGGAGAGCTGCTGATCCACGAGGTGGGTCTGAACCCGACCCGTACCGGCCTGCTGGATGTGCTGGATCGCATGGGGGCCCAAATTACCATTTTAAATCAGCAAGAGAACAATGGAGAACCCGTGGGTGACATTTTAGTCAGGGGCGGAAAAAGGCTTGTAGGGGTTGATATCACCGCGGAGATGATCCCCAGGCTCATCGATGAAATCCCGGTGCTGGCGGTGGCAGCGGCTTTTGCCCGGGGAACAACCCGGATAGAGGGTGCCGGAGAGCTCAGGGTCAAAGAAAGTGACCGCCTGCATGTATTGAGCCAGGAGCTGGGTAAACTGGGGGCACAAATTGAAGAGCTACCCGACGGCCTCACTATCCAGGGCAGCAGGGCGATCTCCGGCGGAAGTGTTTCCAGCCACGGAGATCACCGCATTGCCATGGCCCTGGCGGTAGCCGGCTTGTTTGCGGAAAAAGAGACGATTATTGACGGGGTGGAGTCGGTCCAGGTCTCTTTTCCCGGTTTTTTCGACCGGTTAAAAGATATTACCCGCTAATGTTCATTCGAAAAAGAGGATTTATCTTTAAAAAACAGAATAACTATTATGCTATCGGGTGTAATCAGTCTTCGCGACCGTTTACCTGATGTTTGCGCTTATTTTTCTTCTGACGAGAAAGGCGGCCTGACCTTCCCGGTAAAGGTTGGCCAATTCTTATCACTACAGCGAAAGGATATGCTAGATATGTTTTCATCGGTTCGGGACCTGGGTAGACTCTATCCGGCCTTCTTTGTGCGCTACCTGCAAAAAGACCCCGAAATTATGCAGCACCTTTCGAAGCCATACCAGCACGTGGAGAGCTATCGCGACCTGGCAGAAACGTTGACCCGGTGGCAGCGTTCCTGGAATACGCCCCGGGACCTCCTGGCAGAGCAGAATGCAGGGAACCAGCAGGCCGCGTCGGCGGGGCTGCTGGATAAAATCAAGGATAACAATACAGTGTTTGTCATTACCGGTCAGCAGCCGGGCCTGCTGACCGGTCCACTTTACGGCATTTATAAAGCGATCACAGCGGTAAAGCTGGCCGAACGCCTGGAAACAGTCCTGCAAAAACCGGTCCAGCCCCTGTTTTGGGTAGCCAACGAGGATCATAACGTGTTTGACCTCTTCAGGTTCTACTTGCAAAACCACACGGGCAAAATTTCCCGGATCCGCATGTCCTTTCCCGGGTTCGGCCTGCCGGTGGGAGAAATCCAGTTGGTGAAAGACCGCATGTTCACCGTGCTGGAGCGTTTGCAAGAACTGACTCCACAGACTGCGTATAAGAAAGAAGTGATGGAAGACCTGCACGAGATTACGACCCGTTCCAGCACCTTGTCGGACTGGTTTATTCATTTGATGCAGCAGCTTTTCCACCACCGGGAGCTGGGTTTTATTGATCCCCTGCAGCTCTCCAAAAAGGGAGCGTATACCTCTTTACTGCTCAAAACCCTGGAAGTAGGTCCCCAGATACACCAGGCCATCGCTGAGGCGGAGAAGCAGCTGGAAACAAGTGGCTTCACGCCGCAGGTGAGGAGAACTGGACAGGAATCCTTTATCATGATAGTCTGGAAAGGAAGACGGTACGCCCTTAATCGGGACAAAGAACAATTCTTCACGGCCAAGGGCGAGCTTTCCCTGACCCGTTACGAGCTCATGTCCATGATTCAAGAGAACCCGGGTTCATTCAGCCCTAACGTGCTGCTGAGGCCGATCTTCCAGGACAGCCTTTTCCCGAACCTGGCCTATGTCCCTGGGCCGGGAGAGTTGGCCTATTTTGCACAAATTCCAGGCGTTTACCGCCTCTTCGGCCTTGACATGCCGGTTTTGTTTCCTCGCCTGGGGGTGACCTTGCGGGGAGCCCGGCAGCAGCGGCAACTCCAGGCGCAGGGCCTTACCTTCGAGGAGACCCTGGCTTACGCCCAATCTGTGTGTGAAAACCCCGAAAAGAAAGCGGGGGAATCCCCCCGGCAGGAGGAAATCCGGGAGTACTTCTGGCCCCGGTGCAGCCCCCAGGAAAGAGTTTTTACGCTATTTCCGTATTTAATCGAATATGGCTATTCCTTTTGGGATCGCTTCTGTAAAGAATTCCCTGTGGAAGAAGGACATTACATCTATGATCTTGGGGAGAGTGAGATTTCATGAACCTGGATTTGCTGGCTTTCGGCCCCCACCCCGATGATGTCGAAATTGGTGCAGGGGGGATCCTGGCCCGTCATGCGGAATGGGGCTATCGCTGCGGAATCGTAGACCTGACGGCCGGCGAGATGTCCAGCAACGGGACAGTGGAAGAGCGAAAAATCGAGGCGCAGAACGCTAAAGAGGTGCTGGGGTGTTTGCTCCGGGACTGCCTTCACCTGCCCGATGCCCACCTGGAAACAAACCAAGATAGTATCTACAAGGTAATTTCTGCATTGAGGAAACATCGGCCCCGGGTCGTGTTGGCCCCTTACTACAAGGATGATCGACACCCGGACCACAGTACAGCGGGGGAACTGGTGCGGCGAGCCGTTTATCTTTCCGGCCTGAAACGCCTCCCCCTGGGGGGGGAACCCTTTCGGCCCGGCAAGCTTTACTTTTTCTTGCTATCGGTGCAGCGTGAACCGGACTTCATCGTGGATATTTCATCGGTTTATGAAAAAAAAGAAGAGGCCATCCGGGCTCACCTGAGCCAGTTTTACCATCATCGATCGGACCGCAAGCCGACCCTGGTGAACGATCCATTTTTTATCCGTTATATCAAGAGCCGAGACAGCTACCTGGGGTCGCTGATCGGTACGGCCCAGGGGGAAGGACTGGTTGCCCACGAGATACCGGCCGTCTCTGATCTCGTGCAATGGAGTGAGCTAGAATGAAAATCGGGATTTTGTGTTTTCCCACGCCCGGCGGCAGCGGGGTCGTGGCGACGGAACTGGGCAAAGAGCTGTCCCGCAGGGGGCATGAGATCCACATCATCGCTTACGAGACTCCTTTTCGCCTCGAGAATACAGATCACATTCACTTTCACCAGGTCAACCTGAGGGAATACCCGCTTTTCCCTCACCCCTTCCTAACCATCGAAATCACGGCAAAACTGGTCGAGGTGCTGGACAGGTATTCCCTGGATATCATTCACGTGCATTATGCCCTGCCAAATGCCCTTTCCGCGGTTCTGGCCCGGGAAATAGCTGGAAAGGTGCGCATCGTTACCACCGTGCACGGCACCGATGTGACCGTTTGGGGGAAAGAGCCCTCCCTGCAGCCGGTCATTCGCTACGGCTTGGAACAGAGCGATGCCGTAAGTGCGGTATCTCACGACCTGAAGAATGAAGTCTATTCATCTTTTGGCCTGGATAAAGGGGTGCAGGTGATCCCAAATTTTGTGGACACCCGCGCGTTTTCCAGGCTGCCCGACAGTTCCCTGCGGTCCCAGCTGGCCCGGGACGGCGAAAAAATCATCCTGCACGTTTCCAATTTCCGCCCCGTGAAGCGGCTCCAGGACTTGATCACAGCTTTTTTTCGGCTGCAGCGGTGCAACCCCGGGACCAGGCTGGTGCTGGCGGGGGATGGCGCAGAGCGAGAGCCGGCGGAGAAGCTGGTGCATGACCTGGGTTTAGCCTCCCAGGTGATTTTCCTGGGAACCCGGGCTGAGCTGGTTCAGCTCTATTCGGCCGCGGACTTGTTTGTGCTCCCCTCGGAGAAAGAAAGTTTCGGGTTGTCCGCGCTGGAAGCCATGGCTTGCCGTGTGCCTGTTGTGGCGACCGAGACAGGGGGGTTGCCGGAGGTTGTCGAGCATGGAAAAACCGGACTGCTGGTCCCCGTTGGCGATACTGAAGCGCTGTCCGCATCCATGGCGACCTTGCTGGGAAACCCGATTTTACACGCGCAGATGGCTGCCCGGTCCCGGGAGAAGGCCGAGAAATTTTCTCCAGAGAATATTGTTCCCCAGTATGAAGCGTTTTACCAGCGGGTATTTTCCGCGCTGGGACTTCAAGGCTCCACGGGAAACCCTACTGGATAAACACACCTGGTTTTTACATCGACGATACAGGGAGGCGGCACACAACTTGATCGCAGTAGTTGACTACGGCATAGGGAATGTTACCAGCGTGCAAAACGCTTTTGAGCTGCTGGGGATTGAAACGGTTTTGACCCACGACAGGGAGCTGTTGGACCAGTGTTCGGGAATTGTTGTCCCCGGGGTCGGCGCCTTCGGGTGGGCTGCCCAGGACTTGGAGCAAAAAGGGTTGGTGCAATATTTGAAATACCGGGAAAGTACAAAAACATTTATCCTGGGCATTTGCCTGGGGCTGCAGTTGTTTTTCGAGGAGAGCGAAGAGGATCCGGGTTTTGAGGGGATACACTTTTTCCCGGGGAAAGTCGTCCGCTTTCCCGCTGACGTAAAGGTGCCCCACATGGGCTGGAACCGGATATTTTTTAACCGGCCCGATCCGCTTTTTGCAGACGTTCCCGATGCCAGCCATTTTTATTTTGCCCACTCGTATTATGCCAGCCCGGAAAACGAGGAATTCGCGCTGGCACATTGTCACTACGGCACCTCTTTTGCTGCAGCCGTAAAGCGAAACACGGTCTACGGGCTGCAGTTTCACCCCGAAAAAAGCGGCGGGGTGGGGCTGAAGATTTTACGAAATTTTGAAAGGATGGTATCTCATGCAGCTGATTCCCGCCATTGACCTGCACGGAGGCAAATGCGTGCGACTCCTCATGGGCCAAAGGGAAAAAGAAACGATTTACAGCGATAATCCGGCCGAGATGGCCTGGAAATGGGAAAGGGAAGGCGCACATCGCCTCCACGTGGTCGACCTGGACGGTGCATTCGATGGCGCGCCGGCCAACACCGTGTTGATCAAGGAGATGGCTTCCCGCTTAACCATCCCGCTGCAGCTGGGCGGCGGCATACGCAGCCGCGAGGTGGCCGAAAGCGCTTTTAAGCTGGGTATTCAGCGGGTGATCCTGGGGACCGTAGCCGTGGAGCAGCCCCAACTGGTTCGTGAGCTGGTCCAAACCTACGCAGACAGGATTATCGTGGGAATTGACGCCCGGGATGGTCTGGTGGCGATCAAGGGTTGGGTGCAGGGAGCAGGCCTTGACGCGGTCGAGTTCGCCCGCAGCATGCAGGATTACGGGGTGCAGGAGATCATATACACGGATATCGCACGGGACGGCACGCTCCAAGGCCCCAACCTGCCCGCGCTAGAGAACCTGGCCCGGGAGTTGGATATATCCATTATTGCCTCAGGAGGTATTGCAACCCTGGAAGATTTGAGAAAGGTGAAAGGCCTCGAACCCCTGGGGGTTCGAGGAGTGATCGTGGGCCAGGCCCTCTATGCGGGCAAATTTACCCTGCAGGAAGCCCTGGCCGCGCTGCAAAACAGCGCGTAAGGCAGGCCTATCTTTTTGTATTTATTGGAGGGATGATCAGGTGTTGGCAAAGCGCATTGTGCCTTGCTTGGATGTGAAAGACGGCAGAGTGGTAAAAGGGGTGCAGTTTGTTGATCTCAAAGATGCCGGGGATCCTGTAGAACTGGCCCGGTTTTATGATGGTTCCGGGGCGGACGAGTTGGTTTTCCTGGATATCACGGCATCGTACGAACAGAGAGAGACCATGGTTGATGTGGCCCGCAGGACCGCACGGGAAGTTTTTATTCCTTTTATCGTAGGTGGGGGGATCAACAACATTGAGCATATTCGCGTGATTTTAAAAGCGGGTGCGGATAAAATATCCTTAAACACATCGGCGGTAGAAAACCCCGATTTGATCAGGGAAGGAGCTAATACCTTCGGCAGCCAGTGCATCGTGGTGGCCATTGATGCTCGCTGGAATGAAACGCTGGAGGACTGGGAAGTCTATACCCACGGGGGAAGAACCCCTACCGGGTCCTCCGCCCTGTTGTGGGCGGAGAAAGTGGAAAGCCTGGGAGCGGGTGAAATTCTCCTTACCAGCATGGATGCCGACGGAGGGAAAACCGGGTATGATATCCCCCTGAACCGTGCGGTGGCGCAGCGGGTGAATATCCCCGTGATTGCCTCGGGAGGTGCGGGTAAAATGGAGCACTTTGCGGAGGTTTTAACGGAGGGAAAAGCTGATGCAGCCCTGGCGGCCTCGGTATTTCACTATCGCCATTTTTCTGTCATGGACGTGAAAAACTATTTAAAAGAAAAGGGTGTGGAGGTGCGCTTGGTATAATGTCTAGAGAGAAGACGGGAGAAATTGAGGAGATCGCTTTCCAAAAGCAGGAGTTAATTCCCGCGATTATCCAGGATGCCACAACGGGCGAGGTATTGATGCTGGCCTACATGAACCGGCAGAGCCTGGAAAAAACTCTGCAGACCGGGCTGACCTGGTTCTGGAGCCGCAGCCGCCAGCAGTTTTGGCAAAAAGGAGAAACATCAGGACATATCCAGCAAGTTCAAGAAATCCGTTACGATTGTGATGCCGATACACTGTTGATCCAGGTTCAACAGCGGGGTCCCGCTTGTCATACAGGGGCGCGGAGCTGTTTTTTCAACAGGCTTGACCTGGGGAAAACAGCAGATGAACACGTTCCCCCGGGGGAACAATCCGGCACCGGGATCGAAGAGGAAGAAGAGCTCTTGCCCTGGTTGACGGAGATCATCCAAGAACGTGTGGCCAACAGGCCCCCCGGCTCCTACATTGCTTCCTTGCTGCAGGAGGGGTCCGACCGACTCTTACTGAAACTGGCAGAAGAGGCCGCCGAGGTTATGATCGCCTCCAAGAATGGCTCACGGGAAGAAGTGGTGCATGAAGCGGCGGACCTGCTTTTTCATCTCCTGGTTTTACTGGAGACGTCCGGGGTATCGAGTCGCGAAGTAACCAAAGAACTAAGAGCCAGGAGGGGGGGGAAACCATGTTAAAGCTGTCAACGCGCGGGGAATACGGGGTCCGGGCCATGATCGAACTGGGGTTGTCCGGAGACGATCCTGTAACGGTGCAAGAAGTTGCCAACAGGCAAGCGATTTCTGCGAAATACCTGGAACACCTTTTCGCCCTCTTAAAAAAGGCGGAACTGGTCCAGAGCGAACGAGGCCCCAGGGGAGGTTATCGCCTCTCCAGGCCTTCCAACGAAATAAACCTGGCTGAGATCCTGTTTGCCCTGGAAGGAAATGGCGCCGTGGTAAATTGCTTGCGGGAGCATGCCGATCGGGCCCAAATGTGCATCTGGCAGGAAAAATGTGCACTGCAAACGGTTTGGCTCGACATTCACGAAGAGATCAAGCAGCTTCTCATGAGTATTACCCTGCAAGAGATTGTCGAAAAACAAAAAGGAATCCAGGATAAAACCCTGTATCATATTTAGTGCAGGAAAGAGGAGACAATCATGCGTTACCTGACCGGGGGAGAATCTCACGGGCCTGCTTTGACGGGTATTATTGAAGGTCTGCCCGCCGGTTTGCCGGTGGAGATTGGATTCATTCAGCAGCAGTTGGCCCGTCGGCAGGGCGGGTACGGCCGGGGAGGCCGGATGGCGATTGAAAAAGATCGGGTGCAGTTTTTGTCCGGCATCCGGTTTGGGAAAACACTGGGAAGCCCCCTGACGATGCAGATCGAAAACAAGGATTGGGTTAACTGGCAGGATGTCATGTCCACTGCTGCTGGTGCAAGCGAAGGGCTCAGAATCGTGGACAGCCCCCGGCCGGGTCATGCAGACCTGGCCGGAGGGATCAAATATGGCCACCGGGATCTGCGTAACGTCCTGGAGCGGGCCAGTGCCAGGGAAACGGCTATGCGTGTTGCCATTGGAGCCGTCGCGAGTTTGCTGTTGCAGGAATTCCAGGTAGAGATAACCAGCTTTGTGCTGTCCATTGGTGGAATAGAAGCCAAAGCTCCGGAGAGCAGCTGCGCAGCAAGCCAGCTCAGGGAAAAAACCCTGCATTCCGAGCTCTACTGTCCTGACCGGGAAGCAACTCAAAAAATGATCAACGCCATAGATCAGGCACGCCGTGACGGGGACACCCTGGGTGGCGTTTTCGAGGTCTGGGTTGACGGCCTTCCTCCGGGGCTTGGCAGCTACGTGCATCCTGATCGGCGGCTGGATGGACGGTTGGCCGGGGCGTTGATGAGTATTCCGGGCATCAAGGGCGTGGAAATAGGCTTGGGATTTCAAGCCGCCCTGCGCGGCGGATCCCAGGTGCATGATGCCATCAAGGTAGATGAAGCCAGGCGGATTTACCGGCAGACCAACCGCGCCGGCGGCCTGGAAGGGGGCGTGACCAACGGAGAAAGATTGGTGGTGCGGGCTGGTATGAAACCGATCCCCACGCTGCTTCAGGCCCTTTCCAGCGTGCGCCTGGGCAGCCTTGAACCTGTCAAGGCAGCGGTAGAGCGCTCTGACATTTGTGCGGTCCCGGCCGCCTCGGTCGTGGGTGAGGCTGCCGTGACCTGGGAAGTGGCCCGCGCCTTTTGCGAAAAATTTGCCGGGGATTCCCTGCAGGAAATCCAGCAGTCTTTTGAGCACTACCGCCAGAAAATCAAACGATACCTGGAGAACAGCGCCGATGCTGAAAGTTCAAATTGACACCCGGAGTAAAAGCTACCCCGTTTACATTGGGGATCACCTTTTAAGCAGGATGGGCCCGGTGCTCAAGAACCATCTCGATGCCCGGGCCATTCTGGTTGTCAGTGATGCCCATGTGGCGCATCTATATGCAGGCAGGTGCTGGGAAACGCTCCGGCAGGCCGGCTATCGCGTGGAGCTGGCGGAGATCGCGGGCGGTGAACCGCACAAGTCCCTGGAATCTGCCACAGGACTCTATGACCGTGCCATCGCGGCGGGTTTACACCGTGGCGACGCCGTCCTGGCCCTGGGAGGAGGCATTACGGGGGACCTGGCCGGCTTTGTTGCCGCGACGTATTTGCGGGGGATTTCCTTTGTCCAGGTTCCCACGACCCTGCTGGCCATGGTTGACAGCAGCGTGGGGGGGAAGGTTGCAGTCAATCACCCCCGGGGGAAAAACCTGATCGGAGCTTTTTACCAGCCTGACGCGGTTTTTGCCGATACGGCCGTACTGCAGACCCTTCCGGAGCGGGAGTTTTATGCTGGCCTGGCCGAGGTCGTGAAGTGCGGCCTGATCGGTGATCCAGGACTGTTTCTCCGCCTGGAAGCGCTCAGCCGACGCAGCAGGGAGGGAGAAAAGAAGGTCCTGGATCCTTCAGGTCTGCTGGTGAAGAAGCTCATCGCCCGGGCGATCCTGCTGAAACGAAACGTGGTTTGCCAGGATGAAAGAGAAGAAGATTTGCGGAGAGTGCTCAACCTGGGTCATACCTTTGGTCACGCCCTGGAGACCTCCACCGGTTATACCCACTACCTGCACGGGGAAGCGGTTGCCTGGGGCCTGGCCCTGGCTGCCCGCCTGGCTCGCCGCTTGAACCTGCTTCAAGAACTGGATGAGCAGCGAATCATCCGCATCGTCCGTTGGCTGGGCCCGCCCGCCGCTCCTGGCTTTTTAACCCGGGATAGCCTGCTGGAGGCCCTGCAGTTTGATAAGAAGAGGGAAGGAGTTGATTCCATTTTTGTTTTGCCCCTGAGGATCGGGCGCGTGAGTTTTTTTCGTTCTCCCCCCCTGGATGCCCTCCAGGCCACCTTTGATGATTTTCTCCAAGGACGACTGGCCTAACCGCTTTGGGCTTAAATGAAACCCTTTGCAAGGAGAAGAAAAAAAGATACAATAGGGCTATGAAGTTGAACCAGGTTTCACTGTCGTTTCCCTGCTTGCCCCTGGCGAACCTCAAATTTGCCTGGATCGAAACGCACGCAGGGGTTTCAGCAAAGTAGCCCCAATTTGTTTGACCGACCGTAGCCAGGGAGTTTTTGGAGGGGCATCTTTTAAATTGAAAAAGTGGGTGTTGAGGATGAAACATCAAAAAACTGAAAAAAAATTATTGACCCTGGAAGATGTCCAGGGACACCCTGCCGTCGTTGCCTATATTCGCAAAGCCAATGAGAACCTGGGTGTCCTGGGCTATACAGAACACGGGTTTCGACATACGGATATGGTGGCCCAGACGGCCTACCGCGTGATCAAGGAAATGGGCTTTAGCCAACGAGAAGCCGAGCTGGCCGCCATTGCCGGTTACCTGCACGACATCGGCAACGTGGTGGAACGCAGCCACCACTATTACACCGGTTCGATCATCTCCATGGGACTGCTGCGTGAGATGGGCATGGATGAACTGGAAATTGCCGACGTAGCTGCGGCCATTGGGAATCACGATGAGATTAACGGCCGACCGGTCAGCAACGTTTCAGCTGCGGTTATCCTGGCGGATAAAGCAGACGTGCACCGTTCCCGGGTGCGCAACCGGGATTTTGCCACTTTTGATATTCACGACCGGGTAAACTATGCCGTGGAAGCGTCGATGCTGGAGCTGGAGCCCGAGCGCAGGATTATCACCTTAAAATTGACGATCGATACCCAGATCAGCGGTGTCATGGAATACTTTGAAATCTTTTTATCCAGGATGATTTTGTGCCGCAGGGCGGCTGATTTCTTAGCAGCGCGCTTTGCCCTGGTGATCAATGAAGCTCAGCTACTGTAAACCGCAAGAGGAGGAATTGTCATTTGGCGCGCAAGAAAAAGACGAAAACCGGCCGTTTTATTTTTATCATTTTATCCGTGCTGCTGGTTTCCGGGTCCATTTACTTCCTGGCCAACTGGGAAGATTACTTGAGGAAAGGTTTGGACCTGGAGGGCGGGGTTTATGTGCTCCTGGAGGCCCAGGCTGCGGAAGATGAAGACCTGGATCACGATGCCATTCAACGGGCCATGACCATTATCCGCAGCCGTATTGACGAGCTGGGCGTGGTGGAACCCACGCTGCAGCGAGAAGGTGAAAGGCGCCTGCGCATCGAGCTGCCGGGCATAGAAGACCAGGCCCAGGCCATGGAAGTGATCGGCCGCACGGCCCAGCTCACCTTCCGCAGCCCCGCAGGCGAAGAGCTCTTAACGGGGGCCCACCTCAGGACAGCTTACTTCACACGGGGGCAGTACAATGAGCCCCTGGTCGCCCTGGAGTTTGACCCCGAGGGTGCCGCACGATTTGCCCAGGCGACGAGAGAATTCCTGGGTGACGTTATCTACATCTACCTGGACGATGAAGTTGTCTCGGCTCCCGTGGTGGAAAGTGTGATCGCCGACGGTAACGCCGTGATCACGGGCATCCCTACGGCAGAAGAAGCCAGGGATATCTCCATCATGCTGCGCTCGGGCGCCCTGCCCGTTGACCTGGTGGAGTTGGAAACGCGCTCGGTTGGCCCCGTCCTTGGTGAAAACGCGCTGCACCTGAGTTTTTCTGCAGGGATCATTGGCTTGAGCATCGTGATGCTGTTTATGCTGTTTTTCTACCGCCTGGCCGGCCTGGTTGCCGACATCAGCCTTTTCGTTTACCTGGCCCTGGTCTTTGCCATTCTGGCTGCGGTGAACGCGACATTGACCCTCCCCGGGATCGCGGGATTAATCCTCTCCATCGGCATGGCCGTTGATGCCAATATCCTGATCTTCGAACGGATCAAGGAAGAGCTGGTCAGTGGAAAAACAACCCTGGTGGCGATTAATTCCGGTTTTGAGCGGGCCTTCCGCGCCATTATTGATGCCAATATCACGACCGTGATCGCTGCCCTGGTGCTGTTTATCGTGGCCAGCGGCCCCGTGCGCGGCTTTGCTGTCGTCCTGTTGATCGGCATTCTCTGCAGTGTCTTCTCCGCGATATTCTTGACGCGATTCTTGCTGCGCCTGGCGGCGCGCTCCAAGATGATCAAAAGCCCGGCGTACCTGGGATTTAAGGGGGGGAGTTAAGGTATGCATAAGCCGAATTTCGATTTTTTACAGCACCGCACCAGGGGATTTATTTTCTCCGGGGCTCTCATCCTCCTGGGGTTGATTTCCCTGCTCTTTAATGGCCTCAACCTGGGCATCGATTTTACCGGGGGGACGATTTTGCACCTGCGCCTGGAGAGTGGCTACCAGATGGATGAAGTACGCCAGGTCCTGGAGCCTTATGAGCTGGCGGGTGTGCCCCTGCAGCGGGTTGGGCGGGCCGACGACCCTGCGGCCAATGAAGTGATTGTCAAGGCGCCCCATTTGGATGAACAGACCCGGCGGGAAATCCTCGCCTCTTTCCAGGAGCGCTGGACGGAGATGACCCCCCAGGATATTTTACGGGTTGATAACGTGGGTGCAGTCATCGGCAGAGAATTGACACGGGAAGCTTTTTTTGCACTGTTGATCGCTGCCGCGGGCATGGTCCTCTACATCACGTTCAGGTTTGAATTCAAATTTGCCCTGGCGGCCATCCTGGCGCTGCTCCATGACGCGTTTTTGATTATCACCATTTTTTCCCTTTTCCAACTGGAAATAAACAGCCCGTTTATCGCGGCGGTACTGACGATTATCGGGTATTCCATCAACGACACCATCGTAGTTTTCGACCGGGTACGGGAAAACCTCAAGTATCGCAGGAAGCGAACCCTCAAAGAAGTGGTGAACGACAGCATTAATGAGAACCTGGTTCGCTCCGTGAACACCTCTCTCACCACGCTGATCGTCCTCCTTTCACTTTTCATCGCGTTTAATTATTTCGTAGGGGGGGTGGACCTGCGGCTCTTTGCCCTGGCCTTGTTAGTTGGGATCGTGAGCGGAACGTATTCATCTATCTTTATCGCCAGCCCCGTCTGGTTTTCCTGGCGCTCAAAAGATGAGAATTACAGGGAAAAAGCGCCTGTTTAAAAATGTTCATTAGAGGATAATTACAACATAACAGCGAATTATGACAAGAGAAGTCGAGAATGTCATTAAACCCATGGAGGTGAACCCGTTTGAGCCAGTTTGGTGTAATTTTAGCCCTCATCTTTAGTTTAATCATTGCGATTTTTGCCATTGCCAACAATCAGCCGATTGAAGTGAACTACCTCTACGGCAAGGCGGAAGTTTCGGCGATTGTCGTGATCCTCGGGGCGGCGATTTTGGGTGCGCTGGTGATCTTTCTGCTGAGCATGTTTCGACAGATCCGGATCAGTTTCCAGATCCGCAATTTGCGCAATGAAGTGGAAAACTATAAAAACAAGACCACAGAGCTGGAAAAAGAGCGGGAACGGCTCCTGGCCCAGGTGGAACAGCTTTCTGAGCTCTCTGCGGGCGGGCCGATGGCTGTGACCGGGGAACAGGACAAAGAAGGCGGAATTCCCGCCCGGGACTTCCAGGAATCAGAGGAAAGCCCGGGCGATCATGAAGCCCCTCAGGTTGATGCAGCGGGCGATGAAGAGGATGAGGACCATACCTAAGACAGAAAGCGAGCATCGAAAAGATCATGGCAGCTTCTGGACAACTGCATAAGCACCACTGGCGCCTCTATCCTCAGCAGCAAAATGTCGTGGAAGAGCTGGCCCGGGGATTGAACATTCCAGGGCCCGTGGCCCAGGTATTGATGAACAGGGGAATTAAAACCGTAGAGGAAGGAAAGCGTTTTTTGAATCCATGTCTTTCACGGCTTTATTCCCCTTTTTCCATGAAAGACATGGATCGCGCGGTGCTGCGGATTCAGCAGGCCCTCAAGAAAGGTGAAAAAATTGCCGTCTACGGGGATTACGACGTCGACGGCGTAACCGCAACAGCGCTCCTGTATGACTTCGTGCAAAGGCTCCAGGGCGATGTGGTCAGCTATCTTCCCCATCGACTGCACGAAGGCTACGGTCTGAACCTGCCGGCCCTGGAAGAGTTGAAAAAGCAGGGAGTGTCCCTGGTAATTACCGTGGACTGCGGCATCAGTTCCCGGGAAGAGATTGCGAGCGCGAAAGCAGGGATGGTCGATGTCATCGTCACTGATCATCACCCCCCCCCGGAGCGCCTGCCGGATGCTGCGGCGGTGATTAATCCATTGAGGCCGGACTGTGTCTATCCCTTTAAACAGCTGAGCGGCGTGGGGATGGCTTTTAAGCTGGTCCAGGGGCTGGCTGAAGAAATGGGGGCCGATCCAGAGATCTGGGATTACCTGGACCTGGTTGCCCTGGGAACCATTGCCGATGTTTGCCCCCTGTTGGGAGAGAACCGCATCCTGGTTGCTTACGGTTTGGAAGCAATGGAGAGAGCACTGCGTCCCGGTATCCAGGCCCTTTGCCAGGTCGCGGGATTAAGTCGACCGACGCTCACCACGGAAGATGTGGCTTACATCCTCTCCTCCCGGTTGAATGCCGCGGGACGCCTGGGGAATGCAGATATGGCTTTGAACCTGCTGTTGATGAAGAACCTGGAAGAGGCCATACCTGTCGCCAGGCACCTGCACCAGGAAAACAGCCGGAGACAAAAGCTGGAGGCCGATATCCTGGCCGAAGCTCATACCCTGGCGGAATATAGTTTTGGGGAAGATCCTGAAAGAAAGTTTCTCCTTTTAGCGCGGGAAGGATGGCACCAGGGTGTGCTGGGCATCGTAGCCAGCCGCATGACAGAGAAATACCGGCTTCCCGTGATGCTCCTCGCCCTGCAAGAAGGCCTGGGGCGGGGGTCGGGAAGAAGCGCGGGCGGTTTCAGCCTCATTGAAGCCCTGGAAAACTGCCAGGATCTCCTGGCCGGGTTTGGCGGCCATGACGCCGCAGCTGGCGTAACCGTGGAAGCCGGGGTAATCCCTGCCCTTGCTGCCTGCTTGGAACGGCAGGCCCACCTTTATTTTTCCGGGCAGGAGCCCCAACCGGACCTGTTTCTTGACGCCTTGGTTGAGCCCGAGGACTTAAGTCCTGGGCTGGTTCAGTCCCTGGAGATGCTGGAACCTTTTGGGCATGGCAATCCCCGACCTTTTTTCCTGGGAACCAACTGGTCCCTGGAGCACAAAAGGGAAGTGGGAAAAGGGAAAAACCATCTACAGCTGCAAGTGAAAAAAAACGGCAAGCTTTTTCGCGGGATTTGTTTCAATGGAAAAACCAGGCTGGAAGAAGCAGACTTGCTGAGAGAAATGGACCTGGTTTTTTCGCTTTCCTTTGACCGGTGGCGCGGCAGTGATAACTTGCAGCTGGAAATCCACCAGAGTGCGTATCGAGATGAATTTCCTGGAAAACCTTCCACCCTGGTCGATCGTCGGGGGATTAAAGCGAAAAATCGGTACCTGGACAGCCTGCTGGATAAAAAAGAAACGATTCTTGTGGTCGTGAACACCCGAAAACGGCTGAAGCAGCTGCAGCACCAGTTCAGCGGGCGAACGGGCATTGCCTATAGCCATCAAGGCGAAGTGCCGCCCCACGGGGCCATGAGTGATCCTGCCCACCTGGTCCTTTATGATTTGCCCCTGGGCGAAGAAAAACTTATCCGCCTGGTTGATCACCTGGTGGAGTTCGCTGCAGGGACAGAAACGACCCGGATCCACTTGCTCTATCATGAACAGGACTACCAGGATAATTTGAAGCTTTTTGCCGCGACCCTCCCCTCCCTGGCCTCCATTGAGCAGGTTTTCCACCTGCTCCAGGAAATCACGGCAGGCCAACCGACCTCATGGTCCGAATTGAAAAGACACTTGAGCCAGCGCCTGCCATTCGCTTATACTTCCTGCCTGCTGGAAAGCTGCCTGTCCCTTTTGAAGCAAGCGGATTACATAACACCTGACCATGATGGTCTTTATCGCCTGCAGCCGCAAAAAACAGCAGACTATTGTTTGCTGTTGAAAGAAGTGGCCAGGACGGAAGACTTTCTCCAGGTGGCAAAAAACTGGCAGCAATCTATCGCCTGGCAGCGATACCTCCTGGAGACACCGGGAAAAGAAATCGCCGCAAGGTTGACAGGTCCGTCGCCCGGGAGTTAGCAAGGAGCGCTGTTATGGCGGAATTCCCCTAAAGGAGAGCAGCACGGGATGAGTTTGCAGTTATTAAAAAATCGGGTTTTAAAATATAACAGCCGGGAAGAGGACTGGGCCCTGATTCGCAAAGCGTACGATTTTGCGCTGCAGGCGCATTCCGGGCAGACGCGAGTTTCCGGCAGTTCTTACATTACCCACCCCCTGGGTGTTGCGCTGCTCTTGACCGAATTGGAACTGGACCTGGTGACCCTGATGACCGGGTTATTGCACGATGTCCTGGAAGACACCAACATTACGTACGAGGAAATTGAAAAAGAATTCGGGGAGGAAGTTGCGTACCTGGTAGACGGGGTGACGAAATTAAGCCGTATGGAATTCCGGTCCAAGGAAGAACATCAGGCCGAAACCTGGCGCAAAATGTTCGTTGCCATGGACAAGGACATCCGGGTCATCCTGGTTAAACTGGCAGATCGCACCCACAACATGCGCACCCTGCGACACCTGAATCCCGAGAAGCAGAAGGAAGTAGCCAGGGAAACCCTGGAAATCTATGCGCCCCTGGCCCACCGCCTGGGGATCTACAAGATCAAGTGGGAGCTGGAGGACCTCGCGTTCCGTTACATGAACACCAGGGACTACTATGACCTGGTGGAGAAGCTGGCCAAAAATCGTCAAGAGCGGGAAGAGATTATCCAGCAGGCCATGAACATATTAAAAGAAAAATTAGAAGATGCCGGCATTGAGGGTGATATCAGCGGCCGACCCAAGCACCTTTACAGCATCTATACCAAGATGAAAGAGCAGGGGAAAGATCTTAACGAGATCTATGACCTCACAGCGGTGCGGGTTATTGTGAACACTGTGAAGGACTGCTATGCCGCCCTGGGGATTGTGCACACCCTCTGGAAACCCATCCCCGGACATTTTAACGATTATATCGCCATGCCAAAATCCAACATGTATCAATCCCTGCATACCACGGTGGTATTCGCGGAAAATGAGCTTCTGGAAGTGCAAATCCGCACATGGGACATGCATCGCACGGCAGAATATGGGATTGCCGCCCACTGGCGCTACAAGGAAAAGGCCCGGGATGACCGCGAGTTTGAAGAGAAGCTTTCCTGGTTGAGACAGCTCCTGGAGTGGCAGCAGGAACTGAAAGATGCCCACGAATTCATGGAGCATGTAAAAATTGACCTTTTCACCGATGAAGTATTTGTTTTTACGCCAAGGGGAGATGTGATCGACCTGCCCGCGGGTTCCATCCCCCTGGATTTTGCCTACAAGATCCACACCGATATCGGCAACCGCTGCGTGGGCGCCAAGGCCAACGGGCGGATTGTCCCCCTGGACTACCAGCTCAAAACGGGGGACATCATTGAAATTATCACCAGCAAGAGTGGAACGCCCAGCCGTGACTGGTTAAAGATGGTGAAGAGTTCCCAGGCCAAGAGCAAGATCCGGGCCTGGTTTAAAAAGGAACGCCGGGAAGAGAACATTTCCAAGGGGAAAGAGAGCCTGGAACGGGAGTTGCGCCGTCTCCACCTGGACTCCAGGGCCCTACTCAAGGAGCAGCTGGTGGAAGAAGTGGGCAAACGGTTTAACTTGCTCTCCGAGGAAGACGTTTATGCCGCGGTAGGTTACGGCGGGGTTTCTGTGCAGCAGGTTATCTCGAAACTGCGGGAGGAATACCGCAGGCTCTATGGGGACGAAGATGAGGCCCCCCCAGTTGAAATTAAGCCCTGGAAAGGTGCTGCCAAGGCAGCCCACGGGATCAAAGTGCAGGGTGTGGACAACCTGCTGGTCCGTTTTTCCAAGTGCTGCAATCCGCTGCCCGGTGATGATATAATCGGTTTTATTACCCGGGGTCGCGGGGTTTCGATTCACCGCAGGGATTGTTCCAACATCCAGGGAGCAAGCGGCGACAACGATCGCTATATCAATGTTTTTTGGGAGACAGACAGCGACCTTTCATACCCCGTTGAAATTGAAATTACTGCCATGGACCGGGCTAACCTCCTGGCCGAACTGATGAATGTTGTCAGCGAAAGCAAGGTAAATATTACAGCGGTAAATGGCCGCACCTCTAAGGATAAAGTGGCGATCATCCACCTGACCTTCGTGGTAAAGGACCTGGATCACCTGGAGTTTATCATGAATCGCTTGAAACGAGTCAAAGACGTGTTTTCCGTGAGACGGCATACCGGCGCAACGGCCGATAAAGAGAAATCGTCGCGCGGCAAGCACCGGAAAGGCGGTCGAGGAACCTGATGCGGGCAGTTGTGCAGCGAGCCGGACCCTCCAGGGTCGAGGTAAAAGGGGAGACGGTAGGAAGGATTGAAAAAGGACTGGTCGTCTTTGCCGGGGTCGGTCAAGGTGACGACTCGGCCGACTGCAGCTACCTGGCCGAAAAAATTGCCGGGCTGCGCATCTTTGAAGACGAACAAGGTAAGATGAACCGGTCCCTGCAGCAAGTCGGGGGCGAGGTGCTCTGCATCTCCCAGTTCACCCTCTACGGTGATACCCGCAAGGGACGCAGGCCCAGCTTTGTGCAGGCCGCAAATCCGGAAAAAGCGGAAGAGCTCTACAGCATGCTCTGTCAACTGCTCCGTGAAAAAGGAATCCGTGTAGCTGCAGGGATCTTCCAGGCCGCGATGCGGGTTTTTGTAGAAAACGACGGCCCGGTGACCATCTTGATTGACAGCAAGAAGCAGGTCTAAGGAAGCCTGGTGATCACGCCTGTCCAGGAATAAAGACTCATTTCCTTGCCTGCCCTCAACCCCGAGTTGACAAGGGCCGGGCAAGTGGCTTAAAATCTAAGTTGTGTACGGAAAATTGTTCGCGTCGGACGGAGGCCAGCAATGAAACACAAAGCACCGCGGGGAACCAAGGATGTTCTGCCCACTGATATGCCCGCCTGGCATCATCTGGAAAATGTATTTGAAGCATTATGCCGCGCCTATGGTTATGCGGAGATACGGACGCCAATCTTTGAAGATGTGGAGGTTTTCATCCGTAGTGTGGGGGAAGAGAGCGATGTGGTCCAAAAAGAAATGTATACCTTCACTGATCGGGGGGGAAGGGTTTTAGCCCTGAGGCCGGAATGCACGGCAGGTGTTTCCAGGGCCTTTATCGAGCACGGCTTTCATAACCTGCCCCAGCCCGTGAAACTTTATTACCGGGGTCCGATGTTCAGGTACGACCGTCCGCAGGCCGGACGACAGCGGCAGTTCTACCAGATGGGAATCGAGCTGTTCGGCTCCACGGACCCCGGGTCCGATCTAGAAGTGATCAAGTTTACTTCTGCATTTTTTGATCGCCTCGGTTTCAAAGGGCTGCAGCTGCATTTAAACAGCGTGGGTTGCAGGGAATGCAGGCCGCCTTACCAGGAGCGATTGAAAGAGGTCGTCGAGCCTCGCAAGGCGGCACTGTGTCCTGATTGTCAAAAACGCCTGCAGGATAATCCCCTGCGTTTATTGGACTGCAAGGTGCCCGGTTGCCAGGTAGCCTTGCAAGGCGTTCCCCGCATCGATGAGCACTTGTGTGCATTCTGCGCCGCCCACTTTGAAGCGGTAAAAACCAGGCTGGATTTGCTGGGAATTGATTATCTATTGGATCCTCGCCTGGTCCGGGGACTGGATTATTATACCCATACGGCATTTGAATTTGTTTCGCAATCTTTGGGCTCGCAGTATTCCCTGGGCGGCGGCGGGCGTTATGATGACCTGATCGAAGCCTTTGCAGGACCCCCCACACCCGGGGTCGGCATGGCCGTGGGGGTGGAGCGGATTTTGCTGGCCATGGAAAAGGAAGGTCTTTCCCTGCCGCCGGCCGAACTGGAGGGCGTCTTCATCGCGGCAGCCCCGGCTGCCATGGCAAACGAGGGGCTGGTATTATTATACCGGCTCCGGGAAGCCGGCCTGAGAGCGGAAGCGGATTACATGGGTCGCAGCCTCAAGGCGATGATGAAACATGCCCACCGCGGCAAATACCGCTTTGCTGTCATTTTGGATGAAGAAACCAGGGAGAGAGGCGTTTGGAAAATCAGGGATATGGCCGTGGGAGCACAGCGGGAATACAGCTACGAAGAACTGCTGGCGTATCTTTTGGGTCAGCGGGTTGAAGACAGAGCATAATATTTTTCAGGGATCATGGAAGGGGGCGTGCAGCCAAAGGGGCTGGAGAAAATGCGATTAAAAAGGACATTTCACTGCGGAAAGCTGGATAAAAATTATATCGGTAATCGGGTCGTTGTTGCCGGCTGGGTGCAGGGGCGCCGTGACCACGGAGGGCTCATTTTCATCGACCTCAGGGATCGTTACGGGATTATCCAGGTGGTTTTTGACCAGCAAAAAAATGCAGACTTTTTTTCCCAGGCGGAAAAGCTGCGTGCGGAATACGTGATTGCGGTGGCGGGCCAGGTCGTGGCCCGCTCGGAGGAGACTGTGAATCCGAAACTTCCGACGGGAGAGATTGAAATCACCACGGAAGACATGGAGGTCTTCAGCACATCTCGCACACCGCCTTTTTATATTGAAGACCAGCTGGATACCGACGAAAATATACGTTTATCTTATCGCTACCTGGACCTGCGTCGACCTGAGATGCAGCGGTCGCTGGAGCTCAGGCACAGGGTTTCCCTGGCAACCCGGGAGTACCTGGATGCGGCGGGGTTCTGGGAAATCGAAACCCCGTTTTTGACGCGTAGCACCCCTGAAGGCGCGAGGGATTACCTGGTTCCCAGCCGTACGGCACCGGGCAATTTTTTCGCGTTACCGCAATCCCCCCAGCTGTTCAAGCAGCTTCTCATGGTTTCCGGTGTTGATCGATATTTCCAGATTGTGCGCTGTTTTCGAGATGAAGACCTGCGGGCGGATCGGCAGCCGGAATTTACCCAGATTGACATGGAAATGAGTTTTTGTGACCGAAGAGATATCATGGAAGAAGTCGAAAACCTGGTTTGCAGCTTGTTTGCCAGGGTGCTCGGCAAAAAACTACACAGCCCCTTCCCGGTACTCACCTATGCTGAGGCCATGGAACGCTATGGCAGCGATCGACCCGATAGACGCTTTGGCATGGAGCTAAAGGATATCTCGGATATTGCTGCGCGCTGCGGATTTAACGTCTTTAAAAAGGTCGTAGAAAGAAACGGCGCAGTCAAGGGTCTCCTGGTTCAAGAAGGCGGATCCTTCAGCCGGAAGGAGCTCGATGACCTCACGGCCCTGGTCCAGTCTTGGGGAACCGGTGGGCTGGCCTGGATGATCGTTACCGAGGATGAAGTAAAATCTCCTATCAGCAAGTTCTTCACGTCGGAGCAATTGGCGGACTTGAGCAGGAGGCTGGAAGGAAAGCCTGGCGACGTGCTGCTCTTCGTGGCCGACAAGAAAGAACTCGCGTTAAAAGTGTTGGGCCAGCTGCGACTTCACCTGGCGCACAAGTTAGGGCGGATTCCTGGGGATGTCGATGACTTTCTCTGGGTGGTCGATTTCCCGCTCTTTGTCTACGACGATGAAGAAGAAAGATTTGCCGCCAACCACCATCCCTTTACGGCCCCCCTTCCGGAGGACCTCACCATGCTGGAGGACAGCCCGCTGAAGGCGCGTTCCCAGGCCTACGACCTGGTCTACAACGGCATCGAGGTAGCGGGAGGAAGCATTCGTATCCACGATCGGGCAACCCAGGAGCGAATTTTCGGTTTGCTGCAAATGACCCCCGAGGAGGCCGTAGAGAAGTTTGGTTTCCTCCTGCAGGCCTTCGAGTACGGTGCTCCCCCCCACGGCGGCATTGCGTTTGGGCTGGACCGCTTATTGATGCTCATGGCGGGCGACACCAGCATCCGAAATGTAATCCCCTTTCCGAAGACAGCATCTGGGAATTGCTTGTTGACAGGCGCGCCGGCTCCGGTTACGCCCGCCCAACTCCGGGAACTGCATATTTCTTTGTGTAAAAACGAAAAACAACCATGAAATTCGCGTAATCCCCCGGGGAAAAGTCGAGGGATCTGAACCTGATCAGGTAAGGAAACCATGCTGCGGTTATTCCCGGTTTTTCCCCCTTGCCAGACGAGGGGATTTGTGCTATCATAATATTGCAAAAACGAATGAGAAATACCCTGCTGTGCGCGTGACAAACCGCGAATGTTTTGAGCTAACACTAACGAAATGGGAGCCTGCCTTTACGTGTGGCGCAGATGCCTCGATGTAAGCGAGGACCTGTAAAGCAAGTAAGAGGGCACCCACCTTGAGAGAGGGCGTTCAAAACAAGCGGACCACGGTACGGTGGGGTTGTTTTTTTGTGATTGCCCTCCACGGCTGTTGTCTCGGAAAAGAAAAATGTTATAATGTCAATGGAACAGGCAGGATTATATCCCTTTCATTCCCCATTTATTTAAGTTCAACGGGGTTGGCTGCAAGCTTCCGCGGTTGGCTCGCGGGGATCATGAACGGGTTTTAGACTTATCGCCGGGGGTGATACAATGGCTGCTCGCACCATCCAGGAAACCCTGACCCAGATCTTGCTGCAGGTGAAAGAAGGCACTCATCCCAGCGACTTGGCCGAACTGGTTGATGAACTCAGCGATGAGCAGAAAAAAGAGCTGTTTGACCTGCTTTCCGATGAAGACGCGGCACTGATCATACAGGAAATGGAAGACTTTGACCAGGTATCCCTGCTGCGCCTGTTGACCCGGCACAAAGCTTCGGCGATTCTGCGGGAGATGTCCGTGGATGACGCCACCGACCTGGTGGGCGATCTTCCCATCGAAGAAGCCAGGGAATTGCTTTCGCTGATCGATGAAGAAGCAGAAGAAATCAAAGGCTTGCTGAAATACCCGGAAGACTCCGCTGGCGGCATTATGACGACCGAGTTCATTGCTCTTCCCGAGGATATCCCCGTCGAAGAGGCCATTTCCCGCCTGCGCGAAGTTGCCCCCGATGCGGAGATCGTCTACTATGTATACGTCGTCGATCCTCAGACCCGGCTGACGGGTGTCCTTTCCCTGCGAGACCTGATCGCTGCCGATGACGGCACGCTCCTGCAGGATATCATGTATCGCAATCTCATCACCGTGCAGGCGGAGACGGACCAGGAAGAAGTGGCCCGGGTCGTCTCCCGCTATGACCTCCTGGCCGTACCGGTCGTGGATGAAGAAAACCGGCTGCTTGGCATCATCACGGTCGATGACATCCTCGACGTGATCGAAGAAGAGGCCACAGAGGATATTTACCGGCTTACCGGGACGGGTGAAGTGACCGGGGTCGATATCCTGGAAGCTACTGTCTTTGGCCTGGCCCGCAAGCGAATGCCCTGGCTGCTGATCAGCCTCATGGGTGGACTTATCTCCGGCAGCGTCATCGGGGCGTTTGAGCACACCCTGGAGACGATTGTGATTCTCGCCGTGTTTATTCCCGTGATCATGGACATGGGGGGCAATGTGGGGACACAATCTTCCACGCTTTTCGTGCGGGGGCTGGCCACGGGCGAGATCAGTCCCGCTGATGTCTGGCGCTATTTTTTTCGTGAAACCCGGGTTGGTTTAACCATGGGGATCTTGAACGGGTTCTTTGTGGCGCTGGTAGCCACCCTCTGGCAGGGCATGCCCCTGCTGGGCGTGGTGGTGGGCATTGCCATGTTCAGCACCATTACCCTGGCGGCCCTGATCGGCACCTTGGTTCCCATGTTTTTTAATTATTACGGCATCGATCCTGCCATTACCGCGGGTCCCTTTGTCACGACCATTAAAGATGTAACCGGGCTGCTGATCTATTTTTGGATCGCCACGGCATTTATGAGCCACCTCATCTAGAGCGTCTTGAGCTTCTTGGCTCCTTGATCAGCACACAAAAAAAGTATGATCACCATTGTTTCCAGGTGCAGGCCTTTTCTTTGCCTGCACCTTTTACTTGTGTTATTGCAAATTCCATGGCGGAGAGCAAGCGGGGAAAAAAGAGTTTATTCCCGGGCAAGCCTGATCACCGGGTAAAGAAATGCAATGTTCGGGGCTGCAGAAATTTTTGAAGCAGGTGAATCGAAAATCCGGTAAACGAACGTGTCCGGGGAAGCAAAAAGGGATGCTGAGGGACTGGATATCCCGGCTAGAGCGTAAGGAGAAAGCTCCTCAATAAAAATCTTTCTCCTTTTTTTAAATTTTTTTACGATTTTACTTGCAGGAAATTAAAAAAGAGGGTAGAATATATAAAAAAAGTGGTTCAAAGTGGTTTAAAGTGGAGAACAGGGTCGGCAAACTCCCTGGGAAGTGGAGAATGAGCGCGATGTTAATGGGAGAATACATACATACGCTGGATAAAAAGGGTCGGTTTATTGTTCCCTCCCGCTTTCGAGAAGAGCTGGGAGAGCGGTTTATTATCACCCGGGGACTGGATCGCTGCCTTTTTCTCTATCCGCGCAGGGAGTGGGCCAACCTGGAGAACCGGCTCAAGGAGCTTCCCCTGGCCAAGGCGGAAGCGAGAAAATTCACGCGTATCTTTTTTTCCGGCGCTTCCGAGGTAGAAATTGATAAACAGGGCCGCACCTTGATCCCTCCACAGTTGAGAGAGCATGCTGATTTACATAAAGAAGTCGTGATTATCGGGGTTTCCAACCGGGCTGAAATTTGGAGCAAGGAAAACTGGGATGCGTACAGTAATGAATCGGATCTATCTTTTGAGCAGGTTGCTGAAAAGATGATTGATTTTCAGTTTTAACAGGCATGGGAGAGACAAGATATGGGCCCCGGGATTAACGGCAGCGGCTTTAAACATCATCCAGTTCTTTTAGGGGAAGCGGTTCACCTATTAAACCCGCATCCCGGGGCCATCATGGTTGACGCGACGCTGGGCGGCGGCGGCCACGCCGAAGCGATCCTGCAGAAAATTATGCCGGGAGGAACTTTGATCGGGATTGACGTGGATCCGGAGGCCCTTGATGCCGCCCGGGAAAGGTTAAAGCCGTTTGGAAAAGCATTCGTGGCCGTGCTGGATAATTTTGCTAACCTGCAGCCTGTCCTGGCGGAACTGGGCCTGCAGCGCCTGGACGGCATCTTGATGGATCTGGGCGTATCTTCTCACCAGCTGGATCGTGCCGAACGAGGATTTTCTTACCAGGCAGATGTCTTCCTGGATATGCGCATGGATCCGGGCCTGGAACAGACGGCCACAGATCTTTTAGGAAGGTTATCCAGGGAAGAATTGACGACTCTGTTCAAAACCCTGGGAGAGGAAAAATGGTCGAGCCGCATTGCCTCATTTATCGAGGCTTATCGCTTGCAAAAAGGTTCGATAACACGCAGTTCACAGCTGGTCGAGATCATCAAGCAGGCGATCCCGGCTTCATCACGGCGCAAGGGTGGACATCCAGCGAAAAGAATTTTCCAGGCGCTGCGCATGGCCGTGAACAGGGAGCTGGATAATTTGCAGCAGGGGCTGCAGCAAGGCATTGCTAGCTTGAAACCGGGGGGGCGTATGGTTGTCATTGCCTATCACTCCCTGGAAGATGGCCTGGTAAAACGGTATTTCCAGGAGCTGGCCCAACCCTGCATTTGTCATCCGAGATTTCCGGTGTGCCAGTGTGGTCGCCTTCCACAAGTGCAATGGCTAACCCCTAAGGTTATTTTCCCGGGGGCCCGGGAAATTCAGGCCAATCCCCGGGCTCGAAGTGCCCGATTAAGAACAGTGGAAAAGCTTGACGCGGGAAGCAGGAAAACGTAAAAGATTCAACAAGACGGGCAGGTGAAAACCTTGATCGTAACGAAAGAAAAAGCCAGGGCGGGTTACCCCCTCCAGCAAAAACCGGCCCAAAAGCGAAGACCTCCCGGGCAGGAACGGGCCCAGCCCTCTTCCCGGGCCAGGACTGCGGGAAGGCCCGCAGAAAGCTTACTCCTGTGTGTATTAATCCTGCTTTTGATCGCTGTCAGCATCGGTTTAATCGCGCAATACAGTCAAGTTTTGGCCCTTAATTACCAGATTCAGCAGGTCGATCAGCAAATTGCGCAATTGCAAAAAGAAAATGAACGACTTGCCCTGGAAGTCAGGAGTATGAGCTCCCTGGAGCGGATTGAGAGCATTGCGGTTCATGATCTGGGACTGCAGTATCCGGAACAAAAGCAGTGGCTGAGATTATCTGCCAGGGGAGATTAGGATCCCAGTGCCAGGAGATAACATGACGAGAGAAAAAAAAGCGGTTCAGCAAATCAGGCGACGTCTATTGACGGTTTTCTTCTTTACCGTTCTGCTCATGGCGGCGCTCGTTTTTCGGCTGGGTTGGATCCAGTTTGTGATGGCCGAAGAACTGCAGTCAAAGGCCTGGGAGCAGTGGAACCGCAGCATCCCTGCCCGGTCGTCCCGGGGCGATATCTTTGATGCGAACGGCAACCTCCTGGCCGGTAGTGCCAGCGTGGAAACGGTCGTGGCCATTCCGCCTCAGATCAACGACCCTCTTTTTACCGCACGGGCACTGGCACCCGTGCTGGACATGACCGAGGAGCGAATTATCGAATTGATCACCCAGGAACGGGCCGCGGTCTATTTAAAACGCCGGGTCGATGAAGACGTGTCCCGTGAGGTCCGACTCCTGGGCTTGTCGGGGATTAGCTTTACCCTGGAACCCAAACGCTACTATCCCAATGCCAACCTTTTCTCCCAGCTTTTGGGGTTCGTGGGCACCGATCAGGGTTGGGCGGGCCTGGAAATATTTTACGAAGAAGAACTGGAGGGACAGGATGGCAGCCTGATCTTTCCCACAGACAACAAGGGCCGCGAAATCCCGGGTGTCCGCAGTTTTGTTCCTCCCAGGGAAGGAAAAGATCTCTACCTTACCGTAGATGAAACCATCCAGTTTATCGTAGAAAGGGAACTGTCCCGAGCCATGGTGGAGTATAAGCCGAAGCGCGCCATGGCCCTTGCCGTCAATCCCCAGACCGGGGAAGTGCTCGCTGCTGCCTCCAAGCCCGATTTTGATCCAAATCGCTACAACGAATACAATAAGGAATACTGGCGCCTTTTCCCGGTTACGGATACATTTGAACCCGGGTCGACCTTAAAATTGATCACCTTAAGCGCCGCCCTGGAAGAGAACCTCTTTCCAGCAGCAGCCCACCTGGAATGTACGGGTTCGATCCAGGTGGCCGGTCGAACCGTCCGCTGCTGGACTTCCGACCGGGGAGGGCACGGCCGGATTACCTATGCCGAATCGGTATACCACTCCTGCAATATCTCGTTTATCTATTTGGGACAGGAGCTGGGTGCGGAAACGCTGTTCAAGTATTTCCGGGCATTTGGACTGGGTTCCGCGACGGGGGTTGACTATCCCGGAGAAGGACAGGGCCAGTTATTTCGGCCGGACCAGATCGGGCCCCTCGAACTGGCCACCTCGTCCTTTGGCCAGGGCATTTCGGTTACCCCCATGCAGCAGGTCATGGCTGTTTCTGCTTTCGCCAACGGTGGTTACCTGATGCGCCCTTATTTTGTCAAAGAAATTATCGATCGGGAGGGCAGCACGGTATTCCGACAGGAACCCAAGGTCATCCGCCAGGTTACTTCCGAGGAGACGGCAAAAAATGTGGCTCGCCTCATGGAAGGGACCGTCGTGGAAGGAAGCGGCGCGAATGCCGCTATTGAAGGCTACAGGGTTGCAGGGAAGACGGGAACGGCGCAAAAGGTTTCCGGGGGAAGTTATGTCCCGGGAGAATACGTGCTTTCCTTTATCGGCTTTGCGCCTGCTGATGACCCACAGGTTTTGCTCTATGTGGCGGTTGATGGGGCGCAACGCGGACCCCAGTGGGGCTCGCAGGTCAGTGCCCCGCTCTTTAATGTCATCATGAAGGATGTACTTTCATACCTGGAAATTCCTCCAGACCATCTTCCCGAGGAGGAAAACCTGGAAGCGGCCCGCCTGGTTGACGTTCCCGACCTGTCGGGTTTGAGCATCGATGAAGCGGGGGCCTTGCTGGATAACAAGGGACTGCTGGTGCGGCTGGTGGGCGAAGAAGGCCTGATCATGGCGCAGCAACCGCAGGCCGGAACCCAGGTGCCCGTACAGTCGAGGATCATGCTCTACCTGGATGATCTCTTTGCCGGGGATGAGTTGGAATCCGTCAAGGTTCCAGACCTGCAGGGTATGACGATCAAGGAGGTAGGCGAAATCCTTGCCTACATCGGGCTGAAAATGGAAAAAGAGGGCTCGGGCATTGTTTTTGAGCAGGAGCCTGCTCCGGGCACCCGTGTGAGCCAGGGTTCCAGCATTATGGTACACTTCTCATCTCCACTGAATTAATCGTCGTCGCAAACGAAACATGCTTGTCAAGACTTCTCTGAACGGGTGCCGCGCATGGGGTAAAGGAAGCCCTGGAATCGCGCGACGTTCGCCAGCAGCTTGTGAGAAAGGAGAAGCAGATGGAAGCGATCAAACATTTAGACACGTTGTTAAATTTTATCCATACAATTGAGGTCCAAGGGAACAAAGACCTGCCTGTGCGCGGCCTGGCGTACCACACGGAACGCGTAGAACCCGGGTTTCTTTTTTTCTGCCTGGAGGGAACCCGTTTTGATGGCCATGACTTTATACCCCAGGCCATCCAGGCGGGTGCTTCTGCCATCGTGATGGAAAAAAACGCCGAGGTGAGAGGGGCGACGAAAATTCTTGTCCCTCACGTCCGGACGGCCATGGCTGCCTTTGCCCAGCTGTTTTATGGGAACCCCTCCCAAAAGATGCGGCTCATCGGTGTGACGGGAACCAACGGGAAGACGACAACGACCCATTTGATCGAAGCCATAGCGGTATCTCACGGTAAAAACACGGGCCTGCTGGGCACCATTCAATACAAAATTGCCGGGAAAAACTACCCTGTCCTGGCGACCACGCCGGAAGCCCCCGACCTGCAGAAAATGTTGTGGACCATGCGGGAAAAAGAAGTAGATTATGCCGTGATGGAAGTCTCTTCCCATGCCCTGGAGTTAAATCGGGTTTCCGGGTGTGACTTTGATATTGCCGTCCTGACAAATGTGACGGCAGATCACCTGGATTTTCACGGCGAGTTTGCCCGCTATCTCTCCGCCAAGGGAAAGCTTTTTGCTCAACTGGGAGGCAGTTTCCTCAAGCAAGCCTCCCCTCGCTATGCCGTGATCAACGCGGATGATAAAAACGCAAGCTTTTTCCAGCGGCAAGCAACAACCCAGTGGGTCACCTACGGCATGAATCAACCCGCCGTCGTGTCTGCGAAAAACATCGTCATCCGTAACGAGGGCGTGAGCTTCCAGCTCATTTCTCCCTGGGGTGAAGCAGCTTTTTCTCTCAAGCTTACGGGCAATTTCAGCGTTTACAACGCCCTGGCAGCAAGCACCGTCGGCCTGCTGGAGGGCATCCCCTTATCCCGGATCAAAGATGTCCTGGAAAGTATCGAAGGGATTCCCGGGCGATTTGAAAAAATTGACCGGGGGCAGGATTTTCTTGTTATAATAGATTATGCCCACACCCCCGACGGACTGGAAAACGTCCTCCAGGCGGCCCGGGGTTTTGCCGGGGGAAAAATTATTACCGTTTTTGGATGCGGGGGCGAACGAGATCGCGCCAAGCGACCGGTGATGGGGCAGATTGCCGGTCATTACAGCGATTATTGTATTTTAACGTCTGATAATCCCCGGGGTGAGGACCCCTGGCAAATTATTCATGAGGTACAAGTCGGCCTGCAGGAAGAGAAGACCTTTGGCAGCGGCTATGCTGTGCAGGCGGATCGGCGCGAAGCGATCAAACTGGCCGTTGAACTGGCCAGGCCCGGCGATATCGTAATCATTGCAGGTAAGGGACACGAAGATTATCAAATCTTTGCCGATTATACCGTTCCATTCAGCGACCGTGAGGTTGCCTCGGAACTGATTTTACAAAGGGTGAACCCTTGAAGGGAAGGGCCATGCATTTCTCGACGAAAGACCTGGTCAACATCACAGGGGGTCGTTTGCTTTCCGGTCCGGTGGAAGCATGGTTTTCCGGAGCGGTGATTGACTCCCGGAAAGCCCAACCGGGCGACCTTTTTGTCCCCCTGCAGGGAGAAAAAGAAAACGGTCATCAGTATATTCTCGCGGCCCTGGAACAGGGCGCGGCCGGCTCGCTGCTGGAATACGGGGAAATAACAGGGTTTTCCGGGTTGGAATTTCCCCCCGGGAAAGTCATCCTGGCGGTTGAAAATGCCCTGCAGGCCTTGCAGCGGCTTGCTCGTGCCCATCGCCAAAAGTTTAATTTACCCGTCGTGGCGGTAACCGGCAGCAACGGGAAGACCACGACGAAAGACTTTATCGCCGCGGTGCTTGCCGTTAGCTTTCCTGTATTGAAAACAGAGGGAAACCTGAACAACCACATCGGCCTGCCGTTAATGCTGCTGCGTATCAAGGGAGAACATCAAGGGGTTGTTCTGGAAATGGGCATGAGCGGATACGGGGAAATTGCCCTGTTAACCTCGCTGTGCAGCCCCAACCTGGGAGTTATTACTAATATCGGAGAAGCGCACCTGGAAATGCTGGGGAGCCGCGCAAATATTGCCCGGGCCAAGGGTGAGCTCCTGGAAGAGATGGCCCCCGGCAGCACGGCGTTTTTAAATGCCGATGACCCTTTTTTACGACCCATGGGTGCGCGGTTTCCCGGCCAGGTCTGCACCTTTGGTTTTGCCGAAGAGGCAGATTTCCGCGCGCTTCACTGCGGTTTTGAAGCATCGGGGTATTATTTTACAGCCAGGACCCTCTCCCGGGAAGACGCGGAATCTTATTGGATTCCCTTGCCGGGGAGACATAATGTCTATAATGCCCTTGCGGCGTTGGCGGTGGGGATACACCTGCAGCTCACACCGCGAGAGATTCGTGCCGGCTTGGCTGCTGCTGAAGTCTCAGCCATGAGAATGGAACGCTCTTTTGCCGGAAGCGGTTTCTGGATTGTCAATGATGCGTACAATGCCAGCCCCACATCGGTCCAGTATGCACTGGACTACCTGGTGGAATGGGCGGGTGCGCAGAGGAAAATTGCTGTCCTGGGGGATATGTTAGAATTGGGAGAGGCCTCAGAGACGGCTCACCGGGCCGTGGGCCGTTATGCCGCCGAAATAGGGGTTGATGTTGTCTTTACCCTGGGTGAACGGGCGAAGCTGGTGGCAGAAGGCGCCCTGCAGGCAGGTATTTCCCCGGAACACGTATTTGCCTGCACGGATTGTGAAGAAATCCTGCATCGGCTGGAAAGGTTCGTGGAAAAAGGTGTGACGATCTTAATCAAGGGTTCCCGGGGGATGAAAATGGAACGAATCGCTGCAACACTGCAGGCGAGGTATCCCTTCATAGCAGAGAAAGAGCCCGGCAATTCATAAGAACGGGAGGTAAGCATGGGACCGGAGTTTTTCGCCGCGCTGGTTGCGTTCCTGGTCAGTGCGGCCCTTGCGCCGCTATACATCGCGGTTTCAAAAAAATATCACTTTGGGCAGCAGGTCAGGCTGGATGGTCCCAGTCAGCACTTAGAAAAGGCAGGGACACCGACCATGGGAGGGATTATTTTCCTTCTTTCCTTCATCGTCACTGCTGTTGTCTTCACGCCAAAAACACCGCTGTTTTTCCTTATCGTGGTGATCATTCTTTTCAGTGCGCTCCTGGGGTTTATCGATGATTATCAGAAAGTCGTCCGCCATCATTCACTTGGCTTGAAGGCCCGGCATAAGCTCCTGGGGCAGCTGGTCGTTTCCCTGGGCTTTTACCTGGCACTCATGCAGCTGGGGCATGATACGTTTGTTTCTGTTCCTTTTGTGGGATTACACCTGGAGCTGGGTATACTTTATCCCCTTTTAATTTTTTTGATGGTGATTGGAACGTCCAATGCAGTGAACCTGACAGATGGAATCGACGGGCTGGCGGCCGGCACGGTGATCCTGGCGCTGCTGCCTTTTTTGTATATGGCCATCGCCCAGGGTTTTCAGGAGATGGTTTATCTCTGCGGGATTTTTGTGGGGGCCTGCCTGGGATTTTTGCTGTTTAATGTCAACCCGGCAAAAGTGTTCATGGGGGATGTGGGCTCTCTATCCCTGGGAGCGGCCCTGGCCGTCACAGCCATTATTTTAAAGGCGGAGCTTATTCTCGTGGTGATCGGCGGGGTTTTTGTCCTGGAAGCGCTTTCTGTGATGATCCAGGTGATTTCCTTTCGCTTAACGGGAAAAAGGGTGTTCTTAATGAGCCCTTTGCACCACCACTTTGAGCTAAAAGGGTGGTCCGAATGGCAAGTCGTTTCGGGTTTTTGGATCCTGGGCTTATGTTTTGCCCTGCTGGGCCTCCTGGATTATGCGCTCTATTCTTGAAACAGCGGATCCGCACGGCAGTTGTTCCGGTAGAATGGTGGAGGTGCGAGAAGTGAAAGAACAGATCAAGGGGAAAAATATCTTGGTTCTTGGCCTGGCTCGCAGCGGGCAGGCGGCCATCAAACTCCTGCTGAAAGCAGGCGCCTCAAAGATCATCGGCAATGACCAGAAGGGCCTGTTAGAACTTGCAGCTGAAATGAAAGATCTTTGCCGAAACAGCCGGGTAACCCTGGTGGGAGGCGGGCACCCGGAGAACCTGGTAGATGAGGTTTCCCTGGTGATCAAGAGCCCCGGGATTAAACCAGATTTGCCCCTTCTGCGGAGTGCCTCTGCCCGCGGGATCCCCGTTTATGCAGAAATTGAGCTGGCTTACTGGTTCAGTGCTGCAGAGATTATCGGTATTACGGGAACCAATGGGAAAACAACAACAACCTCGCTGGTCGGTGAGATCTTGCAGGGACAACTGCCGCAGGTTTTCGTCGCAGGAAATATCGGACATCCCCTTTGCGAAGCGGTTGCTGCAGCCGGGCGGGGCGACTTGATCGTAGCCGAGCTGAGCAGTTTTCAATTAGAAAACATCGATAGCTTCCGGGCGCCCATCGCCGCCGTGTTGAACATCTCTTCCGACCATCTGGATTACCATGGCACGATGCCGCGATACATTCAAGCCAAATCCAGGCTGCTGGCGAACCAGCAAAAGACGGACATGGCTGTTTTGAACTATGACGACGAAAACGTGCGCGACCTGCGGGATCAAGTGCAGGGCCACCTGCAATTTTTTAGCCGCAAGCATCTCCTGGAAACGGGGGTATGCTTGCACCAGGGCCGTATTGTGATCAGGGAAAAGGGCAGGGAAGAATTGGTTTGTCACGCTGCTGATTTGCTGATCCCGGGTCCTCATAACCTGGAAAACGCCCTGGCCGCCGTGGCGGTGGCCAGGGCCAGGGGAGTTCGCAGGGAGCAGATTGCCCGGACGCTGAAAACATTCCGGGGTGTGCCCCATCGCCTCGAATTTGTCTCGGAAATAAACGGGGTGCGCTATGTGAATGATTCCAAGGGAACAAACGAGGAAGCAACCCTCACCGCCCTGAAAGCTCTCCAGGGTTCCAAGATCCTGGTTGCGGGAGGGATGGACAAGGGGAGTTCTTTTCATAACCTGGCCGCAGCGCTGGAGCGCGAAAAAGTATCCTGGCTGATCTTACTGGGTGAAACCGCCCCGCTCCTGCAAAAAAGGGCCCTGGAGGCAGGCTTCTCCCGTGTTGTGCTCGCTGCTGACCTCCCCGAAGCCGTGCATAAAGCTTACCTCCAAGCGGTAACAGGGGATACCGTTTTACTTTCGCCAGCCTGTGCCAGCTGGGATATGTTCTCCAGCTATGAAGAACGTGGAGACGTTTTTAAGTCCGAGGTCGGCAGATTAAAGGAGGGCTTGTCGCATGGGAAAAGCCCCCGCCGAGGGTGAAGCAAAAAAGTCTCCGGACTACGCCATTTTTTTTACTGTCCTGATCCTGGCAGGATTTGGCCTGGTGATGGTCTTCAGCGCCAGCTACATCAGTGCGCTGGAGTCCAGGGGGGATGCCTTCTTTTTCCTCCGCCGCCAGGCGTTCTGGCTGGTCCTGGGCCTGGTCGGCATGCTGACGGCATCCCGGTTTGATTACTGGAAATGGCGGAAACTGCTTCCGCTGCTCCTGTTCTCCAATTTTCTGCTGCTCCTGCTGGTTTTTGTCCCGGAAATCGGCGTGGAAGTGAATGAGGCCCGCAGGTGGATCGGGATCGGCGGTTTCAATATCCAACCCGCCGAATTTACCAAGCTGGTGGTCATCATTTTCTCCGCTGCTTTTTTAAGTAAAGCCCGTTTAAATATCAAGGATTTTTGGAGCAGCAGCTTCATCCCCCTGGCGGTCATGGGCGCTTCCTTTTTCTTGATCCTGCTGCAGCCTGACCTGGGAACGGCCCTGGCCCTGGCCATGGTCGCCCTGGTGATCGTTTTCGCTGCTGGGACGCCCCTGAAGCACTTTATTGCCTTTCTATCAGCCGGAGTGCCCCTGGCCGTCTATTTGATGATCAGCGAGCCCTACCGCCTGCAGCGTCTCTTCTCCTATCGTGACCCCTGGGCGGATCCGCTGCGTTCCGGCTATCAAATTATCCAGTCCCTTTATGCCCTGGGGCCGGGAGGGCTTTTCGGCGTCGGATTGGGAAGAAGCAAGCAGAAGCTTTATTACCTTCCCGAGCCTCAAAACGATTTTATTTTTGCCATTGTCGGGGAGGAGCTGGGCTTCTTAGGCGCCCTAACGGTGATCCTGTTGTTTTTCATCCTGGTCTGGAGAGGTTTCAAGGTATCCCTCCAGGCGCCGGATACGTTCGGAAACTTGATGGCGGCAGGCATTACGGCCATGGTTGCCATTCAAATGCTGATCAACATCGGCGTCGTGACCGGCTCGATCCCCATTACGGGGATTAATTTGCCCTTGATCAGCGCCGGAGGCAGTTCCCTGTTTTTCACCCTGGTGGCCATGGGAATCTTAATGAATATTTCTAAACACGCCAGTCCATAAAAAATATCCAGGAGGATAACGTGCGCGTGATCATCACCGGCGGGGGGACAGGGGGTCATATCTACCCCGCCCTGGCCATGGCCAGAACCATCCGGAGAAACGACCCCACAGCGGAGATCTTGTTCGTAGGCGCCGCGGGCGGTATGGAAGAAAAAATCGTACCCGCTGCCGGGTTTTCATTGGAAACGCTGCCGGTTAGGGGTTTTTCCCGCCGAAAGCTGCTGCAGGCGTTTCCCACGCTGTTTTTTTTGGCCCGCTCGTGGCGCCAGGCCCAAACGCTCATGCGGCGTTTCCGGCCGGACCTGGTGTTTGGCACCGGCGGGTTTGCCGCTGCGCCCGCCCTGCTGGCTGCCCTGGCGGGAAAGAAACGCGTGATCATCCATGAACAGAACCTCTTTCCCGGGGTTACTAATCGTTTCCTGGCCCCCTGGGTGGAAAGCGTTTGCCTCTCGTTTGAAGCATCGAAAAAGTATTACAGGAAACAAAGCAATCTTGTTGTCACGGGGAATCCCCGGGCCAGTGAAATGGTCGATCTTGAGAAAACCGCAGCCCGGGAGCGTTTGAAGCTGCACAAAGAGATGCCTCTCCTGGTGGCATGCGGCGGCAGCAGGGGGGCAGCCCGCATCAACCAATGCATGGTGGAATACCTGGAGCAGGTTGACGATCACCTGGGTATACAGGTCTTGTATATTACCGGTGAAATATATTATGATCAGATCAAAGCGCGGCTGCATCAAAACCGCGTCCTTGAAAGGTTTGGCGGTCATTTAACAGTGAAAGCGTACCAGGAAGAAATGCCCCTGGCCCTGGCGGCTGCAGACCTGGTGATCAGCCGGGCAGGGGCCACGACTTTGGCGGAAATAACAGCCCTGGGTGTCCCGGCGATCTTGATTCCCTCACCTAACGTTGTCCATGATCACCAGCGGATGAATGCCCTGACCCTGGCGGAAGCGCGGGCGGCTGTGATGTTGGAAGAAAAAGATTTGGGTCCAGAGATTTTCAAAGATCAGGTCGATACATTGCTGTCTAACCCCTTGAAGCGGAAAGAATTAAGCCAAAACAGCCGCATGCTGGGCAAACCGGATGCCGCGGAACAGATCTTCGCATTAATGGTCTCTTAACGTCAACGCAAGGGTTTCTTTTTCCCTAAGAGTTGCGGCGCTTTTTCGGTCCAGGGCCCCTGACGAGATCAAGATTCGGGGTGAGAAAGATAGACTGGAAGGCAAAAATTACAAAGATCTTGAGCACTCCGCCCATGCTCGACGAGCCCATGCGTTTTCATACGTCTCTGCGCATCGGGGGGCCTGCCGAAATGCTCGTCTTTCCTTCCAGCCGGGATGAACTAAAAGGGATCCTGGCCATCGCCCACAGCGCAGGCGTGCCGTTATTCCTGATCGGGCAGGGAACAAACCTCCTGGTTAAAGACGAAGGGATTAAAGGGGTCGTGGTTAACCTGGCGCGGTTCGACCCGGAGATCCGCTTTCTGTCCGACCACACCGTGAAATCCGGGCCGGGTGTTCCGGTTGTGAAATTGGCCCGCGAAGCGATAAACAGGGGGCTGGGTGGGCTGGAGTTCGCGATCGGCATTCCCGGCAGCCTGGGCGGCGCTTTATACATGAATGCCGGCGCGTACGGATTCTCTATTGGTGAAAGGGTAACGGAGGTTGCCACCCTGGATTTTCTGGGAAATGAAAGGATTCGCTCCAGGGAGGAATTAGAATTCTTCTACCGCAAGAGCACTTTTCAAGACGAAAAGAGCATCATTGTGGAAATATTTCTGGCCCTTTATCCAGCTAACCGTGAAGAATTGCAAACGAAAGCGGCCCAGATACAAAAAATGCGCCGCAGCAAGCAGCCCCATAAGCCCAGTGCAGGAAGCGTTTTTCGCAATCCCCCGGGAAATCCTGCGGGGCTCCTGATTGAAAAAGCCGGGGTTAAAGGTCACGTGATCGGCGGCGCCCAGGTTTCCACCCTGCACGGCAATTTTATTGTTAACACCGGGGGAGCTACGGCTGAAGACGTCTTGAACCTGGTGGAATGGATGCGCACCAGGGTCAGGGAGACCCAGGGGACGGAGCTGGAGCTGGAAATCAAGGTTGTGGGCAGAGATGGCATCGAACGGGGGAGGTAAACATGGAGGAGTTTATTGTTGAGGGCGGACACAAGTTAAGCGGTTCCCTGCAGGTGAAAGGGGCAAAGAATTCCATGCTTCCGATAATGGCCGCCTCTGTATTGAACAGCAGTGATGGAAGCGTCGTTCTGCATAACATACCGAACATCTACGATCTGCACGTGATGAAGAACATCCTGGATTCCCTGGGTTTTAAAGTGGAATACCAGGGAGACACATTGCAGATTACACCGGGTGAGGAGATCCATTACGTCATTCCCGATGACTTCATGAGGGAGATGCGGTCATCGATATTTCTCATGGGGCCGCTGCTGGCGAGGATCGGAAAAGTCAAATTGACGTACCCCGGGGGGTGCTCCATCGGGCCCAGGCCCATCGATCTGCACCTCAAGGGGCTGGCTTCCCTGGGGGTCCAGGTTCGCGAAGAAAACGGGTATATTGAAGCATCAGCGGAGAAACTGCTGGGAACCGATATTCACCTGGACTATCCCAGCGTAGGCGCCACGGAGAACCTGATCATGGCTGCAGTCCTGGCTCACGGGAAAACGACCATATATAACGCGGCCAAAGAACCTGAGATCGTCGATCTGCAAAATTTTTTAAATGCCATGGGCTGCCAGGTTAGAGGCGCGGGCACGGAAAAGATCCGCATTGAGGGGGTTCCTGCCGCGGGGAAATGTCATTATCGCATTATTCCTGACCGCATCGTTGCCGGTACATACCTGATGGCCGCCGCGATCACCGGGGGGGAGGTTACGCTCCATGAAATCATCCCTTCGCACCTGGATGCCGTCGTGGCCAAGTTGAAAGAAGCGGGCGTGGAAATCCAGGGAACGGAAGACAGCTTGACAGTGAAAGACGGATCTTTAAGGGCCGTGGAAACGCTCAGAACACTCCCCTACCCGGGATTTCCTACGGATCTCCAGGCTCCCATGTCGGCCCTGCTGACGAAAGCGAGGGGAGACAGCCTGATCGTGGAGAACGTCTTTGAAGCCCGCTTTCAGCACATGGAAGAACTGATTAAAATGAATGCCCAGGTCAATGTTAAGGATCGAAACGCTTTGATCACGGGCGTGGAACGCCTGGTCGGTGCCCGGGTAAACGCCACGGACTTGCGGGCCGGGGCCGCCCTTGTCCTGGCTGCCCTGGCCGCTGAAGGAACGTCGGTTATTCAACATGTTTGGCATATCGATCGGGGTTATGAATCCATGGAGAAGGCGCTGAAACAGCTGGGAGCGCGCATAGAAAGAGCGGGTGGCCCTGATCCTTCCCCGTAAGCGCTCAAAGATATTTTTCCCCGGGTTCATAGAGCAGGCGTGCCTTTCCACAACGCGAACCCGGGAATCAAGATCAACGACAGATTCCTCATTGTCATGGGGGTGCAGCAAATGATGCAGCGAAAGCAGCTTACCCAAGGCGGCTCCTCGAGCCCACAAACCCGGGAGGTAGAGCCCAGTCACCACAAAAAAAAGAAAGGCCTGCTCCTTTTTATCTTGCTCCTGGCGGCCTGCACCCTTTCTTTTGGCTTGTTTTTGCGTTCCTCCCTATTTACCCTCGAACGGATCGAGATTCGGGGGCTGGACAAAGTGCCCGCGGAGGAATTCCGAAGGACCACCCGGCTCCAGGAGGGTATGAATATCTGGAGTATAAACCCCCCGCTATTTCGCGAGAAAGCCCTGGCGATCCCGCGGGTTCAATCCGTGCAGGTTGAGCGCGATCTCCCTGCGGCGCTGGTGGTTCATGTTGAAGAGAAGTGCCCAGCGGCCCTGGTTTCTTATCACGGCTACTACCTGGAGCTGGCGCCTGACGGCACATTCATCGGGATACAGAATCACTACACGGGAGATCTTCCCCTGATCAACGGGTTGTTGTGGGGCCAGATGGATGTTGGTTCTTCCATCCCCGATCGGCCCCGGGGTGAAATCATCGAGGTGTTTTTGGAAGCCTTGGCGGAGCGGCCGGCGCTTCCCCTGGCGGAAATCAACGTGGAGAACCCCCAGCAAATCACCGTTTATACCTGGGAAGGAATGGAAGTCTGGATGGGCGGCAAGCATGATCTGGCAAGAAAAATAGATCTTTTGCATTCCATCTACATCCGGTTGAAGCAGAACCGTGATGAGCTCCTGGCGGGCTGCCTGGACTTGCGTGTGGTGGAAACCCCCGTTTTCCGTCCCTTTCGCGACCAATAGGGCGATCTATTGGAAAACTGTTAGCTTGTTGCCAAGCTTGGGAGGAGGGAAGAACACGAAAGTTTAAAACAATCATGCCGTTGCACCAGGGTTCTTCCCGGCTTCTTGCTCTCCCAGCAGGAAGAGGATTTGTGGAAATGAACAGCAATGCCGGGGTCTCAGTTTCGCTGCCTCCACGATCAGGGTAAGCTGGAAAAATAATTTACCTTGAAAAAGGAAATGTTTTAATCATGTGGAATATGTAAAAAGAATCTGTTTTTGAAGGTCGTTACAAGGGGGTGTAGGGTTGACCAGTCGAGAGATCGTGGCCGGGATGGACATCGGGACATCTAATGTGCGCATCATCGTGGGTGAAATTGTCACGGACCGTGCGGTGAACATTGTTGGTGTCGGAACGAGTCCCTCGGAAGGTATTCGCAAAGGCGTGATCATCGATTTAGAACGGACTGTTGAATCCATTAGCAAGGCCGTAGCGGAAGCGGAACGAATGGTCGGTTCTAAGATTACCGAGGTGAATGTAGGGATCGTCGGCTCCAATATCGGCTTGGCCAACAATCGCGGAGTCGTTGCCGTGTCCCGTGATGATAAAGAAATCACCGAACAGGATGTTGAGCGGGTGCTGCAGGCCGCGAGGGTGATCGCCTTGCCCCAGGACCGTGAAATTATTGACGTGATTCCCCGGGAATTTATCGTGGACGGTTACGATGGTATTCGCGACCCGGTGGGCATGCTGGGTGTCCGGTTGGAAGTTGAAGCCATGATCATTACCGGCTCCATGACCTCCTTGAGAAACCTGATGCGCTGTATCAACGTTTCCGGGCATGAAATCAATGCGCTCATCTTGAACGCACTGGCAAACGGCGAAGTGTGCCTTTCCCGGGATGAAAAAGAACTGGGTGCATTTTTAATTGACCTGGGCGGTGGGACCACAGAAGTTGCCCTTTATAAAGATGGCGCTTTAAAAGATATTGCAGTTCTGCCTGTGGGTGGGGATCACATTACCAATGACATGGCGGTGGGTATGCGGACAACTTTCCAGCTGGCCGAGAAGGTGAAAACCGAGTACGGTTCGGCCGTGGCCGGCAGCGCGAGTGATGACCGGGAGATCGAGATCGAGGGCATCAGCGGCAAAGAGAAGCGAACCATAACGGCCCGCGAACTGTCAACATTTATTGAGCCCCGTATCCAGGAAATCATGCAGCTGTGTAAAAACGAAATGGGAAAAATGGGTTACAGCCAAATGCCCCCCGGGGGCGTGGTCTTAACCGGAGGGGTTTCCCTCATGCAGGGCATCACTGAACTGGCCGAATCTTTTTTTAACTCCACGGTGCGCATTGCCCAGCCAGATTACCTCGGCGTCAAAAGCCCCATTTATTCCACGGCTGTGGGGATCATTCACTACGTGATCCGACACCAGGGTGCAGGTGCGCAGTACCGCCAGCAGGATGGGAAAGCCGGTTTTCTCGGGAATTTATGGAAAAAAATCAAAACGTTTCTGTCCGATATCTGGGACTAGGGCCTTTTGATCGCACCGCGTTTGCCTGCTCGGCATGAATGTTAATGAACAGGGAGGCCTGGAAGCCATGATCGAGTATGAAATAGAAATGGAGCTGTTTGCCCAGATAAAAGTAATCGGTGTCGGCGGGGGGGGGAATAATGCCGTTAACCGCATGATTGCCGCCGGTTTAAAGGGAGTGGACTTTATTTCCGTCAATACGGACGCCCAGGCCCTGGAACTGGCCAAATCAGGAACCAAGCTGCAAATCGGCGCGAAATTAACCAAGGGGTTAGGTTCGGGTGGGAACCCGGAGATCGGCCGCCAGGCGGCAGAGGAGAGCAGGGACGAGATTGAAGCTGTTTTGAAAAGCTCCGACATGGTTTTTATTACGGCAGGGATGGGGGGAGGCACCGGAACCGGCGCCGCCCCGATCATCGCGGAAATTGCCAAAAGCCTTGGAGCTTTAACCGTCGGGGTTGTGACAAGACCCTTTACGTTTGAGGGCCGCAGGCGCATGGTCCAGGCGGAGGAAGGGATCACCTCGCTCAAGGAAAAGGTGGATACACTAATCATCATCCCGAACGATAAGCTACTCCAGGTTGTGGACAAGCGGACGCCTCTGGTGGAAGCGTTTCGCATTGCCGATGATGTACTGCGGCAGGGAGTGCAGGGTATTTCTGACCTTATCGCCATCCCCGGTTTGATTAACCTGGACTTCGCCGACGTCCGGACGATTATGCAGGAAACGGGAACGGCCCTGATGGGAGTCGGCACGGCCAGCGGAGAAAACAGCACCATTGACGCCGCCAAAAACGCAATTTTTAGCCCTCTTTTGGAAACTTCCATTGAAGGCGCACGCAGTGTCTTGATTAACGTGACCGGCGGCAGCGGGCTCAGCCTTTTCGAGGCCAATGAGGCCGCTGAAACGATTATTAATGAAGCGGATCCCGATGCCAACATTATTTTTGGTGCGGTGATCGACGAAAGTTTACAGGAAGAAGCGAGGGTAACCGTGATTGCGACAGGATTCGAAAAGGCTGCTTTCTCCCCCAAACAGGAGGACACCTCATCCGAGGCGCCCATCAACGATGTAGATATCGATATCCCGGCTTTTTTAAGGCGCCGCCGTTCAGGCCAGTGAGGAAAGCTTCGAGTCGATCGCCCTGGTTTCGGGTTGGAAAAAGTATGGGTAAAACCATACTTTTTTTGTGCTCCGCAACCCTGCTAAAGGGCCTGAAAACGCAGCGACATGGCTTGAAGGAGCCGAGCCGGCTGTAAGGTCGAGTTTTCTCGCCGGCTCTATGCATCAAGGGGTTTTTATAATATAATACAAATTACGGACCCGGGTTAGCGGGTACCTGGAGGAGGAGAGCGAGATGCGCCTGACGGATCTGCGAGACCGAGACGTGGTCAATGTCAACGACGGCAAGCGGCTGGGTGTGATTAGTGACGTAGAACTTGACGTGGAGCAGGGGGCCGTAAAAGCCATTATCATTCCGGGTGCAGGAGGTTTACGGGGCGTGCTGGGCAAAAAAAATGAGCTCTTGATCCCCTGGGACAAGATCATCAAGGTCGGGTTGGACACGATTTTAGTTGATTTTCCGGTGGAAGAGGAAGGCCTGTAACTGGACATCAATCAGGAAGATGTTATATAATGAAAAGGCTTGAAGAGCCGGGAAGAACAGGAGGGGCTGCTACATGATGAGATGTCCTTATTGCGGGGAATATGAAAGCAAAGCCGTAGATACGCGTTCATTTGATGAAGGCGAAGCCATACGCAGGCGACGGGAATGCCTGCAGTGCGGCAAGCATTTTACCACATTTGAAAAAATGGAAGATCTGCCCATGTTCGTAATGAAACGGGATGGGTATAAACAGATGTTTGATCGGAACAAGATCATGGAAGGCCTGATCCGGGCCGGAGAAAAACGTCAAATATCCATGCAAACCTTCCAAAATATCGTGGAAGAAGTGGAGAGAGAATTACGCAATGAGGACATCCAGGAGATCAGCTCGGAATTAATCGGCCATCGGGTCTTGGAGAAGCTCCTGCAGATTGATGAAGTTGCCTATGTGCGCTATGCCTCGGTTTTTCACCGTTACAAAGACATCGAAGAATTCAAGAAGGAACTGGATCAAGTGATCTCCCTGCGAAAAGAGCAGACTGAACCGGATGACCCGGCGGAGGACCTGTAAGCCGTAGGGCAACGGCAGGTTCGATCGCCCGGGCTGATCACATTACTTTAGCAAAGAAAAGGTGATCCCTTGCTAGAAAAGACCTTCCCTTTCCGGGAAATTAGAAAAAGGGATGGACGGGTGGTCGAGTTTTGTCCTGAGAAGATAACCCAGGCGATTTTTAAAGCAGCGAAAGCGGTTGGCGGAGAAAATTACCGGCTCGCGGAAGAATTGACGGTAGAAGTGATCTCCTTTCTTCGCGAAAAAAACATTCCGGGATTAAATCCCACCGTTGAAGAAATACAGGATGTTGTAGAGAAAGTGCTGATTGAAAGAGGCCATGCCAAAACGGCAAAGGCCTATATTTTATATCGGGATAAACGGACCCGGATCCGGGAAACGAAATCTGATTTAATGGACGTGGTAAAAGACATCCTGCTGGAAGGCGGGCGGGAAGAGGAAGCGGATGTCAGCCATTCGCCGGCGTTTAAAATGCACCAGATTGC
>PWRN01000086.1 GCA_003556225.1 Syntrophomonadaceae bacterium
ATCCTCCCTTCCTAAGAATTAAAAAGGCTGCCTGGCGCACGATCGGCGCTGGCAACCTTCATTAACACGATCATCCCTATGTCCACGAACAACTGGAAGTGCGACCTGTACAACCCTGTCATTTTACCTCTTGAAAAAGCGAACAAGGAAGTCGCAGCAAATGATATTTACTGTGGACAAGCAATAATTATTATGATATGATGATAAGTGTTTGGAGGTTGCACAACCCGTGTAACCCACTGGAGTCCTCCGGAGGCGCCAACTCCTGGAGGACTCTTTAATTTGTCCTGTTTTGTGCCTTGGTGTTTTGTTTTGTGCCTTGAAACGTAAAGTGATCCATCTTCTGCAGAACACTGCGCATTCAGCTGTTCAGCTGTTTTCGCCATAATTCACTACCTGTCAAGACAACGATATTCATTTTAACAATAACGTGAAAATATATCAAATTTATCTTTCTACTGTCTTATTTATGCGACAGGTTTATAGCTGGTTACGGCTGCTCTTCTGGAATGGATGAACCCCTGAACCTACCAAGAAAACCTTTGAAATCCCCTTATTTGATCTTATACTTCTGCATCTTGCGATAAAGCGAAGAGCGGTGAATGCCCAGGTAGCGCGAGGCTTTTGTCTTGTTTCCTTCGAATAATGTAAGCGCCCAGGAGATGGTTTTTTTCTCCTCTTCGTCAATAGATTTAAATATGATCGGAGCCATATTTTCCTTTTCCAGGTCACCTCCTGGCAAAAATACGCTTTGGATATGGTGCGGTTCAAGGAGTTTTTCCTCAACTGTCAGGGCAAGACGTTCGATCAAATTAACGAGTTCCCGGACATTGCCAGGCCAGGCGTAATGCTGTAAAAGCTTTAACGCGTCGGGTGAAATTTGTATTTTTGCATCCCGCGCCGCGTTGAGCCGCTCTAGCGTTTTTTGGGCCAGCAGTGGAACATCTTCCGGTCGCCTCCTCAAGGGCGTGAGTTCCAGGGTAAATGTGTTCAGGCGGTAGTAGAGATCGGCAATAAACTGCCCCTTTTTGACTTTTCCTAGTAGATCCTGGCTGCTGGCAGCGATAATACGCAGATCGGGGGCTTCTCGACGTGAACCGCCGTTTCTGCTGAAGGGCTTCTTCTGGAGTATCCTGAGCAGCGCCGCCTGGACAGGTAAAGCAATCTCGCCGATTTCCTTTAAGAAGAGGGTGCCCCCTTCGGCCCGGGAGATCACTCCGGTCATTCCCTGGCCGTTTCTAGCCGACACTTCTTCATAACCGAAGAGCTCTTTTGTTAATATTTCCTGGGGGCAGGCCTTACAGTTCACGCTGATAAAAGGACCGTACCGCCTTGGACTGGCGCTGTGGATGGCTTGCGCGAACAGCTCTTTTCCCGTTCCCACTTCGCCCTGGAGCAATACAGGGTAGGGGAGCGGCGCAACTTTCTGTGCCATGTTCTTCACCGCGTTCATTGCCGTAGAGCAGCAATGAATGTCTCGGAACGTATGAACTGCAGGGACCCGGGTAAACATTTTTTCGTCTAAACTGCTTCGATCCAGCCGCAGCAGCCGTTGGTAGAGGCTTTTCACCTCAGCAACATTACGAAAGACAACTCGTTTCATTGCACCCCATGCTTCACCCTCCACCACAAGAGGACAACGGTGTACCAGGGCCGTTTTTCCTTTAATCTTTTGCAGTTGGCCGATCTCTTGCTTGTTGTTTGAACAAACAAATTGTAGCCTGGAGTCCGGGATGATATCTCTGAGCGGTTTTCCTATAACGTCTTTACAGTAAGTCTGAAGATAATCCTGGCAACTTTGATTCATAAAGACGACATCCCCTTCCCGGTTCACAATAACCAGGGGATCCGGATCCAGGTCCAATATTTGCATTAAAACGGCACAATCTCGACATTCTTTCGATTTCGTTAGAAATATGCGGTTGAGTTTTGTTTCCAGCGCGTTCATCCTCTTCACCCCCACCGCTAGAGGAGATGGTTTATTAATTGTTTAAATTTTCAGTCTTTACCTTTATTATAGCATATTCAACTTCCCTTATAAAGCCTTTCATTCCCTCCAAAGAACAAATAACCGGGGGAATCAAGTCCCGCAGGGGGCAACCGTGATCAAAAAAGAGAGTAAAGGGTTAAAGAACCCGTTCACTCTCTTGATCAATCTTTCCTGCCGCTTGATTGCAAATCAGCGTCTCTTCTACTGAAAATAAAGCTTTTCGTTGGTAAGGTTATTTTTTATGTTGGCAGAATCCCGCGGTGAAGCAAAAAGCCGGTCGATGTGGTGGTTCAAAGTCGGGCTGCAAAATATGATGACATGGTCGTCGGGCAGCAGGTAGTCATTGCCCCGGGGCGTAATCACTTTGTCTCCGCGTAGGATGGCACCGATGAGAATACCGGGAGGAATGCCGGCGTGCTGAATTTTCTTGTTTGCCACCCTGGCATCCCCTGGAATGCTCAGTTCCATGACCTCCATTTTACCGTCTTCCAGAAAGGAGAATGAAAAGATGTCGCCCTTGCGGATCAGTCGGAGGATCTGGGCAGCCGTGAGAATCCTGGGGCTGATAATATGCTCAATCCCGATATTCTCGAACAGGGTGTAGTAGTCCTGGTTGATCACTTCACAAATGGTTTTCTTCACGCCAAAATGCTTGGCCAGAACAGAGGCCAGGATATTTGTGCGGTCGTCCCCGGTGACGGCGACCAGGATGTCCGCGTTTTGTATTTCTTCCTGCCGCAGGAAAGACAGATCTGTAGCGTCTCCCTGCAAAATGAGCGTCCTGGATAACTTGGAGGCAATAAACTGGCAGCATTCGGAGCTCTTCTCAATGATCTTGATATTGATATTGTTTTTCTTGTTCGCTTCGAGCATTTCCGCCAGCTGAAACCCGATGCGTCCTCCCCCCAGGATCACGACGTTCTGGGTTTTCTGTTCTTTCTTCTGTAACAGCCAGCCGAGTTCATCGAACATTCCCCGCTGGCCAATGAGAAACAGCTTGTCGTTGGTTTGGATCACGGCATCGCCGCTGGGGATTACAAAACCGCCGTTTGCCTTTTCAATGGCCGCCACCATGGTATTATTGGGGAAATGCACTTTATGCAGGGGTTGATTGATTAGCCTGGACTGGGCATCGACCACGACGCTGAACATTTTTATCCGGCCCTTGGCAAAGTATTCCGTATCCCGGATGTCCGGTTCCTTGATCAACTTTGCAATTTCGAAGGAAGCCACTCGCTCGGGGTTAATAAAGATATCAATCCCCAGCTGCTCGTTGCTTAAGACAATGTCCCCTTCGTAATATTCGGGGTTGCGTACCCGGGCCACGGTGATATGGACACCGTACTTCTTGGCCAGCAGGCAGGCAATGATATTGACCTCATCAACCTCTGTCACCGCGATCACCATCTCCGCATTGCGGACCCCCGCTTCTTCCAGGGCCCTGGCACTGGCCCCGTTGCTGGTGTTCACCATGACGTCCAGTTCTTCATTCAGGCTCCTGGCCTTATCGGGATCCTGCTCAATAATCACCACGTCCTGCTTTTCGTCGGATAAGAGTTTTGCCAGGGCGGCCCCCACACCTCCGCCGCCAACAATGATGATCTGCATCATGACACCCCTTTGCGTAAAATGCCTGGCGTTTCCTGCTGCAATCACGGCAGTTCCTGGATGCAACTAACCCTGGAGAGGTATATCTTGGAAACCATGTTCTTGGCCGACCCGTTTTGCTTATTCAAAGTGCTGCGCGCTTCGTCCTGTTCTTTTCCTTGCTGTTGATCGAGGTTTTCATTCTTATTTTAACTGCAGGCCGTTCATCACGGCGTGGCAGGAACAGGAGGTGCTGATCAGGAACCGCCCCTTTCCCCTGGCTCGCAGGCGGCTGTTCAGTTCCTGGACCGTTGTCACCCGGTAGCCGCCCAGTCCCGGAGCCAGCTGCACGCTGCGCATTACGCAGGATACAAAAGGCTTGAATTCGATTCGCTCCAGCAGCTGGTAGAGCGGTTCTGGCCGGGGCAAACCGGTAACCGTGCAAGTTTTTTCAGGCTCACTGCAGTCAGGCGGGCAGGTAAAATCTGCATAGCTTAAATACAGGGTTCCCCTGTCATCCCGGAACATAAAAGGAAGCTCCAGGTTCATTTCCGGTACCGGGATCCGCGCAATCTCATGATCGCGGGCCAGGTCCTGGCAAAGGAACTCGTACAGCAGATGCCGGGGCAACGCCGGAATGATCCAGCTGTCCTCCTGGAAATTTTCCAGCACGGATTGCAGCGCCGCAACGGCGTCGGAGATCCAGGCCTGGCTGTTCTCCAGGTAGAGATCCGCCAGCTGTTCCTCCTCGTGATCGATCACGAGGATCGGATCCTGAGGGAAATGATGCCGGATACCCCGCACCAGGGTTTGGCCGACCCGGCCGTAGCCGAAGACATGGAATTTCATCTTTTTCTCCCCCTGTGCGTCTCAATCCGGGCACAAGGTCTTCTTGATGTATCGTAATGCCCATTGTAAACCACTGCACAGGATATGTAAAGCATGGAAATGACCGACCGGCAGATAGCAATACCACCGGGCGCCTGGGCGACCCGGTGGTGATCTTTATCTGTAATAAGGGACCGGTGAGCGCGACTGCTGTCTCACGATTTCTTCTACTACTCCTTTTTTTGTCTTTCCACTTCTTCTTCGACCAGGACGCTGCGCAGGATCTTGCCGATCATGGTCTTGGGGAGCTCACTGCGAAATTCAACCAGTTTGGGAACCTTGTATTTCGCCAGGTTCTGGGCGCAGTATTCCAAGACCTCTTCTTGCGAGAGGGTTTCGCCTTCTTTGAGCACGACATAGGCCTTCAAGGTCTCACCACGGTACGGATCGGGAACGCCGGCTACGGCAGCCTCCTGGATTTTCTCATGGGCATAGAGGACTTCTTCAATTTCCCTGGGATAGATGTTGTATCCCCCGGCGATGACCATGTCTTTCTTGCGGTCCACGACAAAGAAATAGCCCTCTTCATCCATTTTCGCGATATCCCCCGTATGCAGCCAACCATCCCGCAGTACCTGGGCCGTCTCTTCGGGCATATTCAGGTAATCCTGCATCACCTGGGGACCCTTGACGACCAGTTCGCCGCTCTCCCCGATATCCAGTTCTTCATCGGGGTTTTCCGCATTCACGATCTTGGCCAGGGTATTGGGGAAAGGAAGCCCGATGCTTCCCGGTTTCCGTGTGCCGTAGATGGGATTGGCATGGGTGACGGGAGAGGATTCCGAAAGCCCGTATCCCTCCACCAGTTTCCCCCCGGTGAGCTTTTCAAACTGGCTCTGCACTTCCACCGGCAGGGGGGCAGCCCCGCTGATGCAGGCCTTGATGGAGCTCAGGTCATATTTGCTGATTTCCGGGGAGTTGATGATCGCCACGTACATGGTCGGCACCCCGGGGAAAAGGGTTGGTTTTTCCTTGTCGATCAGCTTGAGGATTTCGCTCAAATCAAAGCGGGGCACCAGGATCAATGACCCGCCGAAGACCAGGGAGAGGTTCAAACAGGTCGTCATCCCGTAGCTGTGGAAGAAAGGCAGCACGGAGAGGGTGACCTCTTTCCCTTCCTGAAAGTCCGTCAGCCAGGCGCGTGTTTGGTAAACATTGGCCACCAGGTTTTTATGGGTCAACACGGCCCCCTTGGATACCCCGGTGGTCCCTCCCGTATAGAGATAGCAGGCGGGGGTCTCGACATCGGCCTGTATATCTCCGGGGGATGAGCCGTTTTGCTTTTGTAAAATATCCTGCAGCCACACATCTCCCGTTTTCAATTCGACCCGGTCCCCTTCTTTCTTCTCCCGGGCCAGGGTATACAAGAACTTCAACACCCCGGGGAAATATTCTTTGATATTTGTCGTAATGATCGTCTTGAAGTTGAGTTTTTCTTTAATACTCCGGACCATGGGATAAAATCGGCTCAAGGTCAGCACCACTTCCGCTCCCGCATCTTTCAACTGATACTCCAGTTCCCTTTCCACGTAGAGAGGGTTACACGGGATCACGGTACACCCCGCCTGCAGGGCGCCGTAAAAAGCCAGGACATACTGGGGACAGTTGGGCAAGTGCAGCGCGACGCGGGAGCCTTCTTTGAGGCCCAGCCCTTTTAAAGCCGCGGCAAACTGGTTGACCAGCACGCCCATTTCCTGGTAGTTCTTTTTCCCTCCCATGAAGATGGTCGCCGTATTGGTGGGGAATTCGTTTACTTTTTCATGAAAAAGCTGGGGCAGTGTCTTTGGTGGAATTTCCACTTCTGCGGGCACACCGGGTTCATAAGACGATAACCATATTTTTTCCATGAAATTTATCCTCCTTCAGTTAGAAACCTGTGATCTCCTGCTGTGACTGTTCTTCATAATAGTAGTGTTCTCTGTATTTCCGAAAAAACCTGCTGATCTGCGCAAGTTTGCTCAAATTATCACACTATTCTTCTTGCCTGCAGATGCTGGCTTCAATTTTTTTCCTTCCTGTGGTAAAATGAATTGACCGGCACCTGGATCACGCCGCTGGAAACGAGGTGGCCCATGTATAGAAAATTTTTCCTGTTCGTCACCCTCTGCGCCTTCATCCTGCTGGCCGTCATGGGCCCGCTGAGTTTTTTTGCGGCGGAAACACTCCCTGTGGCCACCAACAACCACCCGCGCTTGAGTGGCTACATCCCCGGGGGGTTCATCCTGGAAAACCGCATCAAGGATCTCTACGCCAAGAGAAACCCGCTGCTGCAGGAGTATTTTACCACGGAGATCACCGTGGCCGCTGCGGGAGACATCATGGTGCACAGCCCCCAGTTTCACAGCGCTTTCGTGCCGGAGACAGGAACCTATGATTTCAGCAGGCACTTCATGGAGATCAGCCCGTACCTGCAGGGAGCGGATCTAACCGTGGCCAACCTGGAAACCACCCTGACCGGGCCGGCTTATTCGTATAGCGGTTACCCCCGGTTTAATTCGCCGCCGGAACTGGCCGGCAATTTGCGCGAAGCCGGATTCGACCTGCTCTTCACCGCCAACAATCACTCCCTGGACTACGGGGAAACCGGCGTGTTAAACACCATCACCCACCTGGAAGAAGCCGGGCTGGACTTCGTGGGCACAGCAAGAAACCCCGCGGAACGGGCGGAAGGCTTCCGGGTAAACCTGCAGCAGATCGAGCTTGTTTTCTTCGCCTATACGTACGGGACCAACGGCATTCCCATCCCCCGGGGGAAAGAATACCTGGTCGACCTGATGGACGAACAGCAGATCGTCGCCGACATCCGGCGGGCAAAAGACGAGATGGAAGCCGATGCTGTGATTCTCGCCCTGCACTGGGGACAGGAATATCAGCGCTTGCCCACGCCCCAGCAGCGCCAGCTGGCCCGGCGTTTGATCGATGCGGGCGCCGATGTGATCGTCGGCACGCATCCCCACGTGATTCAGCCGGTGGAGTGGATGGAAACGGAAAACCACCAGGGGATGGTCTTCTATTCCCTGGGAAATTTCATCTCCAACCAGCGAAACCGCTACCGGGACAGCGGGATCATCGTCTATTTTACCATCAAGAAAGACCTGGTTTTACAGCAGACAACGGTATCCCTGGCCCACATGGAACCGACCTGGGTTTTACGGAAAAACCAGTTGGGCCCGGACCGCTATGCCATCTTGCCGGTGAACCCGCTGCTGCAGCAGGAAGAAGAGATGGAAGCGAGAAATTTGTCCGGCCAGGAGATACAGCGTCTGCGGGAGGTCAAGGAGGAAACGGAGGACATTTTCTGGAGATACTGGGAGTAATTCGCGATGCGGAGGTTCGCCCTGCGTTTTAACGGCCAGGATTCTCTCCCGGGACTATCGTGTGGGGCGGTCAAATGCCCTCTTCCTCGCCTTCCTCTCCCGGTTGATCGTCTCCTTCTGCCAGGTCTTGCCCTTCCCCGCGGGATACCGGGGGGGGTGCAGGGCCTTCTCGTTTATAGCTGCTAATCACCCGGGCCAGGAAATAGTGGTAGCCGGCGAGGACAAGAAAGAGCAGGATAAACAGGGGATAGTCGCTGTAAAGCAGAAAATATACACCGATGATGATGTAGACAATCGTAAGCAGGTAGAAGGTTTTTGGCTCTTTCATGGACGTGGCTCCGTTGACGAAAGTAACAGGGTTTCGCCCTGCAAGGCAGGGGCAAGGAAAAACGTGCTCCGGGCAGGACTTTGTTAAATTATGCTGAATCATTTACATGAGCAGCTACATCTTCCTATCATGAAGGAGGGATTGAACCATGCAAAAGTACGAGTGTGCGGTTTGCGGCTACATCTATGATCCTGAAGTCGGCGATGAAAAAGGCGGTATCGCTCCCGGAACTTCCTTTGAAGATCTTCCTGAAGACTGGACCTGTCCCAATTGCGCCGTGGAAAAAGACATGTTTGAGCCCGTTTAAACGGAACCCCTCTTGAAAAGGTGTCTCTTCCTGGAGACGCCGGCATCGGCGGGCAGGGCGCCCCGGGCCCTG
>PWRN01000084.1 GCA_003556225.1 Syntrophomonadaceae bacterium
ACCTGCTGGGAACTGCAAAAAGAAGGGATCCCGGTGCAGCTCATCGTGGACGGCGCCGCGGGGCATTTTCTTTCCTCCGGGGAAGTCGATGCGGTGATCACCGGGGCCGACCGCGTGGCCGCCAACGGGGACGCGGCCAACAAGATCGGCACCTATCCCCTGGCCCTAATGGCCAGGGAACACCAGATCCCCTTTTACATCGCGGCTCCTTTATCCACTGTGGATTTAACCATACAGAGCGGCCGGGAGATTGTGATCGAGGAACGGGACGAAACGGAAGTGCTCGCCTGCGGGGAAACGGCGCTGGCCCCGGCAGGCATTCGCGCCCGCAACCCGGCTTTCGATGTCACGCCGGCCCGCCTGGTGACGGCGCTGATTACGGAAAAAGGCGTGATCCATGCGCCCGACGCAGCGAAGATCAGGCAGCTTTTTGAAGGCGGGGTTTAGCCATGATGCACACCCTGGAGGACTGCAAGAACCAGGCGGTGAAGATGGCGCAGGAGATCTACCAGGAGGGCCTGTTTTTCAGCACCTGGGGGAATCTCAGCTGCCGCTTTGCGCCGCAGCAGGTGGTGATCACGCCCAGCGGCATACCCTACGACGAACTGCAGCCCCCGGATATGGCCGTGGTCAACTTGAACGGCCAGGTTGAGCCTTGCCGCTGCAAGCCTTCAACGGAGCTGCTGCTGCACCTGGAAATCTACCAGGCCCGGGCAGACGTGCGGGCCATTATTCACACCCACAGCAAGTTTGCCACGGTATTTGCCGTGGCCAGGAGAGAAATTGCCACGGTCACGGAGGAAATGGCCCAGCTCTTCGGGGGGGATGTGCCCGTGGCGGCCTACGCTTTGCCCGGGACCCGGGAGCTGGCTGCCCGTGCCGTAGAAGCCCTGGGGGCCCAGGGTTACGGCGCCCTGCTGGCCAACCACGGGGTCGTCTGCGTGGGCCAGACCCTAGAGGAGGCACTACAGCGGTGCCAGGTATTGGAACGAAGCGCCGAGATCTTGCTCTGGTCCCACTTGCTGGGAGAACCTTTCCGTCTACCCCCGGAGGAAATCAAGACCCTGCGGGAAAATTTTCTCAAGTATTACGGCCAGGGAAAGGAATAGCGAAGCGCTCTAAACATCAATATGGAGGGATCGGTTTGATAGTCTTACTCACCAACGATGACGGCATTTATGCCGAAGGGATCCAGATGCTCGGCGAAGCGCTGCTGCAGGATGAAGAGCTCGAGCTCTACATTGTGGCGCCCAACCACGAACGCAGCGCGACCGGGCACGCCATTACCATGCACAGGCCCCTGCGTGCCGAAGAAACCCACTTTTACCACAACACGAACCTGAAGGGCTGGGCGGTCAACGGTACGCCTTCTGATTCCGTCAAGTTAGCGATAGAATACTTGCTGCCCCAAAAACCGGACCTGGTGATTTCCGGCATAAACCGGGGGGCCAATATCGGCACCGATGTACTCTATTCCGGTACCGTTTCGGCAGCCATTGAGGCGATCATTCTCGGCATCCCGGCCATCGCCGTTTCCCTGGTAATTCCCCCGGCAGACAATAAAGCGCCCGATTTTCGCTTTGCCGCCAATTTCGTGCTGCGCATCATGCGCTACATCTGTGAGCACAGCTTGCCAGCCGATACCTTGCTCAACATCAACGTCCCCAATAGAGCCCGCCGGGAGATTGCAGGGGTTGCCATCACCCGCCTGGGACTGCAGCAGTACCGCAACGCTTTCCAGAAACGCGTGGATCCCCGGGGAAAAAGCTACTACTGGTTGGCCGGGGAACCGGAGGAAACGGTGGGAGAAGAGGGTGAGGACACGGATGTCGCGGCCGTCAAGAAATCATATGTCTCCATAACCCCCATCCAGTTTGACCTGACCAACTACCAGATGCTGGATAGCTTGAGGAAGATCAACTGGGAAATCTAAGCGTAAAAAATCACCTTTCGATCACACGTTTCCCTGCGCTGGTCGCCCTCTCACTGCCGACTGCAGGGACTCACTTCACGCCCCCTCATATCCCCGGGAAAAGCCTTGAGTCCCGGTGATCGCGAAATTAACCCCTTTATTCTCCTGGGTATTATTACCATTCCATTTGACTCAGGCGCCCAATAATGATATAATTTAATATTGTGACATGCTTTCCACAAAAGGAAAACAAAATTGTTGCCGGAGGAGATTTCCATGGGCAAGAAAGTGCACGAAAAAGCAGAGGTCTACGGCATCGGTAACCCGTTGATCGATGTGATCGCACAGGCCACGGATGAAGAACTGGAGAAACTCAAACTCACCAAGGGGACCATGGAATTGATTGATACGGAACGGGGCAACGAAATATTAGCCCTCGTGGCCGACCGGGAAAAGAAATATTCCTGCGGTGGTTCGGCCCCGAATACCATGATCACCCTGGCGGCCCTTGGCATCCAGACCGCCTTGTCAGGCATGGTCGGCCTGGACGAACTCGGTGATATTTATCAGCGGCGCCTGGTGGAGCAAGAGGTGATCTCGGATATTGGTTATTGTGAAGGGGATACGGGCAGTTGTATCGTCCTGGTGACGTCGGATTACGAACGCACGATGAGCACCCGGCTGGGTGTGTGCCGGAAATACGGCCCGGCAAACGTCAACCACGAGAAAATCGCGGCAGCAAAATTCCTGTATTTTACCGGGTACATGTGGGATACCGACAATCAAAAAGAGGCGCTGTCCAACGCCATCGAGACAGCCCGGAAATCCGGGACAAAAGTGGTCTTCGACGTGGCGGATCCCTTTGCCGTGGAAAGACACCGCAGCGAATTTCTCGATCTGATCCGCAAACACGTGGACGTGCTGCTGGCCAATCGCGAAGAGTCGCGGCTGCTGTTTGGGTTTGATGACCCGGAAATCGCGGCGAAAGAGCTGGCGAAAGAATGTGAAATTGCCGCGGTGAAAAACTGTGCGGACGGTTCATGTATCGCTTCCGGAAAGGGAGAATTCAATAACGTGGAGGCGTACCCGGTCGATGCCGTGGACAGCACCGGCGCCGGGGACAATTACGCCGCGGGTTTTATCTACGCCCTCTTAAAGGGCTACTCCCTGGCGGATTCGGGAAGTGTGGCTTCATACATTGCCGCCCAGATCGTGCGCCAAACGGGGGCGCAGTTTAATGAACAGCGGGTGCGGGAAATCCGGAAAGCCATCCAGGAAGGGCACTGGCAGCCGGTGAAATGACACCCGAAACGGCAAAACAGCCTGTTGAAGGCTTATGTACAGGGACAGAGTACAGGCAAACCCTGTAGAATAAAACCAGGAGGGATTTAGACCAATTATGAAAGACACGAAGAAAATGAATTACAAGGTAGCGGATATGAACCTGGCGCCTTGGGGAAGAAAGGAAATTGAGATTGCCGAGAAGGAAATGCCGGGGTTGATGGCAACCCGCGAAAAATATGCGTCCCAACAACCGTTAAAAAAATTGCGAATCAGCGGCAGTTTACATATGACCATTCAAACTGCCGTGCTGATCGAAACCCTGGTGGAGCTGGGTGCGGATGTGCGCTGGGCGAGCTGCAATATTTTTTCTACCCAGGATCAAGCGGCGGCCGCCGTTGTTGTTGGTCGGCCCGAAAGCGGCGGGACCGTGGAAGACCCCCGGGGGGTCCCGGTCTTTGCCTGGAAAGGGGAAACCCTGGAAGAATACTGGTGGTGCAACCAGCAGGCCCTCACCTGGCCCGACGGCTCCGGCCCGCACCAGATCGTCGACGACGGCGGGGATGCAACGCTGCTGATCCACCGCGGCTACGAGGCGGAAAACAACCCGGCTATCCTGGATGAACCTACTTCTAACCGGGAACTGCAAGTGGTAAATCAATTACTCAAAGATATCCTGGCCGAGAACCCGAAATTCTGGCACAACATGGTTCCGGATATCCGGGGTGTCAGCGAGGAGACCACTACCGGCGTCAACCGTTTATACCAGATGGAGAAAAACGGCACCCTGCTTTTTGCGGCCATTAACGTGAACGACTCCGTAACCAAGGGCAAGTTTGACAATATCTATGGCTGCCGCGAGAGTTTAATCGATGGCATCAAACGGGCCACGGACGTGATGATCGCCGGAAAGACCGCCTTCGTCGCCGGATTTGGAGACGTGGGCAAGGGCTCTGCGGAAGCCCTGGCCGCTTTCAAGGCCCGGGTGCTGGTCTCGGAAGTAGATCCCATCTGCGCCCTGCAGGCTGCCATGGCCGGGTATTCCGTGGTGACCATCGAGGATGCCCTGCCCGATGCAGATATTTACGTTACGGCGACCGGCAACAAAGACGTGATCCGGATCGAACACATGGAAAAAATGAAAGACCAGGCCATTGTCTGCAATATCGGCCACTTCGACAACGAAATCCAGGTGAATGAACTGGAGAACTACCCGGGAATCAAGAAAGAAAACATCAAGCCCCAGGTAGATCGTTATACCTTCCCCGCTGGCCACAGCATCTTTTTGCTGGCGGAAGGCCGCCTGGTGAACCTGGGCTGCGCCACGGGCCACCCCAGCTTCGTCATGTCCAACAGCTTTACCAACCAGGTCATGGCCCAGCTGGACCTGGCAGAAAATAACCGCGAGCGCTCGGTATACCGGCTGCCCAAGGAGCTTGATGAAGAGGTGGCTCGCCTGCACCTGGAAAAGATCGGAGTGCGTTTGACCAAGCTGAGCCAGGACCAGGCCGATTACGTGGGATACAAACCGGAAGGGCCCTTCAAGCCGGGTCACTACCGCTATTAATACACGCAACGAACGGAAAACACCGGGGAAACTTTCCCCGGTGTTTTTTTCGATACTATCTATCCCCGGTTTCTATGCACGCCTCGCTGTTGCGGCCCGCCTAACCCTGCAGCCTTTTGGCCCGCTTCGTTGTTTCATAGTAAATCCGCTCCGCATCCAGAGTAAGCACGTCCCCTCCCTCCACGACGAGACGACCGTCGACGATCACCGTGTCCACGTCACTGGCTGAAGCAGAGTAAACGATATTCGCTTCGGGGTTGTTGTGGGGCTGCAGGTGAGGTTTGTGAAAATCCAGCAAGGTGAGATCCGCCTTGGCTCCTTCCTTTAAAACCCCGAGCTCTTCCATGTGCAGCGCCCTACCGCCCCCGCGGGTGGCCAACTCCAGGGCCTGGGCGGCCGTGATCAAGGTAGGTTTTTCGTGCACGCCCTTTTGAATCAGGCTGCAAAGGAGTATTTCTTCAAACATATCCAGGTTATTGTTGCTGGCTGCCCCATCGGTGCCGAGACCGACCCGGGCGCCTTTTTCCAACAGCCTGGGAAGAGGGGCAATGCCGCTGCCCAACTTGAGGTTGCTGCCCGGGTTATGTGAAATGCCCACTTCCTTGTCCGCCAGGATCTCGATGTCTTCATCGGTCAAATGTACGCAGTGGGCGGCCAGGACCCGCCGGTCCAGCAGCCCCAGTTCCAGCATGAGCCCCACCGGGGTCTTGCGGTAGCGATCCAGCGATTCCTGCACTTCACTTCTCGACTCCGCCAGGTGAATGTGGAATGCCGCATCAAGATCCCCGGTTTCCTTCAGCACCACTTTCATGAAATCCGGGGGGCAGGTGTAAGGGGCATGAGGGCCAAGCATGGCAGTGATCCGTCCCTCGCCCTTTCCCTGCCAGTTTTTCACGAAATTCTTGGCGGTATGGAGTGTTTTATGGCCAATTTTGCTGTTGACACCGATGATCCCTTCCGAGAGAACGGCCCGCATACCGCTCTCCACGCAGGCCCGGGCCACCTCATCCATGTAGTAATACATATCGACAAAGGTCGTCGTCCCGCCCCGCAGCATTTCCAGCAGGGCCAGGGATGTCCCCCAGTATACGTCCTCGGCGGTCAGCTTTGCCTCGGCGGGTAAAATCTTGTTCTGCAGCCATTCCATTAACGGCAGGTCGTCGGCATAGCTGCGAAAGAGCGTCATGGCGGCGTGGTTATGTAAGTTGATCAGCCCGGGAATAAGCACTTTGCCTTTCCCCGAGATGACCTTCACATCTCCCTCGGGATCGAGAATGGTGTGGTCAATGGAGGCAATGCGATCATTTTCCACGAGCAGATCCCCCGGGGTGAGCCTCTCGTTTTCTTCATTCATGGTGATCATGGTTGCGCCTTTAATCAGTATCCTGGAAGTCACCGGCATCCTCCTTTATGCTGGGTTATGATACGCTGCAAAGCTCCATGCTGTTTTCGATCATACCAGAAAGAACCGGCAAAAACAAACAGAAAATACTTGAGAGACCTCCGTTCCTTTGGTTTGGTAGGACGCGCTACCTTTTTTGGAACGAGGTCACTCTTTTCTTGCTCAAGAGCAGAATATTGCCCCAACCCCCGCAATTATTTTACTCCTGGATGCCGCGGGCCAAAGTGTGAGGGTTTAAATCGCCGGCGAAAACGTATATAATTAGTTTAACCGACAAAGGAGGTGAGCACGGATGCAAATCATCCAGAAGGGCAGGCTGCCCATTAAAATCTGGGCGGACGAGGTGGAAGAAGGAGCCATGCAGCAGGCCATTAATCTCTCCAACTTACCTTTTGCCTTTAAGCACGTCGCCTTGATGCCGGATGTTCACCAGGGGTACGGCATGCCTATCGGGGGTGTCCTGGCCACCCTGGAAGAGATGATCATCCCGAACGCCGTCGGGGTTGATATCGGCTGCGGGATCGCCGCAGCGCAAACGGATTGCACGGAGATCGATAAAAGGACGGTCGGGGCTGTCCTGGAAAAAGCGAAAAGATCAATGCCCGTGGGATTCAAGCACAATAAAAAGCCGCAACAGTGGTCCGGGTTTGACACGGCGCCCCCGATCGAGATCATTCAACAGGAACTCCATTCGGCGCGGCACCAGCTGGCGAGCCTGGGCGGCGGGAACCACTTCTGCAGCATTGAGCAGGGAAGTGACCAGCGCCTCTGGTTGATGGTCCATTCGGGCAGCCGCAATATCGGGTACAAGGTGGCGAACCATTTTAACAAGATCGCCAAAAAACAGAACCAGGAAGGCAAAATAGTACCGAAAGAATACGATTTAGCTCCTTTATCTTTGCACACGCCCGAGGGTCGCGCTTACCTGGAGGCCATGAATTACTGCCTTTCTTTTGCCCAGGCCAACAGGGAGCGGTTGTTAGAGCGATTTTTCGATATATTTTCGGAATTGACGGGGGCTAAAATTACCCGGACAATTAACTGTCATCACAATTACGCCAGCCGGGAAAAACATTTTGGAAAAGATGTGATCGTGCACAGAAAAGGTGCCATCAAGGCAACCCGGGGGGAACCGGGGATCATCCCGGGATCCATGGGGACCCCCTCGTATGTCGTGGAAGGGTTGGGGAATTCGGAAAGCTTTGCTTCTTGCTCCCACGGTGCCGGGCGCGTGATGAGCCGTAAAGAAGCCAATCGGGTCATCACCAGGGAAATGGCTGATGAGGCCATGCAGGGTATTGTTTTCAGCGGCTGGAGAGGCGATTTCTCGGAAGCGCCCATGGCCTACAAGGATATTGAGGAAATCATCGCCATCCAACAGGATTTAATCAGGCCCCTGGTCAAATTGTCGCCCCGGGGTGTGATGAAGGGGTAATACAGGCAGAGAAAGAGGTTAGGTGTGATGCCAGACCTGGCGAGAACGATCGAATCAACGTTGCTGCGCGCCGATGCCGACGAACGTTCCATTGTAAGCCTCTGCAGGCAAGCGCTGACGCACAACTTTATCGGCGTTTGCGTAAACCCCTGCCGCGTTGCCCTGGCTCGCCCCTTGCTGGCAGGCAGCCAGACGCGGCTGGTCACGGTGGTGGGCTTTCCCCTGGGGGCCAATGAGCCGGAGATCAAGCACATCGAAGCGCAAACGGCGGTGGATAATGGCGCCCAGGAAATCGACATGGTGCTCAACATCGGGGCCTTAAAAGATCAAAAGCTGGAACATCTAATCCGGGAGATTGCGGCCATCGTGGAGATCGGCATCCCGGTGAAGTTAATCATTGAAACAGGTTTGTTAACTGACGAGGAAATGCGTACCGCGGCAGCCTGCGGGGTTTCCGCCGGCGCGCGCTTTATTAAAACCTCAACGGGCTACGGCCCCCGCGGGGCTTCTATCCAGGATATTGAATCATTACGGGCACTGTTGCCGAATTCCGTTGGAATTAAAGCTTCCGGCGGTATCAAGGATTTAAAGCAGGCGCTGGGCCTGCTCGAAGCGGGCGCCGGGCGCCTGGGGACCAGTGCGGCTGCGGCGATATACCAGGAATACCTCCATGATCATGACGTAAACGGTGATCGGCGTTGAAAAGATGGTTTGGCGGTTTTAAAAAACTTCACCTGGGGGGAAGAGTGTTAAAAACGGCGCTGGCGGTGACCCTGGCGGTTTCCCTGGCCCAATCACTGGGCATGGAACGGATTTCGCTAACCGCCATCGTCGCCGTGGTCACGGTTCAAAAAAC
>PWRN01000033.1 GCA_003556225.1 Syntrophomonadaceae bacterium
TCAGCGCATTTTCCACTGGGGCGTCCGCTTGCTTTTAAACGCGTCCACGCCCTCGTGGGCATCTTCCGTGGTGCAGAGCAAGGTGAAGAGATTGTTGGCTGACTCCAGGGCTTTTTCGTAGGGCAGGTCGGACATCTCGTAAAATGATCTTTTCCCGAGCTGCACGGCCAGCGGACTCTTGGCGGCGAGCTTTTCAGCCAGTTCCATGGTCTCTTCTTCCAGCTTGTCCCGGGGGACCACCTTGTTCACCAGGCCTAGCTTTTCCGCTTCGGCCGCATCGATGATATCTCCGGTCAAGACCAACTCCAGGGCCTTCTTTTTACCCATGTGATGGGAGAGCGGGACTGCAGGGCCCATGCAGAAAAGCCCTACATTCACCGCCGTGGCACCGAATCGAGCCCCTTCCGCGGCCACGGCCAGGTCAGCGGCCGCGACCAGGCCGATCCCGTTGGCGATGGCCAGGTCCTGCACGGAAGCAATAACCGGCTTATTCATCCTGGCAATAGTCTGACACATTCTGCCCATGAGCTCGCCCCACTGCAGCATCTCCACCGATGATTTTCCTTTCAATTCCGTCACATCTATCCCCGCGCTGAACGCTTTCCCTTCCCCTCTGACAACCACGACCCGGATTTCTTGCTCCTGCTCCAGCTGCTCCAGGGCCTCGTTCAAGTCCTGGGCCATGGGGGTATTGAAGGTATTTAACTGTTCGGGACGGTTGAGAACGATTACGCCGACGTGCCCCCGTTTTTCCACCAGCACCGTTTCACCACTCACACCTTTCGCCTCCTGTCTTTAATGATGATTGAAATGCAGGGAGAATGCACAAAGTAACCTTCTGCAGCTCAAACCCCGGTTTTAGGATCCAATTCATTCCTGGATGGTAAAGTGGGCTTCATTAAACTCCGACTTTTCCTTGTACCGGGCAGCGTGGGCTTCACGGTAGGCGGCATACATGTCCAGGCTGGCCGGCAGGCCGTGTTCGTTTAAAACTCGAACTATTTCCGCTGCCGCGGGAGGGCAGCCCTTGATTTTCACCGCTTCCTGGATGGCGGGATTATTTTTGTTTAACCCGACTGCACAGTTTCCAAAGAGAAACGTTTTCTCGTACCCCCCCTGGGAAAGCGTCGCCTTCCCACCCAGATACTCCACACCCGAAAAAGGCTTTTCCCGGTAAGCGCCTAGCAACAAGATCAGCATGAGGTTGTTCATATGGGAGCACCCTGAGCAAAGGGTCTGGTCATACTTGGGGTAATAGATGCCCCGGATGCCCAGGCGATCGAATACCTCTGGCGCGGAGTTCTCTTTATTCCACTCCCAGTCCCATTCCAAATTGGTGGAAACGTGATCGAGCGCCTCCCCAACAACCTGGATGGTGCTGCCGTCGAGGGGCAAATCCCGGGCCGCAGCAAAATCAGCCAGGTAAGGCACTTCTGAGGGCTCCAGGCCCAGGGCCCTGCAGCCTACCCAGTCGGCAGCATAGGTGTCCCCGGATGCAATGAGGAGGTCGGAACGATATGCTTTGCCGTTAAAGATCGGGCCCCTTTCCAGGGCATAAATCCCGTCTATCACCGTCAGCCGGGGGGAAATTGTCTCACCCAGCCTGGCAATAAAGTGCTCCAGGGGAATTTCTCTATTGTGGCAGCGAATTTTGGATTTAAGATCGAGACATCCCTTCAAGTTTTTAAGTCCCAGGGATACCTTCGTCTGGCTGTGGGTCTTTAGCACGGGAAGGTTGATCAAAAAGTCTGTCTCAAATGCCTGCCTGGCAATGTTCAAGGAAAATTCGCCAAAATCCGTTTCGACAAAGGGTTCGTCATCAAAATCAACCAGCTTGAGACCGTACTTTTTTTGTAACGAATGATACCCCAACCCAGCAAAAGCCGCTTTGGTGCTGGAACCAAGATCCTGATCTTTGATCGTGGCCTCCCCCAGAGTGATGTCAGAACATCCATAGTCCGACAGTAGCTTAACCATTTCTTCGACGAGAAGGGACGTGGTGATCACGCCATATTTCGGAAACGGATAGACGCTGTCCCACATAACCAGATTGGGTTTGATCAGAACCCTGTCAGACGTTCTGAGATGCTTAAGACCACCACACATTTCAACAGCCTGGCGGACACGCTGTTTATAGTCATGAAATTTTAGTAAGCTTGCCTTGCTGTAGATCATGTTACACTCCAAGCATGAAGATTAGAACTGCCCGGAAAGCAAAACATTCTAACCAAACTAGTTCGACAAATACAAAATAAAACCCTTTAAGAACCATTAGGGAGATCTTAAAGGGTCAATTGTTCTTTCATGAATAGCTTGATCAAAAAACAATCTTAAAATCATCTGGCAAAGCGCCTAAAAAGCAGGCTGGTCCGATGGTGATCAAACCGTCGCCAGGAAGCAGCAGGCATTACTCCCTTTCCAGAATCATGGCCATGCCCATGCCTCCACCCACGCAGAGAGAAGCCAGGCCGCGCCTAAGGTTCCTTCTCTTCATTTCGTGAAGCAGGGTCACGACAATCCGGGCCCCGGTGCACCCCACTGGATGCCCGAGTCCGACGCCGCTGCCGTTCACGTTGACGATTTCGCGGTTCAGCCCCAGCAGCTTTTCGCAAGCCAGGTACTGGGCGGCAAAGGCTTCATTCAATTCAATTAACTCCATATCCTCCAGGGTGAGGTTGGCTCGTTCCAGGGCTCTCTGCACCGCGGGCACGGGACCGTATCCCATGAGTTCGGGCTCCACGCCTGCCCAGGCATAGGCAAGAATTTTACCCAGCGGTTTAAGCCCCAGTTCACTGGCTGCGTCCGCCGTGGTCATCAACACCAGGGCCGCCCCGTCGTTAATCCCGGAGGAATTCCCCGCCGTGACCGTTCCGCCCTTGCGGAAGACCGGTTTTAAAGCAGCAAGCTTTTCCATGCTGATATCTTCCCGGGGATGTTCATCTCGCTCGACAATCACGGGTTCTTTTTTCCCCCGGGGGACAGCAATAGGAACCATTTCCTCCTTGAATCGACCCTCCCTGGTAGCCTCAACGGCATTCCGGTGACTGCGCAGGGCCACTTCGTCCTGTTCTTCCCGGGTGATTTGATATTTTTCCGCCAGGTTTTCCGCTGTTTCACCCATGATCAACTGGACGACCGGATCCGTTAACAGCTCCCAAACGGAGTCTGTCATCTCCCCGTGCTGCAAGCGCTGTCCCCAGCGCGCCTTTTTCAGGATATACGGGGATGAGCTCATGGCCTCCACTCCGCCGGCCACCACCATCCGCACATCACCGGCATAAAGTTCATGATAGCCCTGGACAATCGCCTGCATGGCCGAACTGCACTGCCTTTGGACGGTGACACCCGTTGTTTCCTTGGGGAACCCCGCTTTTAATCCAAGAACCCGCGCCGTGTTGACATCGTCCGTGCGCTGGATGCAATGCCCCAGGATGATCTCTTCCACCTGGGCTTTATCCACTCCGGTCCTCTTGATCAGCGCCTCCAGGACAGGCAGGGCCAAATCTGAAGGCAGCAGGTCCTTAAAGGCACCTCCAAAATCCCCGATGGGTGAACGGCAGCCATCGATAATTACAATTTCTTTTTCCAACCTCCACCAACTCCTTTTCGAAAACTTGATTCCCGACTGAACTTATCTTAGCAAATCTTGGCCAGCTGTTCCATAATTTTTTCGGAGATCTCAGCGGCAGCGCAACCAACCCGGTTAACCGATTCTCCAGCGGCCACAACTTCCCGGTATGTCCCCGGGGGTCGTTCCGCGCAGTCCACGGGGCAGCCGCTGATCACGATCAGCACATCCAGCCCCGGGGTATCCTTGGAAACAAGCTCCAGCCCCTCCATCTGCCCCAGTTTATCCTGAATTTCCCGATAAATTTCCCCTGTATCAACATGGGGGTTGCAGTTCCCGCAGAATTTGACCCCGACTTTTTTCATAAAAAGCCTCCCGAGGGCTCTTCCTGGCTCATCCTTTCTCTTCGATGCCGGCCAGCTTGCGGGCCAGGGCCACCTTGTGAGGGAGGTTGCCCTGCCTGAGGATCATCACCCGTTGGGCCTGGGGCGAGCCGGCACCGTGCATGCTTTCCACCAGGGCGGTCCCTCCGGTCATGTTTTCCAGCAGGCGAACGATGCGGTAGCGCTCCTCCGTGGGCACATCGGCCTTGCCTTTAAAGTATTTCTCCACGTATGGACCGATTTCCGGGTGCTGCAGATCTTTTTCCGAGGGCAGCGTTGCCAAAAGGCCGCCGGCGATATCATGGCTCAGGCGGCAGATCTCGTAAATGAAGCGGGTAATGTTCAGCTTGCCCACGTTGGCCAGCAGGGGATCCACGAAGTAAGCGCCGCTGCGGGTGGGGCGTCCCTGGGAAGAGCAGGCGATGGAACAACAGTAGACGGTTTCCGTCAGGTGCAGCATCTCCACGATTTTATCCCGGATATGGGAAGCCCGGGCTACGCCGTTCATATCGGCGATGGCCGCGGTGGCGCCGACGATGATGTCGCTAACCCCGCCCTTGCAGCCGCCGTAGTTTTGGCGGTGATAGCAGGCAAAGCGTTCCACCAGGGTTCCGGCAAAATCAACCTCACCGCACATAAAGACCTTCTCCCAGGGGACGAAGACGTCGTTTAATACCGTCAGGGCTTCTCCGCCGACCACGCCGAAACAGGCGTTCCCCTGGTCCATTTCGTCGAATTTGCGGGTGTCGTTGCTCTGGCGGCCGAAAATGTGGATTACACCCGGCGCATCCACGGGCAGAGCGCAGGCCACGGCATAGTCCTGGTCTTCTTCCGCCAGGGCGATGGTGGGCATGATCAGTATTTCGTGGGAGTTGACCACACCGGTCTGGTGGGCCTTGGCGCCCCGGATGACGATGCCCTTGTCATTTTTCTCCACAATGCGCACGTACAGGTCGGGGTCGTCTTGCTTGCCCGGGCTTAATCCCCGGTCTCCCTTGGGATCGGTCATGGCGCCGCAGACCATGTTGTCCGTCTCCTGCAAGTGTTTCACGTAGTCTTTCATCCGTTCATGGTAACGGGTCCCGTGCTTCTGGTCGATATCATAGGTGGTGGCATAAAGGGCGTTGATGCCGTCAAAACCCACGCAGCGCTGGTAGCAGGAACCCGTACGTTGAGAAATACCCCGCAGCATCTTGACTTTTTTCACCAGGTCATCGGCGCTTTGGTGGATGTGGGTAAACCGGCTCACCTTTTTCCCGGTTAAGTGGGAGGTGGTCGTTACCAGGTCTTCGAATTCGGGATCATGGGCCAGTTCATAGGTCATGGCGGCCGCATTGACATGGGGTTTGGTCAGGGGGTGTTCCACAACGTTGTCTATCTTTTCACCAAAGGCATAGACTACCGTGTTCAACGCCTTTAAACTGTCAATATATTCCTGTCTGGTTCTCATAGGAACCACTCCTTCTTATTTTTTTATTTCTATGAGTCGAGGGCAAGCAGGGAAAATGCAGCGATGCCTGACTAAACCTTGTAACCGGGTTTTATTTACTGCAGAGAATGCAATGTAATTATTGCATAATAATTGCTGTTATGTCAAACTTATTACTGCTAGTGGGCCAGCCAACCGCCGTCCACCACGATGCTTTGTCCCGTCATATAATCGGCAGCAGGTGAAGACATGTAGACCACAGCGCCGATGACATCTTCCACTTTCCCCAGGCGCTTGGCCGGGGTATTTTTCATCAGGTGCTTGAATACCTTTTCCTGGTTCAACACCTCCGTGTTCATCTCTGTTTCGATATAACCGGGAGCAATGGCATTAACCTGGATATTGTGCCGGGCCCAGGCCAGGGCCAGGGATTTTGTCAGTAAGATCAAGCCCCCCTTACTGGCGCAGTAGGCCACAATATTACCGTCACCGACAAAACCAAAAACCGATGCAACATTGATGATTTTCCCGTGCTGCTGCCGGATCATCTGCCGGCCCACCCGCTGGGCAGCAAAAAAGGCCCCTTTTAAGTTTAGATCCAGGACAGCATCCCAGTCCTCTTCCGTCACCTGTTCGGGAGCCTTGGTTACAGCCGTTCCAGCGTTGTTCACAAGAATATCAATCCGGCCGTACCGCTTAATCGTTTTTTCTACCAGTAAATCAATGGAAGCAACGTTCCGCATGTCGGAAGCTTGCGGGAGAGCCTGTCGTCCCGCTGCTTCAATCTCCGAAGCCACCTTCTCACAGTCACCCTGGTGGCGACTGACAATGACCAGGTCGGCGCCCGCCGCCCCCAGACCGTGGGCTATCCCGTGGCCCAGGCCCTTGGTGGCACCGGTAACCACCGCTACCTTCCCTTCCAGGGATAAACTCGAAAGCATCTACATCTCCCTCCCTGCTAAAACATCAAAAAATTTCCATGGCCCATGAACGCATTGCGCAGTCTTGAGAAGAGAAAGAATCATTGGAATAAATGATCCCTCATCCTGGAGGGATAAAGCGGGCTGCCCTGCAGGCGGTGAAGGCCAAACCGTACCAGGATGAGAATAAAACAAATCTTCAAAGCCAGATCGATCAGAAAACCCGCTGAAAGGATAGACCCTCGATTAAAACGGTGGGACTTGCAGCAGGCTCCGGGCCAGCTCCATCTTGTGCTCCAGGTTCATGTTGCGCTCGATCATGATCCGCTGGGCCTGGGGCGAACCGGCACCGTGGACCGATTCCGTAAGATACGCGGAAGCCCCGCTGCCCAGGGTCAGGTTTTCCACCAGCCTGATCATCTGCACTTTTGTGGCCGTATCAATTTCCTCGATTCCCTGGTAGTATTTTTTCAGCAATTCGCTGATCTGGGGATGCTGAAAATCCTGATCCGAGGGAAGGGTGACCATGATTCCGCCGCAGATGTCCTGGGCCAGGCGGGCGATTTCAAAAGGAAGCCTGGTGACATTGAGCTTGCATACATTGGCCAGGAGGGGATCAACAAAGTAATTGCCGGAAGCGAGTTGTGTGCCGGCACAGCTGCTAGCCAGGCCGCAGGCGTATAGGGTTTCGTTCAGATGATTCATTTCCACCAGCTTATCCCGCACATGGGAGCTTTTTTCAATACCGTGATAGCGGGCCATGCATCCCGTGGCACCGATCAAAATATCTCCCACACCAACCTTGCATCCCCCGTAGCTGGCGCGGTGGTACGAGGCAAACCTCTCCACCAAAACCGGTGTAAATTCGTATTCGCCGTCCATGAAGATGAGTTCGTGGGGCACAAAAACATCTTCAAAAATGATCAGTGCTTCATGGCCGCCAAAGTACAGGTTGCCGGCATCTTTCCCCCCTTCTTCCAGGCGCCGGGTATCCGAAGGTTGGCGCCCGTAGACAAAACTTACCCCCGGTGCATCGGCAGGCACGGCAAAGCTGACCACGTAGTCCCTGTCTTTTTCCCCCATCATGGTGGTGGGCAAAGCGACGATATAGTGAGAATTCAGGGCGCCGGTTTGATGGGCCTTGGCGCCTCGCACGATCATCCCTTTACTGTTTCTGTCGACAATGCGCAGGTAGAGGTCGGGGTCGTGCTGTTGGTGGGGTGGGAGGCGCCGGTTCCCTTTGGGATCGGTCATGGCCGCATCGCAGACCAGGTCTTCAGACTGCACCCGGAACAAGAAATCCAAAAAGCGCCGGTGATAAGTTGTCCCGTGGACATCATCGATGTCATGCGTAACAGAGTAGAGGGTATTGATGCAGTCCAGCCCGGCACAGCGCTGGAAGCAGGACCCTGTGCGCTGGCCCATGAGGCGCAGCATTTTTATCTTCCTGGTGAGGTCTTCACGGTTCTGTTGAATGTGCGTGAACCGGTTTATTTTTCCCCCCGTAAGCGGCGAATTAGCTGTCATTAGATCTTCATGTTCTTCATGCTCAGCCAGGTCATAGCTCAAGGCAACCGAACGCCACGAAGGCTGCACCAGGGGATGCTCCACGGTATTTTCTACCGGCTTCCCCATGGCATAAACGTTGCGGTTCAGTTTTTCCAGGCTTTCTTTATAATCACGGACGCTCTTCATGGTTATGACCTCCCGCACGTAGAATTTAATCCATTTTTGGGCAAACAAGTTCATGGGAGAACATTTGCCTGAAACATGACGCGGTGAATGTAAAAACAGGGTGATCCCGGATGCTGCATAAGCAGGACTGCACCGGTTTCACCCGTGATCTAGTAGTGAGTATTCTTAAAATACAATAACACAAAAAGGATTATTCGTCAAAACAATCAAACAAAAAGGATAATTGGCCGGAACACCTTTGGAGACAATTATGTTATAATCAAAAAAAGAGTTAATAGAATTTTTGAAGGAGTTGGAATCGGTGAAAACCGCAGAAGAATACCTGCAGAGCTTGCGGAAGATGAAATTTAAGGTCTACCTTTTCGGAGAATTGGTTGACAACATCGTGGATCACCCCATCATCCGCCCCTCCATCAACTCTGTGGCCAAAACATACGAACTGGCCCAAA
>PWRN01000093.1 GCA_003556225.1 Syntrophomonadaceae bacterium
AAGGTGACAAAGTAGAAAACACCCGCGATCAGGATCGGGAAAAAAAGGGTATTGATGATAATGATCAGGGGGCGAAAGAGAAAGGATATCTGCGTTCCCACCAGGATGATCAAAAACAACAACAAGATCCCAATGCCTGCCCTGAATAACCTGGAGTTCCACATGGGTGTACGTCCTTTCCAGCCCAACGGTGCCAGCACGAGAATAACGGTTTTCACAGTTGCCAGTCGCGCATGATCGTTGGGCAGCGAGGTTCTATTGCTGCAGCAAATCCATCATATTCTTCTTATACGCCTCTACCCCGGGTTGGTCAAAAGGGTTAACCCCCAGCAAGTAGCCGCTGATGGCACAGGCTTTCTGGAAAAAATATACCAGCTGGCCGTAAAAATATGGGGTGATTTCCGGAATGGATATTTTCAGGTTGGGGACCCGTCCCGAGGTGTGAGCCAACATGGTCCCTGCACAAGCCCGGGCGTTGATCTCATGCCAGGAGCGTCCCGCTAAATAGTTGAGTTGATCCGGGTCCGTTTCCTCTTCCTGGACAACCAGGTCTGTCTGCGGTTGCTCGATCCACAGGGTCGTGGCAAACAGGTTCCTGTAGCCATCTTGGACGTACTGGCCCAGGGAATGCAAGTCGGTTGTAAAATTCATCCCCACGGGGAAAATCCCCTTCTGGTCTTTGCCCTCACTTTCACCGAAGAGCTGCTTCCACCACTCGATGAAATAATAAAAGGAGGGCTCGTAGCTCACCAGTAGTTCCAGGCGCTTCCCCTTTCGATAGAGCAGGTTTCGCACGGCCGCGTAGCGATAGGCGGGGTTCTCCCGGAGTTTTTGCACGCTGTAGAGCTGATAGCCGGCGCGGGCTCCCGCCAAAACGGCATCAACATCCACTCCCCCCACGGACATGGGCAGCAGGCCGACGGCTGTCAACACGGAGTAGCGCCCCCCGATCGACCCCGGGATGGTTAACGTGGGGTATCCTTCCCTATCTGTCAGTTCTTTTAACAGGCCCTTTTCCGGGTCTGTCGTTACAATGATTCTTTTCCGCGCTTCCACCCGGCCGTACTTGTTCTCCATGAAGCGGCGGAGCACGCGAAAGGCCAGGGCTGTTTCCAGGGTTGTCCCCGACTTGGAAATCACGTTAAGCATGATCTCCTTTTCTCGCACCACGTCCAGGAGGTGAGAAAAAAAGGCCGCACTCATGTGATGGCCGGCAAAATAAATTGCCGGCCCCTGCCTTTTTTCGGGGACCAGCTGGTTGAAAAAGGTGTGGTTCATCAATTCCAGGGCAGAACGGGCACCCAGGTAGGATCCCCCGATGCCAACCACGATGAATACTTCGGCATTTTCCCGGATCTGCCGGGCCAGCTTTTTGACACGAAGGAGTTCCGCGTGATCGCGCCGGGGCCAGTCCAACCAACCTGTAAATTCTTTGCCGGCTCCCCTTTCCTCGTGCAACAGCCGGTGGGCTGTATCGATCTCAGGTTGGATGTACTCCAGCTCGTGGGGCTGAATAAAATCGGAGGTATACCCGTCATCCAGGGCGATATTTTTCCCCAAGACACTTCCCCTGCTTTCTGTAAATTGATATAGTATTAGGTAAAGTATACTGATTATCGCTGGATCTTTCAAGTTATCTTTGCAATTCGGGCTCTAGGGAGGGATCCGATGCTGGTTCTGGACGGACATGTTCATTGTGGGCGTACGCTACCGCTGGAAGAGATTCTGCCCCTCTGGAAGGATGGAAACATCGATGGCGGAGTACTTTTCTCACCTGTCGAAGAAATTTATGATCGCTATGACCCTTTTTTTACCGATGATGCATTTTACCGGCAGTCCCGGGAAAACGTTCATGCCTACCTCGAATCCCTCTGCCGGGAGTGGATCTTCGCCTACTGGTTTGTCTGGAATGATTTTCTCTTCCCCCCGGCCGGGTTCAGCGGAATCAAGTGGCACCGGCATGCCCATGAACCCCGCTACAACTTCCACGCCGCGGAGTGTTTCGCGTTCATCGAGCACATCTGTGAACACCGGTACCCGGTGATCATCGAGGATGAATTCGCCAATACCCTGGAGCTGGTACGTCGGCTCAACGGCAAGACCGTCGCGATCATTCCGCATTTTGGCTTTTTAAACGGGGGATACAGGCAGCTGAAAAAAGCCGGCCTCTTCGAAAACCTTAACGTTTATGTCGATACGGCCCTGGCCAGTCCCCGGGAAATCGAAGATTTTGCCACAGATTACGGCACGGACCGCATTATCTTTGGCAGCGATTACCCTTTCGGACTGCCTTCTTCCGAGCGCTCCAAGATCGACCGGCTTTTCTCCGGGGCGGTCCGGGAAAAAGTGTTTTCTCAAAACCTGTTATCCCTGCTCCAACCGCGCGGGTCACGCGCGTAAAACCACTTGGATGTACGTTTCCGGCCCTAAAGACGCCCGATGGGAATGATCATCAGGGGATCATATTCCGTTTCCAGCAGCGCCTGGAGCCGGTCATCTTCAAAGGCCCCGACGGCGACAGAGCCCAGGCCCAGCGCTTCTGCCTGCAGGTGAATATTTTGCGTGACGTGGCCCACCTCCATGTGCACATAGCGCCTTCCCCGCTCTCTATACCTGGCCGTGGTCCTCTCGTAATCGGCGGCAATGACAACACTGACCGGGGCCTGCTGCACGAAACCCTGCCCCAAGGCAGCCTGGGCCAGGGCCTCCCGCTGGTCCCCCTCCACAACCAGGAAGAGCTCGTGCTGCTGCAGATCGAAATAATAGATACCGGCCGGAAAAGCCTCGCCGTTTTCGTCCAGGCCGGCCGTCACCACAAACACTTCCAGGGGATGCGTGGCGCCGGCGGAGGGGGCCGTGCGAGTGGCGCCCGTGGAGCCATCGAGGCTTGTTCCCTGGGCCGCCCACAGGATTTGAGACAACTCTTTCTCACGGAGAGAGCCCGGGGCAAACTGCCTGCGGGAAATCCTCCTGTCCAAAGCTTCTTCCACGCTCATCGATCCTTCACCTGACGGCTGCACCAGCACGAAAGGCCCGTTTTCGACCCGGTTTTCGACCCGGGCATCACCCGTATCCCCGGGAGATAGCGCGGCGCAAGACAGCAACAGGAAAGGCACCAGCAAACAGAACCCCAGGACACCGATTTTTTTCATCGATTTCACCTCCGACTCTTCATTTGATTTGAAAACCAACCTTCTACCTCAAGTCCTTCTGAAATCCTCGCTCGTGCCGTCACTTTCTTGTTATTGTTTAAGTAATTTAAACAAGAAAAGAAGTTGTAAAATAGAGGACTGAAGTTGAAATATAAAGAATATGTAAAGAATATTCAGCAGGCTTCTTTGCCTGGTGAGTTGATTTTACCGCCAAGGGGGCTTCATGCCAAGATGAACTGGAAAAAGATTTTACTGTCCGTCGTGTTGCTGGTGATCATTTCTCTCGGAGCCGTGTACCTGTTCGTGGGCAGAAGAGGCCTGCCGGCCCTGGAAGGAGCAACCGCAGCGCCTGTAAACCAGGAGGTCATGGTCTATCGTGACCCATACGGCATACCCCACATCAAGGCGGATAACATGGATGACCTGTTTTTTGCCCAGGGCTATACCCAGGCGCAAGATCGACTCTGGCAAATGGACCTTAACCGCCGCGCCGCCGCCGGGCGCCTTGCCGAAATATTCGGCGAAGATTTTCTGGAAACCGATTTCTTCTTGAGATCCTTGTTGATGCGCTACACCGCGGAGCAGGCCGTGGCGCAGCTCGGCACGGAAACGGCCCGTGCGCTGGAACAATACGCTGCCGGGGTTAATTATTACATCACCCAGTCCCGAAGTTCTTTCTCCTTTGAATTCCTCGTGCTGGGTTACGAGCCGGATCCATGGGAAATTGCAGACACCTTGAGCATCGGGAAATTAATGGCCTGGGACCTGGGGGGCAACATGGAAACAGAGCTGTTTTTAGCGGCCGCCTTGCAGCTGCTGCCGGAAGATAAAGCCCTGGATCTTTTCCCCGCGCCCCCCGAGGGAGGCCCTAGCGTGACTGCAGGCTTGCCGGCAGACCCGGCCAGCGGATATATCAATACAGCCGACGACACCTCGCCCGGGCTGCTGTGTACCCTGGAAAAGATCGCAAGCGCTAAGGGTGGCTTTCCTACCCGTGAACGGGGCAGCAACAACTGGGTGGTCAGCGGCCGCAAGACCGCCTCCGGTCAACCCCTGCTGGCCAATGACATGCACCTGGGCATGGGCATTCCTTCTACCTGGTACCAGACTCGGCTGGAAATTCCCGGCACCCTGACGATCAGTGGCGTGATCTTCCCCGGCATCCCCGGGGTGATCGTGGGAACAAACGGGCACATCGCCTGGGGTGTCACCAATCTCGGTCCCGATGTGCAAGATCTCTATATTGAGCGCCCCCACCCGGAGAACAATTACCTCTTTTCCTATGACGGGCAGTGGGAAAAAGCAGAGGTGCTGGCCGAAGATTATTTTGTCAAGAACTGGGATGAACCGGCGCAGCGAGAAATTCTGATCACGCGGAACGGACCCATTATTTCCGGGCTGGACAGCCCCGACGAGGATATTCTAAGCCTGCGCTGGACGGCCCACGACTATACCGAAGAAATTGACGCGATTTTTCGCTTTGCCCACGCGCAGGACTGGGCAGCGTTTCGCCGGGCCATGACCTATTTCCATGTTCCCGCCCAGAACTTCGTCTATGCCGACAAGGAAGGCAATATCGCCTACAAGGCCGCCGGGAAAATACCGGTGCGCAGTACCGGCAAAGGATTGCTCCCGGTCCCGGGCTGGGATCCCGCCTACCAATGGCAAGGTTATATTCCTTTTGAAGAGCTGCCGGAAGCGATAAATCCCCCCGGCGGGTTCCTGGCCACGGCAAATAATCAAATTGCTCCCCCGGACTATCCCTACTTCATTTCCCAGGAATGGTCACCTCCGTACCGTGCCCGGACCCTGACCCGCGAACTGGAGAGCGGGACGAGTTGGAGCGCTACCGGGATGCAGCAGCTGCAGTATAACATCTTCAATACCCAGGCCCAGGAACTGCTGCCCACCATCCTTGCTAAACTGGTACAGTCAAACGTGGCATGGCGTGACAGCGAAGCCGGGGCCCTGGCGATCCTACAAGCCTGGGCCGAACAGCCCTTGGACGATCAAGACCTGGCGGGGCCGGCGATTTATCACGCGCTCTACCTGAAGATGCTGGAAGTGACCTTTCTAGATGAAATGGGACCCGGTTTGTTCGAGCAGTTTAAGAACCTGCTGGCGACGAACACCTTTGACAGGCTTTTCCTGTCCTCGGAAGGCTCTCCCTGGTTTGCTGATATTCCCGGGGGCAAGCAGTTCGTGGTGGAGGAGGCGTTTCAAAAAGCCGTGGCTCAGTTAGAAAGTCAACTGGGCGCCGCCCCGGAAAACTGGCAATGGGGAGAGATCCATGACATAACCTTGAAACATCACTTAAGCCAGATCCCGGTCGTCGGCCGGTTTTTAAACGACGGACCTTATCCCCTGGACGGCAGCCGCGTGACCGTGGCCGCAGCTTCTTATCCTCTGCGTGCCCCCTATTCCGTAACCAACGCTGCTCCCTGGCGCTACGTCGTGGCGTTTCAGGATGGAAAAACTGCAGCTTGGGAAAATTTGGCGGGAGGCGTCTGCGAACACCCGCTCAGTCCCCATTATCGCGATCAGACGTCGCTTTGGCTGGACGGCGAATATATCCGGATCTACCTGGAAGCGGAACAAATGATCGAAAATACTCCCCAGGTGCGGGAGTATCGCCTTGTGCCCCTACCCCTAGACTAGGGGCTCCCGGATAAAGCGAGAGATTAATAACCCCTTTGCTAGTAAGGTCTTTTCCCCGCCAATCTTTCGCGCAGGGCCTGGCGGATATGAAAGGATTTCTCTCCCTCCCCCAGGTTTTCCAACCATTCGATCAGGTCGTCGTCCCGGCCGGGCATCAGTTTGAAACTAACGACCATTTGCTTCTTGGGTTCTTGTAAAATGCCCTGCTTGAATTTACGCTTAACTGTTTTCCCATCCGGCGCCGTGACACTAAATTCGCCATCCATCACGCCGTTGATCCAGCGGCCTGTATACTTGGCCCCTTCAACGCTGGTGAGCGTCCCCTTGCCGTGGGGGATACCCTTATTTAATTCACCGGTATAGACCCCATCTTTTAAACGCACAGTGGCGTACACGGTTTGAAAAGAGGAATCCCGCTGGCTCACCGGGGAAGAAGCCGTCGCGGAAAAGCTCCAGGTCTCTCGGGCCGGATACTCACGTCCCGGCTGTTCACGTGGGGACACGTTGTTTTCTTCATGGATAATATACTTGGCAAGGTCCGGTTTACCCTCCGCTTCGGCCATGGCGGCGGGTTCCCCTTCATCTTCAAACATGGAGAGCTGCTTGTTCGCCTGATCCGGGGGAAGGTCTCCTTGAAAGTGCCCATTTTCCCATTCTCCACTCTGCACGGTTCCGTCAGAATATGTAAAGGCACCCTGTCCATGAGGCACACCGCTTCTCCACTCCCCGACATAGGTCCCTGAAAAAGTTTTGAAGGTGCCTTGACCGGAGAATTGACCATCATGAAACTCTCCCACGTACTTACTGCCATCGGGAAAGGTCATGGTTCCCTCGCCGTTTGGAGAACCGTCCTGTAATTCACCGAAATATTTTTCGCCATCCGGATAAACAAGGGATCCTTTCGACAACGCAACCCCTCCCAGGTTCTTTAGCTTGAGTCTTCGTTTTCATCCTGCGCTTCCTGTATGCCAAAATTCACGCGATGAAATTTCCTTTTCAGTTTTTCCAGGATTTCTTCAATACTTCTGCCACAGCCGGAGCATTTTTCCATTCCCCGCCCGATGATATCCCCGCAGACGCACTTCATGGCATGCATGGCATATTTCCTGGCCTGTGCTACTTCCATCTCTTTTTCTGCTTTTGCGATCGTCGTTTGCTCCTGCGCAGACACCTCCGCAACAGGTTCTTCCTCCTGGTCGCTGAAGTGACGCCCTTTAACAAATGTACTTAAAGCGCTCTCTAATTCATCGTCAATAATAAACGTATAAATCATGGTCGTCGAAAGATCCACGTGCCCCAGGGCTTTCTGCACGATGCGGATATCCCTTGTTTTGGCATAAAGATCTGCAGCAAATGTATGCCGCAAGGTGTGGGGGAAAATATTCTTGGTGATGCCGGCCTTACGACCCAGCCTCTTCACCATTTCCCGGACATAGCGATCCTTCAAGATATCTCCCTTCAAGGTGCAGAAAAGGTACTCGCTCTCCGGTTTGATCGTCTGCCACCGGTCGATAAACTCGCGATCTTCCTCTCCCAACCAGAGGGTTCTCCCGGGTTCTCCCGTAGACCGCCGCACCACCAGTTCCCCTGCGTCAACATCCAGGTCAGCGGGAGCGAGGTGAATAATTTCCGACAACCTCAAGCCCGCGTTCAGCATCACCCGCAGCATGCAGAGATTCCTTAAACCCGTAGGGGCCTTGGGGTTCGGTTGGGCTAGAAGCATCTTTTGTTCCTGGTGGGTCAGAATATCCGGGAGTTTTCTCGGGCCGGTTTTTTCGTGCTGCCCCATCTTCAACACCTCAAAGTAGAATACCCTTTATCATTGCTTTCAGTACTACAGTTTTATCTTACGTGAGCACCTGCAGGATGTCAAGAGAATATTTGCTCGATTCAGAAAGAACCGGGCCCGGGGTGCATCACGGGCAACCGGAAGGTCAAATCCCGTGTGTTAGCGCCTCATTCAGACCATGCGGGCATGCTATGTTCTAAGGGATGCAAGGGTCAAGGGATTTCAAGAACTTGTTTCTTCAGTCGGTGTCGCTGCAGGAAGGGGGGTTTCAAAGTAGAGGCTGCGGCTGGGAAAGGCCACGGAAACGCTTTCCTCTTCGAGGATTTTCATAATTTTAAAGTTAATGTCTTCTTTCACGGCCATGAATTCCCCCCATTTCGTGGTAATGGTAAAAAAGTAGATAAAAATATCCAGGCTGCTGGCGCCAAACGTATCGAATTTAACTAAGATCAGGTCCTTGTGCACACCGTCGTGCTGCACCAGCAGATTCTGAATTCTATCGACACAGCGCTGCAGTTTAACCCGGGGAGTCGTGTAGGTAACCCCCAGGTGAAAGAAGACCTGTCGTTTACCCATACGCGTCCAGTTAGTGATGGCCTGGTTGGCAAGCACGGAGTTCGGCACGGTCACCAGTGCATTGGCAAAGGCCCTGATGCGGGTGCTCCGGAAGGACAGTTCCTCCACGGTCCCCTCCACCCCGCTGGTTTCAATCCAATCGCCCACGGAAAACGGTTTATCGGTGATGATCACAAATCCGCCGAAGATATTG
>PWRN01000079.1 GCA_003556225.1 Syntrophomonadaceae bacterium
CCCTGCCCGCCAGCTTTTAGCCCAGGTCAAATCGTTCCAAGGTTTTTTCAATGCGCGCCACGGACCTGTCTTTTCCCAGGACCAGGAGGATGTCCAGCAGTTCAGGGCCCCTGGTTCGCCCCGTCAGGGCCAGGCGCAGGGGTACATTGACTTTGCCCTGGGAGACCTCCAGTTCTACCGCTACACCGGCCAAGGCGTCGTGGACCGCCGTCTCCTCAAAAGCCTCCAGCCCCTGCAGCACCCGGGAAACCCGGGTCAAAATCTTCCCCGTTTCCTTGTTCTGCTGAAACTGCTTCTTCACCCCTTCCGGGTCAAAGGCATAGTCTTCCCGGAAAAAGTAATCCGTGGCCTCCACGGCTTCGCCCAGCACCTTGATGCGGTCACGCATGATGCGCAGGACGGCCTGCAGATAAAGCCGTTCCTCTTCCGTGGGATTAGCGGAGATCACACCGGCTGCCTGAAAAAACGGCAGAGCTTCCTGGAGCAGTTCTTCCAGTTCCATGGTTCGCAAGTAATGCCCGTTCATCCAGGTTAATTTCTGCTGATCGTAGATGGCCGGGTTTTTGGTGATCCGTTCCAGGGAAAAGAGCTGCACGATTTCCTCCAGGGGCAGGATCTCCCGGTCTTCCCCCGGCGACCAGCCCAGCAGGGCCAGGTAGTTGAGCAGCGCCGACGGGACGATGCCCATCTCCTTGTATTCCTGGACGGAAGTGGCGCCATGCCGTTTGCTCAACTTGCTGTGATCCGGGGCAAGAATCATGGGAACATGGGCGTAAACGGGAAGCCGGAAACCCAGCTGCCGGGCAATGAACTGCTGCCGCGGCGTGTTGGAAAGGTGTTCCTCGGCCCGGATCACATGGGTGATCTTCATGAGGCTGTCATCCACCACCGAGGCGAAGTTGTACGTGGGAAGCCCGTCGGATCGAATGAGGATCAGATCATCCAGGTTGGCGTTATCAAAGGTGACCCAACCCCTGATCACATCTTCCACGACGGTTTCGCCTTCTTCCGGCGTGAGCAGCCGGATTACATGCCCCTGGCAGGTTAACTTCTTTTCTTCCTGTTGGGCAGGAGGGAGATTCCTGCAGGTGCCCCTGTAGCGGGGCGCCTGGCCGCTTTCCCGAACGATCTTTTTCTGCTCCGCCAGTTCCTCCACGGAACAGAAGCAGTAATAGGCTTTGCCCTCTTGCAAAAGCTTTTGGGCCGCTTCCGTATAGATAGAAAGGCGTTCCGACTGCACGTAAGGGCCGTAAGATGCGGGTTGGTCCGGCCCTTCATCCCAATCCAGGCCCAGCCACGTTAAGGCGCGGTAGATGGCCTCCAGGTGGTCCGGAGAAGAGCGTTCCCGGTCGGTATCATCGATCCGCAGGATAAATTTCCCCCCGGTTTTTTGGGCATAAAGCCAGTTAAACAGCGCCGTTCTCGCGCCTCCGATATGCAGCTCCCCCGTAGGGCTGGGAGCAAAACGCACCCTGACATCGCTCATCTTCTGCAGTCACCTCATCCCTCTAGATGATTTTGTGATTACTCCCATTATAATGCAGCCAGGATATCTTGCAAGGCCTTGCTGCATTTTTCCCTGACCACGACCTGGGCCCTGTAGTCATAACTCGTCGGCTGCAAATTGATGATCGACAGGGCATCGGCCAGGCCGGGCAGGCCGGCCACGGGATAAACCACCAGGCTGCTGCCCACCACCAGCAGGAAATCACACCCCTGCCTCAACCGGCCTTCAGCGGCAAAAAAGGTTTCGGTCATGGCATCTCCGAAGAGGACCACATCCGGGCGCAGGATCTGATGGCAGTCCGTGCACCGGGGCGGGTTCTGGCCTTCTTTCAACTGGGAGGAGATTTCCTCGAAGTCATACGGCTTCTTGCATCCCATGCAGTGGCAGGTGCGCAGGTGGCCGTGCACCTCCCAAACGTTCTTGGAACCGGCCTTCACGTGCAGGCCGTCGATGTTCTGCGTAATCAGGCCTTTCATATAACCCCGTTCTTCCATCTGCGCCAGGGCAAAATGCCCGGGGTTGGGTTGGGCCTGTTTCAAGCTGGCAAACCGGGCGAAACCCACCTCAAAAAACAATTTGGGGTTGCGCTTCAGCACCTGCGTGGAAGAGGTTTTGATGGGGTCGGTTTTTTCCCAGATGCCGGTACCCGGACTGCGAAAGTCGGGAATGCCGCTTTCCGTGCTGATGCCGGCCCCGGTCAATACAAAGAAGTTTTTGCTCTTCTTGATGGTTTGGGCGATCTCGTTCACCTGTTCCGTGTACTCCATGCTCTCCCTCCTTTTCTTCCGCGCATCACTTGGGGCGCGTTGGAAACTTTTCTCCTGGTTGAAACCTGCTTACTATTATTTCTTTTTTACCGTTTAAAATCCTGCTCCGGGAGAAATGACCGGAGAAAAAGCCGTCATGAATGCAGGTTCTCTCCCCTGCTGCAAATAGGAAGGGGCCGAGCCAACGTCCAGCTTGAACGTTAGGCACAGCCCCCAGTTTGTAACAATAGGCTTCCGGGCGCAGCCGGTTAACCGAGCAAGGAGAGAAAGATGCCCGCGGCAACAGCAGAGCCAATCACGCCCGCCACGTTGGGCCCCATGGCATGCATCAAGAGGTAATTATTCGGATTCTCCTGCTTGCCGACCATCTGGGAGACCCGGGCGGCCATGGGAACCGCGGAGACCCCCGCCGAGCCAATCAGCGGGTTCACCTTCCCACCCGACAGCTTGCACATGATCCTGCCCATGATTACGCCTGCCGCGGTGCACACGGCAAAGGCAAACAAACCCAGCAGGATGATCATGATCGTTTCAGTTTGCAAGAAATAGGCGGCACTCGCATTGGCACCCACGGTGATCCCCAGGAAAATAACCACGATGTTGTTCAGCTCGTTCTGCGCCGCCTTGTTCAAACGTTCGGTCACGCCGCATTCCCGGAGCAGGTTGCCGAACATGAGCATCCCCAGCAGCGGGATCGCCGCAGGGAGCAGCAGGCCTGTCAAAATAATCACAACGATGGGGAACAGAATCCGCTCCCGCCTGGAAACCGGGCGCAGCTGCTGCATGATGATCTTCCGTTCCTCTTTCGTCGTCAGCGCTTTCATGATCGGCGGCTGGATCACGGGAACCAGGGCCATGTAAGAATAGGCAGCAACCGCTATGGCGCCCAGGAGTTCGGGGGCCATGCGCGATGCCAGGTAGATAGCGGTCGGCCCATCGGCCCCCCCGATAATACCAATAGCGCCCGCCTGGTGAGGTGAAAAGCCGAAAAACAGGATAGCGCCCAAAAAGGTCGTAAAAATTCCAAACTGGGCTGCCGCTCCGAGGAGCAAGGTCATGGGGTTGGAAATCAGGGGGCCAAAATCCGTCAGGGCCCCTACCCCCAGGAAGATCAGGGGCGGATAAATCCCCAGTTCAATCCCCTGGTAGAGGTAGTAAAACAATCCCCCCAGTTCCCCGTTCTGGGGCGGGTCCATGATCCCGCCCAGGGGCAGGTTCACCAGCAGCATCCCGAAACTAATGGGTACCAGCAGCAGCGGTTCGTACTTTTTGACAATCCCCAGGTAGAGCAGCACCAGCGCGACGACAATCATCGCGAGGTCCGGGAAAGTAATGTGAGCAAACCCGGTAGTCAGGATGAATTCAATAAGTCTTTCTACCATGTATCAACCCTCCCCGGCTTATTCAATGACCAGGATCAGATCACCTGTGTTCACTGTAGAACCTTTTTCTACGTGGATTGATTTAATGGCGCCCGGGGAAGGAGCGGTCACTTCATTTTCCATTTTCATTGCTTCCAGGATCAACAGGAGGTCGCCTTCGTTGACATTGTCCCCCACCTTGACCTTCACATCAATAACGGAGCCGGGCATGGGCGCCGTTACGGGGACGCCGCCCTCGACCTTGACTTCCGGCTTGGGCTTCGGCTTTTCCTTCGGGGCTTCCTTGGCCTTGGGTGCAGGCTGGGTCGGCTGGGCTCGCGGCGGTGCCGGCGGTGCCGCAGGGGCCTGCTGGGTCGGTGGTTTGGGCGGTGCCGGAGGGCTGGCAGACGGCGCATACTGCGGGGCCGCATAAGCTGCCGTTTGACCACCGAGTTCTTCGACAACGACTTCAAAAGGCTGGCCATTTACATAAACGCGTAATTTTCTCATCTCAATATCCCCCTTCTAAGTAAAACGAATTCCTGCCTCAATTGCATGAGTCGGGTTCTCCCGTATTGTGCCCATAAGTTATCCGCGGGTTGCAACCCCGCCCTATCATCTTCAGGAGAACCGGGCACATCAAGAACGTGATGCACAGCTCCAGCTATTGCAGCGATCACTTCCGGCCTGGCCTGCTTCGTTTCTTCCACGTAGATGGCTCCCGCAATCGCGGCAACCAGTTCAGGTTGAACCAGGGTTTCTCCTTCTAATGCCGTGTCTTCTTCTTGTTCTTCTTGTTCTTGCTGTTCCTCTTGACCCTTCGCCAAGGCAACCGTTGTATCACCTGCGCCAACGCTGTTTTGCTTCCCATCGGCAGTTGTTTGCTGCGGTTGACGATCTGGTTCGATGATTTCCTTTTTGCGTGGCGCAAGAAACTTGCTGAAACAAACGAGGATTAACGCGAGCAAAAACAGGGTGACAATGACAACGCCAAATCCAACCGTAAGCACTTCTAAACCAAATCTGAGTTCATTCATTACTGAACCTCCTACTTTATATATCTCTCGTTATATTTTTTCCACCTCCTTCACGGCTAAGCGTTCCTTTCCTAGCGCCCACCCTTTTTCAAACGCGCGGGCATTTAACTCCATGGTATGAGGCGGCACTCTCTTTTTCAGGGCTGCTTTGACTGAGTCATGGTGCAGGATCTCGCTCAAGGAGACCAGTACCCCCAAGGCGACGATGTTGGCGACAATCTCCCGGCCCAGGGTATCCCTGGCCGTGGAAATGATGGGAAAGGCATTCACCCGGGTCCGCTGCAGCTTGGTCTTGACGTTCTCATCAATAATCACAATGCTGCCGGGTGCTACATTGTAGCAGTACTTGGCGTAGGCCTCCGAGGTTAAGGCCAGAAAGATATCGGCTGTTTCCACTTCCAGGTAATCAATGGGCGCATCGCTGATGATCACTTCCGCACGGCTGGCGCCGCCCCTGGCTTCGGGGCCGTAACTCTGCGTCTGTACCACGTACTTGTTTTCCAGGTTTCCGGCTTCCGCCAGGATGATCCCGGCGAGAATCAAGCCCTGCCCCCCTGAGCCGCTGAGCCTGATCTGCCACTGCTTCGGTTCCTTCATTATTGCGCACTCTCCTGGGCCTGCTGAATCACGTTCTCATATTCCTCGGTGTATTCCGGCCTGTAGCGGGAAGACAACACGCCCGTGATGATTTTGCCTTTCAGGGCGCTGGGCGCCATCTGGGCGGCTGCTTTCATCGTGACGGTGTTTTCTTTCTGCCACTTCAACATCTCCACGGCGTCGCCTTTCTTGTTCATCCGGCCGTAATAAACCGGGCACTGGGACAAGATCTCCACCAGGGAAAATCCCTTGTTCTCCAGGGCCTTGATGATCATGTCTTCCATGGAAACGGGTTTGTAGGTTACCCCCCGCGCCACGTAGGTAGCCCCCGCGCTTTCCGCCACTTTACACATATCCAGTTCGGGTTCGACATTGCCGTACGGAGCCGTGGTGGCAAAGTCTCCCTTGTGGGTGAGCGGGGAGTACTGGCCGCCGGTCATCCCGTAGATATAGTTGTTAATCACGATCAGGGTGATGTTGATATTTCTCCGGCAGGAATGTAGGAAATGATTCCCCCCGATGGCGGTAGCATCACCATCGCCGGTAATGACCACGACTTCCAGGGTGGGTTCAGCCAGCTTGATGCCCGTGGCAAAAGCCAGGGGGCGTCCGTGGGTGGTGTGCAAGGTGTTAAAATCAAGATACCCGCTGATCCTGGAGGAGCAACCGATGCCGCTGACGACAACAACCCGGTTGGGATCCAGCTGCAGCGAATCAACGGCGCGCAAAAAAGCGCTCATCACCATGCCGTTGCCGCATCCGGGACACCAGATGTGGGGCATTTTATCCATGCGCAAATATTTATTGACATTAAAGGACTTCGGCATGTTTTTCTTCACCCTTGAAATAGGCCAAGATTTTGTTCGGATGGAACAGGCGCCCGTCGATCTGCGATAGCGTGACCACCATGGTCTTGTCGCTGACCACTTTTTTGATCTCCCGGGCATACTGCCCCAGGTTCATCTCCGGGACCAGCACGGAGCGTTTTCCCAGGGTTTTCTGGCGGATCAATTTTTCGGGAAAGGGCCAGAGGGTCTGCACCTGCAGCAGGCCCGCGCGGATACCCTCCCTGCGCGCAATTTTCACCGCGCTGGCCGCCGAGCGTGCCGAGGCGCCAAAGGCAATCAGCAGGTGCTCGGCGTCCTCTGTCATGGTTTCTTTGTAGAGGGTGATTTCATCCTCATGGGCCAGTATCTTGTTGGTTAGCCTCCTGAGCAGCCTGTCAATGGCCGCGTGGTTCCCCGTGCAGGGGAAACCGGTTTCATCATGGACCAGGCCCGTGACATGATAGCGATAACCTTCACCGAAAACCGCCATGGGAGGGGGTTCATCGTCTTCTGCGGCGTAAGGCAAATACTTATCCGGGGTTTCCCAGGGACGGGGCCTGCTGAATATTTTCATTTTGTCGTACTTGTCTAACTGGACGCTCTCCCTTAAGTGCCCGATCGTTTCATCCAGCAAGAGAATAACGGGGGTCCGAAACCGCTCGGCATAATTGAACGCCATGATCGTAAGGTAGTACGTTTCTTCCACGGAAGCTGGACAAAGGGCGATGATGGCATGCTCCCCGTGGGTTCCCCACCTGGCCTGCAGGACATCCCCCTGGGCGGTGAGCGTCGGGCCGCCGGTGCTGGGTCCCAGGCGCTGCACGTTGACAATGACGCAAGGTACTTCGGTCATGATGGCAAAGCCCAGGTTTTCCTGCTTTAAGCTGAACCCGGGCCCGCTGGTGGCCGTTAAAGACTTTGCCCCGGTCAACGATGCACCGATCACGGCAGCCATGGAGGCGATCTCGTCTTCCATTTGAATGAACTTGCCGCCCAGTTTCGGCAGCTTTTTCGCTAATATCTCGGCGATCTCCGTGGAAGGCGTAATAGGATAGCCGGCAAAAAACTGCAGCCCGGCTTTCAAGGCACCTTCGGCACAGGCTTCATTGCCCTGCATTAAACGCCGTTCACTAGTCATCTTCTCGATCCTCCAAATCAATGGCAAAATCCGGACAGCGGAGCTGGCAAACACCGCAGAGATTGCATGACTCCGGCCTTACCACCACGGCCCGTCCGTTGATCATTTCAAAAACATGCTTAGGGCAAAACTCCACACAGACTTGACAGTTTTTACACCAGGCCTCGTTAATCGAGACGGGGGACTTTTCTTTACTTTTGTTCAGCTCCACCATCTGCATCCAGACTCCTCAAAACCGTATTTCGTTCTGCCAGGCTGCTAAGTAACAGCCCTTATGGTCATGTATGAGAACCTAGATTATTATTCTTTAAATCATTCTAAAAACCCTTTTTTCCTTTAAAATCTTTTGGCCCCCTTACGCATAGCTTTACTGATGTTTCTTAGCTTTTCCAGGTAGAGGTAGCTGACGGAAATATACCCGACATGCGAGGATGAGCCCAGGTTGGAACCGTGGAAGTCCGAACCCCCGGTGACCAGCAGGTTGTATTTCCTGGCGATTTTCAGATAACGCAAATTGGTAAAGAGCTGGTGGTCCGGGTGAAAGATCTCGATGCCCAAAAGACCTGCGCTCACCAGGGTCGGAATCATCTTGTCTTCTCCATAAAGGCCGGGATGTGCCAGGACCGGGATTCCCCTGGCATTGCGGATCAGGAAAATGGCGTCGAAGGGCGTAAATTTCATGCGCTCCACGTACGCCGGGCCCCTGGCGCCGATGTACTTCTTAAAGGCCTCTGCCGGGTTTTGGCAATAGCCTTTTTCACAGAGAGTTAAGGCCAGGTGGGGGCGACCTAATAAATTGCCTTTGACGTTCTTGAGCACATCGGACAGTTCCAGGGTAACACCCAGCTTCTTCAGTTTTTCAATCATCTTCACCATGCGCTCAAAGCGGTTCATCCTGATCTTTTTTAACGTTTTTCTCAATACCGGGTTGCTGGGATCGCAGAAATAACCGACCAGGTGGATTTCTTTGCGTTCGTAATCCGCGCTTAGTTCTACGCCCGGCACAA
>PWRN01000018.1 GCA_003556225.1 Syntrophomonadaceae bacterium
AAAATATAAAAAAATTCATGAACGAATCATGAACGAACTTTTTTAGGGAAATTCAATTTTGTCTGACCGGGGACGGAAAGTTACCGGACATTATTTTGGCCTGGACCATTTCGCGCAGGATTGAGTTTGCTTTTTGAGAATTTATTTATAGATACCTGGAGGGTGGAAAAGGATATTCGATACGGGATAGCGAATTCCTTATTAATAACTGTTAACACTTAACAAGATTGTTGAAAGGTGTTTTTCTTTTGATGAATACTTTCTCGAAAGATCATTTTTCCCTGGTCTGGCCGCTGATCTTCCTGGTATCTTTATCACTGATCATCTTCGAAATCAGTTTAACCCGCATTTTTTCGTTAATCTTATCCTATCATTTTGTCTTCCTGGCTGTATCTACAGGAATTCTGGGTCTGGGCATTGGCGGGATGTGGGGCGCAAAAATTGTAAGTCGAACCCAGGGACAGCTTAGCTGGACGCTGCTCGCTCACATCCTCTTGCTTCTGGCAACCTCTCTCCCCCTTACTGCAGCGGCGCTCCTCTGGCTGCCCCATACCCCTCACCTGTTTCTTTATGGCCTGATTGCCATGATTCCTTTCATTTTTGGTGGTATCTTTTTCTCCATGATTTTTGCCTTTGGACGTCAAAACGAGTGGACCCATAACCTGTATTTCGCCGATTTAACAGGTGCCGCCCTGGGGAGCTTGCTGGTTATTCTTTTAGTCAGAACCTGGGGTCCATTTGCAACTACAGCCGTGCTAGGAACCGTTATCATTGTAACAGCAATTCCTTTGATTTGGAAACATTTGCATTCCACCAGTCGCGTAAAAATCATCACCTGCTTTGTTTTTCTGACAACACTCACAACCCTGGCCACGGTTTTCCCGGAAATGGAATTGAAGATCATGGCTTCTACGCCATCATCTAAACCCATGTTCAATTTTTTAGACAACCCCGAACACGAAGGGGAAGTCATCTTCACCCGATGGAGCATTATGGCTCGAACAGACGTTGTGCAAACCAACCTGGAAAACCGGAAGGCTGTTTTTACGGACGGGGCTGCACCGTCGGCCATGTTCCGCTTCAGCGGAGATATTTCGGAAGTTGAGGAGTTAACGCAGCAGGTCGGCTATATCCCCTTCTTGCGAGGAAACCACGACCACGTCCTGAGCATTGGCCCGGGGGCAGGGAAAGATGTCCTGATGGCCATCCTTGCAGATACAAAAAAAATCACCGCCGTGGAAATTAACGCGGGTATCGTTGAAGCCGTCAGGCATTATGCAAGCTTTAACGGTGGCATCTTTGACCTGCCCCAGGTGGAAATGATCATCGACGACGGAAGAAGTTTTATTCGCCGCAGCAGCGAAAAATATGATCTGATTTATCTTTCCCTGGTGGTTACGGACACCGCCGATCCCGTGGGCTATTCGTTGATCGAGAACTATATTTACACGACCCAAGCTTTTCATAATTACCTGGACCGACTGGATGAAAAAGGGCAGCTGGCTTTTATTTTCCACGACCAAAACGACCTGCTAAAAGGGTTCAATACGGCTCTCTTCGTATTGAACGAACGAGGCATTTCCTACGAAAACGGTGTAAAGCAGCTGGCCATGATAAACGGAAATGATGGATCCGAAGGTGTGATTCACCAGCCCCTGCTGCTGGTACAGAACGAGCCCTTGACTTCCGATTCGGCCGAGGAGCTTTTACACCAGACCCAAGAGCTTAACCTGCAGCCGCTGTTTATCCCCTTTAGCTTTGAACAAGGCGTCGCTGCCACCATTGGGAAAGGCGAACTATCTCTAGCTGAATTTATCGAGATGGCTCCCCTAAATATCCAACCAACGACGGATAACCGGCCTTTTTTCTACAACTTTGACAAAGGTCTTCCTCCCTATCTCTTCAACCTTTTGATGATTGTCATCGCCATCATTCTAATCTATTTCGTCATTTCTTTTCTGCAGTGGGAAAAACCTAAAAGAGGTCGTTCAACTTTCCCACCATTCCTCGGTTACTTTACCTCTCTTGGTGTAGGGTTTATGCTGGTAGAAATTCCTCTTATTCTGCAGCTGGGATTTTTCCTGGGACGCCCCACCATTGCCATTTCCATCACCCTTTTTTCCCTCTTAGCCGCAGGCGGAATCGGTAGCACACTGGGCCCCCGTATGATCTCCAACCCCGAACAACGAGTTCGCATTGTGATCGTTGTCCTGGTCGTCCTTTTATTCCTCTACCTGGTTTTCTTGCCCGGTATCCTGGACCGATTCCTGCTTTTATCGATCTACTCCCGCATCCTTTTAACGGTACTGTTCTTGGCACCCATTGGGTTTTTGCTCGGCATCCCCTTCCCCACAGGCTTGTCCTTAATTAGCAAGGACAACCCCAAGCATGTTTCCTTGATGTGGGGGGTAAACGGCCTCACCTCCGTGCTGGGCTCCGTGCTAGCCATTGTGTTCTCCCTCCTGGCAGGGTTTCAGCTGACCCTGGCCATAGGCATCTTGTTTTACTTGACCGCATTAGGTTCGGCTCATATCCTGCGCAAATCAAAGGCGAGCGAATTCCTTTAAAGCATAAATATGACAGCCATAAACATGACGATGCAATTTCCCAAATTGAGCTTATTTGCAGTCCGTTTTATTGTTTTTGCGTGCAGGATTGTGTGGCTGGTTGCTTAAGTCTAATTCCTTATCTATAAGCTTTTGAGACACACACAGCCGTTAGTTTACATTTTATCGCATCTTTGTTATACTTTAAGCGGTTAAAGAACCTGCATACATCTCTACCTTGCACAGCGGGAAGTAATATCAATGTATCGTTCTCAAAATCATGCGGGCGTGGCGGAAATGGCAGACGCGCAGGACTTAGGATCCTGTGGGGCAACCCGTGGGGGTTCAAATCCCTTCGCCCGCACCAGCCTTATCTGATAAACCTCGATTTCATTCATCGAGGTTTTCTTGTTTCTCAGGCCTATTTGGACACGCGGAACCCGCTGGCTCGCAATTATGCAATTCTGCAGCCCGTGTTTTCAAACTCTCCATGTTCTGCCATGACTTCATTAATAATGATGAACATCCGGTGAAGATTGAAGCTGCTCCAGGAAGACCAAGCGACTGTGCCACCGGCAGTTCCTTTTCCAGTTAACATGCTGCCGCTCAGTTTGATCATCCTATCCGCTGTCCGTAAAGATCGACCGTGTTGTTTGGCACAATCGTCCACCCTACAATTGCCTCATATACGGTTCCTGTTCGTCAGACCATGAGTGTGCAGGAAGCTTCCTTCAGGCTCCCTTTCACGGTGGACGCGCCTGGCCCTGGCTATACACTTCCCCCTACCGGGCGTGTGCGGGACTTTCACCTGTTAGACTGAGCCCATGCCGGTTGCCATGCCGGGCGCCCAACCAAAAAATGAGCCGGGCAGTTTTTGCCCGGCACTTTTTTCTATTATGAGGTTACTTTCGTTTACTCCCAATAAGCTGGGAATTGGCAGGAATGCAGGGTAGGAAATCCGTTACTGTTCGAATCATTCGCGAAAAGAAATGAAATGAATAGGTACCCCCCAGCAGCTCCCCGTTCCTGAGACTCCCCGGATCAGGTTGAATTTCCAGCTTCCTTTTCCAATGGTATCTCAATGAGGTTTTCGATGCTGCCGTCCTTGGCGCTTCTCGTATAGATCAACAGCAGCAGCTCTTCCCCGGCTACCACCTCCTCCGGAACACTCACCGTCGCCTCAAAATGGCCCCAGTCACCCATGGCGCCGGTCGTAAACCCGCTGTCCAGTTCCTGTCCTTCGCTGTCTTGCAGCTCATAGAGAACGGTTCCCTCGAAAACGTTGGCAACCCCTTCCAGCGCAAAGGATGTTGAAACAGAGGCTCCCGGGGCCGGGTTAAAGACTTTGAGCCAGTTTGATTCTGCGACAATCGGCTCCAGCTCATCAACACCCATCAAGGTTGGAATATATTCTTCTGCACCGACAGGCAGGTAGGTTACCGGTTTGTCTGTATCCTCGATAATATAGAGGTCATAGGGGTAGGTTAAGGCCATGGAAACCGGTTCATCTTCCGCGGGTTTGGTAAAATGCACCGTCACAAAGATTTCGCCTTCTTGTTCCACGACATGCTGGATCTCGACAACGTATCCCCCAGTTGGCTTTTCACCGTAGGTGACCAGGATATAGAGGGCATCTTCATGAGACTTTTCCTGGGCCAGCCATATCCGCCTTGAATCCTCGATCCAGCTTTGGATCTCTTCGGGTATGACTTCCACTTCTTTTTGAGGGATCACGGTATACTCTTTTTCAGCGGTAGTAATCGTCACCGTTCTAGTGGCACCATCCCATGAAACTTCCGCTCCCAGGCTTTCTGCAGCAAACCGTGCTGGAATGATGGTGCGGCCTTGGGTAAGATACGCCGGCACATCCAGTTCGTGCGTCTCACCCTGCACAAAGGCCGTGGTCTCACCAATGGTCAGGGACAGGACCAGCCCCTCCCGCGTTGCCGTAACCGTTCTTGTTTCCCCGTCCCAGAACAACCGGGCCCCCAGGGCCTCAAACACGGACCGCATTTCCACCATGGTACGGCCTTCTTGAATCACAGGCGGCACGTCGGGGTCCAGCGTTTCTCCGTCCACGATGATCTTCAGCGGTTCCTGGACGTGCTGATCCGCGAAAACGGCAAGCGGAGTCAGCTTCAGCAGCATCATTGCACTGAAGAAAAGGATAAAAAACGTTCTTGTGATCCGCACATAAAACACTCCTTTTCATCATAATTTTTCCTTCCAATGCGTGAGATCAGGTATGCATATCCACTGCCTGCACCAGACCTGATCTCACCTGTTTGACTATTTATTTTACCATAAATTGCTTGCCGGGGAAATGATCTACCCTCGGTCTGGAAGGGTTAACAAACAGCTATGATTAGATTGCTGTCCTTGGAGACGTCAATCATCCAAGATCACCGAAGGCCTAAACAAATGCTGCGTATGGGCAGGCCATGTTTATCAGCACGACGGTCCAGCACGGGCTGTGCTGACGAGATCGCCCTCAAGCCTGCACGCTTACGGAGAACACCTCTGCCGCCGGGGGGGCGGCCAGCATGCTTTTCAGCTGGCCCAGCAGTTCCCCGTAGAGCGGGCTGCTCTCAAAGGCGGCCAGATCATCTTGGGTGTCCCACAGGTTGATTGAAACGGCCTTGCCGCTGTCTTCCTGCACCAGGAGATACTGCCCCCTGAACCCTTGAATATTTTGCATTGCAGGGACGATTGCCTCTCTGACTACGCGTGATGCCTCTTCGGTGGTGCCCGGCTGGAACTGTAGATTGACCACCCTGGCAAACATCTTTTCACCTTCTTTCCTGTGTTGGGAGATGCAGCATTTTACTTGAGAAAAAAAGGAGAAGACCGCTTCCAGGGGCAATCTCCTCCTAAAGGATAACGAAGGATAACGGTTTAAAACTGTCGCGCCAGGTCACGCTTCACTCAAATCCACCTGCCCTTGGACTTACCCTATGCCGGTGCGGGAATAACCCCAAGCTGCTGCAACACGCTGTACCTGTCGTAATACTCCCAAATATCCGTGACCATGCCGTCCGAGAAACGATAAATGGAAATGCCCGGCATCACCACCTGTTTACGGGTCGGAGGGATGCCCATCAGGTCCCCTTCATGAATGCCGGAGAAGATCCAGCGGAGCACGACCCGGTCTCCCTCGGCAATGATGTCTTCCATACTGTACCGGCCGCCGGGAAAGGCGGCGAGCATCACCGACAGGCGCTGGCGATCCCCCTCGCGGCCCAGCGGCTGCCCGTTAAGGGTACATTCGGGTGCGGTATACTGGATGTTTCCTTCCACATCTCCCCTGTTGTAGGCCTCAATGAAGGATGTCACAATCGCCCTGTTATCATGGGTAGCCATTCGGCTTATTCCCCCTTTCTTTGCGAATTTGACCAGCTTTATCGTTCTTCTCCTCGACCGACCAGGTTCGCCAAGGGCTGATCATCCCCCTTTCTCTTGATTTCGTGCAGGGCTGATGCAGGCAGTGAGCAGGCAGTGGTTCCAGGGTCCTGTTTACCCCCTTCCCGCAGCATCATGATGCCCACACCTCAGCCTTGCTGCCTGCTTGAACAGAAAAAACCGGCCTGCATGGCCGGTTACGCAATTGGCTCCTGCCCGATCATAAGCGTCCAGTGAAGGTCGGGCGATCGTCGCCTCCATGAAACAAATCATCGTTTTGTCCAGACGCCAAAGAAAAAAAGACTCGTTCCCACGGGAACCGGGTCTTTTCTCATCGGACAGTGTCCATCGCTATGTATGTTTCTTGAAACGTGAGAAGCAATGGGCTGAAAATGCAATCATCATTCCTGGCTTACCGGCCCCGCTGGCTGTTAGATTAAGTAATTTATTATAACATATTGCCACCAATATATCTACCCGAAAAATAATTTAAAGAAATATTTGCTTTGGCGCGCTTTAAGATGTGAATCTTCTCCCAGGTGCCGCCTGAAAGGGGAAGGAGTCATTCGACCTTCCCCTTTCTCAAGCGGTAAAGGTAAGGCTTCTCTTGATCTCGGGTGGAACCAACCGCATTTTCGTTATCTTGGCACAAGCTTGGTCAAGCTGTACGTGATGGCCAGGTCTCCATCTCCCACAGCCTCGGTCCAGTCCCATTCAACCAGCATCTGGAGGTCGCCAAAATCGCCCACAGCCCAGGTGGCTGTACCTGCTTGACCCTCAGGAATTGCGGGTGGACTTAGATTAACCTGCATGCGGGTAACTTCCGCGCTGGAGCCATCGAAATCTTGGTTTTCAACAGAGATAATGCTCAAATCTACGCCGGGCGTGGATTGCACCAGCGCCTTGTTGAAACCATATTGTTCAAAACTCCAATAGGGCCAGAATATCGTCGAGACGACGCTGTCAATCGCGCTGTCGACCAGCTGTCCCGGGACAACCTGGCCTTGAAGCTCTGCCTGCACCGCTTCTGCATTTTCGTCAACCCAGATTTTATATTCCTCGCCATCTACGGCGAAAACCAATAACTGTGTCTCCGTTCCGTTCACTGTTTCGCGGCCCTCGTAGCGGTAATAGATCTCGCTTGAATCGGTTTCTTCACCGTTTTTCACACGGGACCAGGTCCATCTCATCTCTGCGAAATTATCTACGATTTCAGATATTCCGGTCGGGTTCTGCCAGTCATCCACGGCCAAGGAAGGTTCTTCTGTTTCAGGTTCTTTTTCTACTTCTGCCTCTTCTTCGGTCCATGCTTCTTCTGGTACGTCTTCTACTCCCTCGGCAACTGCTTCCTCCTGGTCTGTCTCCTCTGGGGCTGGTTCTTCTTCGGCAGGCGCTCCGCAGCCTACAATCCCTACCAGGAAGATCACGGCTGCGGCCAGGATGAAAGTTAGACGCAATCGGCGCTTGGGATCAAACATATTTTGTGATTCCCTCCTCGGTGTAGTCGGTGGTTTTGCCTTCATGAAGCCATCCTTCTCGTGCTGCACATTGTCTCTGCCGGTCTAGTTGTTTTCAACCCCCCTTTGCAAAAATCTCCGCCGCTAGACAAAAACAGGCCCGCAGCAACAAGCTTTGCCTCGGGCCTTGATCATTGAACACGTAAACCATCATCCGGCTTGACCAAATTAAAAACCAAACCTAAATCACGGAACAATCATCCGCAGGAGAAGGGTCCTTTGCGCACTTGCAACGTGGTAGTTTCCTGCTATCACGAAGCGTGAAGCGCGAAGAAAGAAGAACTTCCCTCCGGGTTACCCCCGGGAACTCAGCGGCTTTACAATGCGCACCCGCGAAAGCTCATGCTTTGACAGGTATGCTGTTTTCCAACTAGTTCAACCGTAACATATGTGGAAAAATGATGCAATGAAAAACCTGAAAACCGTTGAAGTATTTCTGGTGAAAAAATTACCTGATTGAAGAAACGGATCATGCACCTGGCTGGTTTCTTTCGTTTGTGGCAGGTTGATGGAAGTTGCAGCGAGGAATAAACTGATCAGCGCCTATCAATCCCAATCTTTGAAAAGGAAATGCTGGAGGTCAGCTCATCATTCTTTGTTTTCTTCTTCCCAAATGGCTACGGCCCGGGTCCAGCCGGCACTGGCACCTTGGATTTTTACGGGGAAGCAGGCCACCTTAAAACCAAAAGGAGGCAGCTTATCCAGGTTGGCCATTTTTTCGATATGGCAGTATTCCTTTTCTTTACCGACAAAATGCGCCGCCCAGAGCCTTCCATGAA
>PWRN01000017.1 GCA_003556225.1 Syntrophomonadaceae bacterium
TAAAAATCTCCAGATCAGAACGGCCTTCTACGGCAATCTCTAATTGGGCTGCAACTCTTTTCAACTTATCGGGATCGGTAATGCCATAGTCGCTCTCATGCCCATCGGCTATTTCCCTCATAACGGACAGGATATGCATACCGTGATCGCAGTGGGCAGAAGTTCCACCCAGAACATGGCGGATCAGGTTGCGTGCTACAATGGTGTATGGTGCAGCACCGCAGATTCCTTTACTTGCCTTCTTGGTAATCCGGCAGGGTCCTTGAATACAGATGGTGCAGCAAATACCGGTGTTACCATAGTTGCACTGGGGCTGCATGTTCAGGTAACGGTCATAGGCCGTCTCAACCCCGTTGCCCTCTGTCTTGGCCAATACTTCTAACGCAGCAGGGTCTATGGTACGGTTGCGATCTTTCTCCTTCTTTTTCTCAGCCATAATAATGTCCTAACCTCCTCATTGTATATTATCACAGGGGAACAATTGTACATCTTAAAGTCAACTTAAACGTGATTAGATTTTGTATCGCTGTTTCCAGCTACATGCGGACCTGCTGTTCCCAGCTGTTACATCACCTCCTTGATCAGCTTCATAAATACTTCTTTCATACCTTCCAACAAGTCATCTTCTCCAAAAGCTTCAGGTTGAAGCTCCATCGACCGACTCCAAATTTCATCCCTGTACGGTAAAAAGCCGATGATCTGGTCATCGCCAAAATGCTGCCGAATAAAATCTTCTTCCTCCTTGCGGCGAATTTTGTTGCCGACAATCTTGATGTTTTTGATACCCAGGTCACGGGCCAATTTTTGCACCACACCCGCCGTTTTCACACCGTTACGGGTCGGTTCCGCCACAATGATGATGGCATCCACGCCCTGGGCTGTTCCCCGGGTCAGATGCTCAATGCCCGCACTCATATCCAACACAACAACGCCCTTTTGATCCAGCAGCAAAGCGTTCAATACAGAATTCAAAAAAGAATTTTCCTTGCAATAACAAGCGGCGCCTCCCTGCTTCACGCCACCCATCATCAAAAAGTGAATATTGCCTTGCGTGATGCTGTAATCTTCAATGACATCATCAACCCCCGGGTTCAGCACGTAAAAAGCACCGCCTCCCCCACTTTTCTGGTCAATGACCTCTTTCATATCAACCAGGGGAGTCAATTGTTCCAGTTCTTGGGGATCCAGGCCCAAAGCAAGGCCCAGGCTGGCATCGGGATCTGCATCAACAGCGTAAACATCGTAACCTTCCTGGGCAAACAAATAAACCAGGCTTGCGGACACGGTTGTCTTCCCAACTCCGCCCTTACCCGAAACAGCAATTTTCAACAAGACACGCCTCCCAGTATTTTTCGATTCTTTATATCAAAAGATCTCAAAAGAACTTTTTATTTTGAAACACAGGGCCTTCTTCCTGCCGCAGCCGTTTACGGCTCGACCTTGTTATTCTTAAAATGCTAATTATTCTAATTCGACAAACGGGGCGATAATTCCTCTTTGTAAAAAAAGTTTTCCTTTTTGCTTTACATTTATTCGCTTGCGAGATCCTATTTTCCTGCACCAGAATTTTCTCAATTTATTTTTGTTGTGCAGCACATAAGAACCCCGCCTCGACCAAGACGGGGTTAAACTTTACTGCTGTCCATGACTCTCCTCATCGACTTCATCCTGCCCGGTCTCTTCCTCCCGCTCACCCGCAGTCGGGTCCGGCTGAGGGTTAACGGCAATGGGCATGGTTTCTTTTCGAGAAAAGGAAAGGCTGTCTCCCTCTCGTTCGACTACAATGGTGTCTCCGGAAGTGAAACGGCCGCGCAGCAGCTCCTCGGATATCCCATCCTCCAGGCGTTTCTGGATTACCCGGCGCAGAGGACGCGCCCCATACGTGGGATCGAAGCCTTCCTGGGCCAGGAGTTCCTTGGCCTCTGCTGTGACTTCCAAGTCCAGCCCGTAATCGGTAATCCGGCCGCTTAAATCATGCAGCATCAGGTCCACGATCTTGGAAATATCTTCTTCCGTTAAGGACTTGAAGACGATTACATCATCTACACGGTTTAGAAATTCGGGGCGGAAGGTGCGCTTTAACTCCTCCAGCAGTCGATCTTTCATCTGCTCATACCCTTTTTCCACGTCAGCAGGACGAAATCCCATGGAAGGCTGCTTTTTAATAAACATCGCCCCCACGTTGGAAGTCATGATCACAACTGTATTGCGGAAATCCACGGTGCGTCCTTTCCCATCGGTCAATCGTCCGTCTTCCAGGATCTGCAGCAAAATATTAAAAACGTCGTGGTGGGCTTTCTCAATTTCATCCATTAATATCACGCTGTACGGTTTGCGCCGTACTTTTTCAGTCAGTTGACCCCCTTCCTCATACCCCACGTATCCCGGAGGGGCACCGACCAGGCGCGCAGTTGTATGCTTCTCCATGTACTCCGACATATCCAGTCGAACCATGGCGTTTTCATCGCCGAAAAGGGCCTCGGCCAGGCTCCGAGCCAGTTCTGTTTTGCCTACTCCCGTTGGTCCCAAAAAGATAAATGAGCCAATAGGCCGCCTGGGATCTTTCAAGCCAGCCCGGCCGCGCCTGATCGCGCGTGAGACGGCTTGAACCGCTTCATGCTGTCCGACCAGCCGTTCATGCAGGGTATCTTCCATGTACAGCAGGCGGGAAGATTCTTCTTCGGCGAGACGTTTCACAGGAATACCTGTCCAGCTGCCCACGATATGGGCGATATCTTCTTCTCCCACGAGCACCTGGTCCGAAACCACCTTTTTCTTTTCCCATTCTTTTTTCAATTCATCAAGCTTGCTGCGCATTTGCTGCTCTTTGTCTCGCAACTGCGCGGCCTGTTCAAACTCCTGACCTCTAACCGCAGCCTCTTTTTCCTGGCGAATATTTTCCAACTTGTCTTCCATTTCTTTCAAATCCGGCGGCGCGGTGTAATTGCGCAGCCGCACCCGGGAGGCCGCCTCGTCAATGAGGTCAATGGCCTTGTCGGGCAGGTAGCGGTCTGAAATATAGCGGTCTCCCAGTTTAACCGCTGCTTCCAGGGCTTCATCGGTAATTTTCACCCGGTGATGGGCTTCGTAGCGATCTCGCAAGCCCTTCAAAATATCAAGGCTTTCCTCCTTGGTCGGCTCTCCCACGGTGATGGATTGAAAACGTCTTTCCAGGGCCGGGTCTCGCTCAATATATTTGCGATACTCATCCAATGTTGTCGCTCCAATGGTCTGCAGTTCTCCCTTGGCCAGGGCAGGTTTAAGAATATTGGAAGCGTCTATGGCACCCTCTGCAGCGCCGGCACCGATGATGGTATGCAGTTCATCAATAAAGATGATCACGTTTCCGGCCTGCTGCAGCTCCACCATGAGCTTGCGCAGGCGTTCTTCAAATTCCCCTCGATACTTCGTGCCCGCCACGACGGCCGAAAGCTCCAGGGTAACCAGGCGCTTGTCGCGCAATATATCAGGAACATTGCCCTCAACAATGAGCTGGGCTAATCCTTCTACGATGGCCGTTTTGCCAACTCCCGGCTCCCCGATCAAACAGGGATTGTTTTTCGTGCGGCGACTTAAGATCTGGATGACCCGTTCGATCTCCGTTTCCCTGCCAATCACTGGATCCAATTTGCCTTCGCGGGCCAGCTTGGTGAGGTCACGGCCAAATGTGTCGACTGTAGGGGTTTGGGGCGCACTTTTGGTACTCTGGCCGCTGCTCAGCTGGGCTTCGCCGCCCAATAATTGGATGACCTCCCGGCGGGCCTTTTTCAAGTCAATACCCAAATTGGTCAACACCTGTGCGGCGATACCTTCCCCTTCCCGGAGCAGCCCGAGTAGAAGGTGCTCGGTGCCCACGTAATTATGTCCCAGGTTTTGACCCTCTTCGATGGCTAACTCGATCACTTTCTTGGCTCGCGGCGTGTAACTGATCCCCTGGGACTGAACTTTTTCACCCTTACCGATAATTCGCTCCACCTCTGAGCGTACTTTCGGCAGCTGGATACCCAGGTTTTGTAAAGACCGCGCTGCAATGCCCGATCCTTCCCTCACTAAACCTAAGAGGATATGCTCGGTCCCGATAAAGTTGTGGTTAAGCCGCTTGGCTTCTTCCTGGGCCAGCACCAAAACTTGCTGGGCCCGTTCTGTGAATCGACCAAACATGAACATCTATCTCTGCTCCTTTCTAACAATCCAGAAATTTTTGAACCTGCGCTGCTCGCTCCAGGTCTTGTTCATAAGCACTTAATTCCCGGCCCTTGAGGTATTGCAAGCATCCCGGCTGGGTAAGGGCCAGCAGCTTATTTAATGTGCCCGCCGAAATGTCTCTAACCAGGCCCAGGTCCAGGCCCAGGCGGACATCTGAAATCAATTGCATAACTTCCTGGACCCCCAGGACACGGGCATATCTCATCACGCCCAGCGCCCGGCCGGAACGATCGTCCAACCGCTCCCTTCCTTCGTTTAAAAGATGCTCCCGGGCTTTTTTCTCCTGGTTAATCAGCTGCCGGGTCACCCCATAGAGGTTTTGCCAGATTTCATCTTCCGATTGCCCCAGGGTGATCTGGTTCGATACCTGGAAAAGGTTCCCTGTAAAATCCGTGCTCTCGCCATAGATTCCCTGCAGAACCAGCCCGACCTTGTTCAATGCGAAGAGAATACGGTTAATCTGTCGGGTAATGACCAGGGCAGGGAGATGCAGCATGACCGAGGCGCGCAGCCCGGTGCCCACAGTGGTCGGACAGGCGGTCAGGTATCCCAGTTCCTCGTGGAAAGCATAGCTGGCCTGGTTTTCCAGGCAGTCATCAAGTAAAGAAGCTTCTTGCCAGGCCTGCTCCAGCTGCAGCCCGGGCAGCATGCATTGGATGTGGATGTGATCCTCTTCATTGATCATAATACCGAGCGTTTCATCTTCTCTTAAGCAAAGAGCGCTGCAGACATTTTCCCGCGCCATAAGAGGGCTGATCAAGTGTTTTTCCACAAGGACCTGTTTGAACACACCCGAGATGGAATCCAGCTCCAAAAACTGGAAACGAGAAAACCGCTCTTCTTCTTCCTGCAAAATCTCCCGGCATAACTGCAAGATGTTCTTTCGCTGCAGGTTGGAGGCTAAAGGGGGAAAAAGGTGGTCCCGAATATTGCGAGCAAGGCGGACCCGGCTGCTGATGACAACATCCGCTTCAGGACCGGTTCCCTCCAGAAACTTGCTGCAGATTTTTTCCAGGCGCCTGTTTTCACAGCCGGCCTGGGTATGCTCACCCATTGACGGATCCCGTTCAGGGATCCATCGCTCATCCTTTTCCTTCACCGGCAGCACCTCCTGCTTCTCGCTCTTTTTCCAATTTTTTGATCCGATCCCGCAGGGCAGCTGCCTCTTCAAAAGCTTCTTCTGCAATTTTCCGCTGCAGCTCTTCCCTGAGCAAGGCGATATCCTTCCTCAACTTAACACCTTTGTCAGTTCTAAGGGGTATCTTTCCCCTGTGTTTCTGGCTTCCATGGAGCTTGCGAAAGAGGGCAGGCAAACATTTTGCAAAAGCTTCATAGCAGTTTTCACAACCAAAACGGCCGATCTGGCCAAACTGGGCATAGGTTAAGCCGCAGCAAGAGCACTGGACACCTGTTTGAGCTTGAGGCAGCAATTTATCGGAACTCCCCCCCGGCATGAACCCCATCATCTCTGAAAAAAATTGGTGGAGGGGAAAGCCGCCTCCAAAAGGGCGTTCAAGTTCTCCTTTTTCCCGGGCACATGATTCACACAGATGCCATTCTGTTTTTTTTCCATGAATGATCTTGGTGAAATGCACGGTAGCATTTTTCTTGTCGCATTTCTCGCAAATCATACGAAAATCTGCCTCCCTCGCCCTTAGACATCGTGTTTCAGGAGCGCGATGATCATGCTCCCAAAGACGCGCCCCCGGATGAACTCCCTTACAATTTCGTTCTCCACGACATCCAATCCATCGAGCACGGACTCCATCAACTTGGACTCCCGGTACGAAATAAACTTCTCTTCGTTCAATCGCTGGATAAAATGGCGGCCCCGTTCTTTGCTCATGGATCCCTTCGAGATCTCCTCCAACAACATGGACAGCAATCCGCCCTCGGAAATCTTAATTTTTTTCACCCGAACGAACCCTTTGCCTCCCCTTTTACTTTCCACCAGGTATCCTCTTTCCAGGGTGAAGCGGGTTTCCAACACGTAGTTTACCTGGGAGGGAACACATTGAAACTTTTGGGACAGTTCTTTCCGGCGAATCTCAATATAATCTGACGCGCTAAGTGCAAGCAATCTCTTCAAATATTCCTCGATACTGCTGGCCAGGGTTCCCATGATGGCGCCTCATTTCTCGGGTGCGAGAACATTTTTTAAAAACGAAAATAGCGGGGATAAACCCCGGAGATAAAAAAAGATTCCTTAGTCTGACTATCTTTGACTTTTCCTCCTACCTTATTATACCCTTTTTGCCCCGGTAAGTTGCAAATAATAAGCGTACTCGTATTTGGTTATCATAAGGGTTTAGTAAGCATATTTTCGATATTTCTTAAACTTTTCTCTTTCTCAGGGCGAATAGCCCCCGATTCAGAGTGATTTCAATCCTATGTTGCCAGAGGGATTATTTCATTTAACTGAGCAGCTGGCACAAATGCCCCAGAGATAGAGTTCCACCTCGTGCACGGTGTAACCGGGGCGCGTAACTGCCAGGTCCGGCATGACCTGATCTTCCAGGCATTCCGTTTTCCCGCAGGATTTACAGGTAAAGTGGGGATGACAGTGGCCGTGGCCCTCCTCGTGATTGCCGCAAACGCAAAGGGCAAACCGGCCGACCCGCTCCCCGGTATCCACCCGGTGCACAATTCCGGCATGAACAAAAGCGTCCAGCGAGCGGTAGATGCTGACGGGATTTAGCGCAAAACCTTTCATCTTCTGGGCAATCTCTTGGTGCGTCAGGGGGCCTTCGGCCTTCAGCAGCAGATGAACCAGGGCCAGGCGCCCCGGGGTTTTCTTCAACCCGACTGAAGATAGGATCTCCTCGGCCGCAGCGCGACTCATGGACTTCACCTTCCCCGGCTAATTATTTCTTGCTCAGAAGTACAGCAGCAAAAGGCGATCAGAAAATGGCAGGATTATGAAGACAGCCAGCGAGCCACATCTTTCGCGTGATAGGTAAGGATAAAGTCGGCGCCGGCGCGTTTCATGGAAAGCAGCTTCTCCAAAACAGCGGCCTTTTCATCCAACCATCCCCTTTGGACGGCAGCTTTAACCATGGAATATTCTCCACTGACATTATAGGCAACAACAGGGCAGAGAACCGCCTCCCGGATAGCGCGGATCACGTCCAGGTAAGACAAGGCCGGCTTAACCATGACCATGTCGGCACCCTCATCGATATCTGCCCGGACTTCTTTCAATGCTTCCCGGAGATTGGCCGGATCCATCTGGTGGGTGCGTCGATCACCAAAAGAAGGCGCTGAGGCGGCCGCATCCCGGAAAGGACCGTAAAATGCCGAGGCATACTTCACGGCATAGGATAGAATTGCAACCCCCTCAAAGCCATTGCTGTCCAGGGAATCGCGCAGAAAGCCAACTCGACCATCCATCATGTCCGATGGAGCGATGATGTCAGCACCTGCACGAGCATGAGAGATTGCCGCCTGGGCAAGCAGTTCCAGGGGTTGGTCGTTGGCTATCTCGCCGTCTTTCACAATGCCGCAGTGGCCATCGAGGGTATAAGCGCAAAGGCAGACATCGGTGATCACAAGCAGGTCAGGACACTTTTCTTTCAAGGCCGCGATTCCCCTTGGAACCACTTCATCGGGATCAAAGCTGGAACTGGCCTGGGCATCCTTGTAACCAGGAAGCCCAAAAAGCAAGACGGCCGGAATGCCCAGGGCTTGCAATGCGGACCCTTCGCGGACCAGGGCATCGATGGATAGCTGATAAACTCCTGGCATGGATTGCACGGGATCTTTCACATCATGCCCGTGTTTCAGGAACAAGGGATAAACCAGGTCCTGGACATCAAGGTGTGTTTCTCGCATCATGCCGCGCATGGTTTCAGTTTTCCTGAGTCTGCGAGGCCGGTCCTGGGGAAACGGCACATGTCTTCATCCTCTCATCTTGTTCTCTGCTTTGAATATAACATGACATTTCAGCGGGCACAAGCCGCCCGACCCTGACCTTTCGGGTAAATCTTTCGCAAAAAGGAATGATCCTTTCCTTTCCATTTGAAAAAACAGCGCGAATAGATTATAATGGGTAGCAGAAAGAAATAAATCTTATTTCCAAGCATGTATGCTGGAGGGTTTTTGATGATTTGCAGCCACTGCCAACAAGAAATCCCTGAAAAAGAAGCGTTTGATCATGGGGGCCAGATATTCTGCGAGGATTGTTACGTTGAGCTGATCAGCGTTCCCAAAACATGCAATCCCATGTCTGTTCGTTCAGCCCGCCTGACACGACAGGCGCAGGGGCAGTCGGGCCCAGAAGGACTGCTGCCCTTGCAGAAAGAAATTTACACCTTTTTAAAAGAGCAGGGCCAGGCCACCCGGGAAGAAGTCTCAAGGCATTTTGGTCTTGCTCCAAAAGAATTAGAAAAGCACTTTGCTGTCCTGCGCCACTGCGAGCTGGCCCGTGGGTTCAAGGATGGGAATACCGTTTACCTGACCACCATGGACTAGCGCTGCCATCCCTGATTTTAACGCTGCAGCACACAAGGTGCCTGGGGAACCATGGGTGCTTGTACCTATAATCTTCTGTTTAAAGAGTTTTTTTGAAGGACTTTCCCATATCGTGTCGAAATAATATAGACATCACAGATTCAATACGCGAAACAGGAGCCTTTGTCAGAAACAAAATTGGGAAGTCCGGTAAAAAGCCGGCGCGGTACCGCCACTGTATGGGGGAGCACGCTTACACCATGTCACTGGGCCCAAGCAGGCCTGGGAAGACGTAAGCGCCGACCATGAACCCGAGCCAGGAGACCAGCCTGTTTCAAAGCACCACTGCCCTACGAAGTATAGGGAGGTGTTTGATCATCGCAAGATGTCAATCCCTGTCTTAAGTAGCGCGGGGATTGTTATTTTTTCCCTGTTAAACCCATTGTTTCTTCCTTTTTAAGCCTGGCAGGTAATCGCTGTCGGGTTTTTTTTTGGAAGAAAAGGAATTTCGTCTCCGCTGTCAAAATCTTTAGATGTAAGAATATTTTCATAGGTCAATTTTTCAACCTGCGCCAAGACAGCCTCAAAATGAAACTGGAAAGGAGAGGTAAGCTGTGAAGACGCGAGTTTGTGAGATTTTGGGCATTGAGTTTCCGATTATCCAGGGTGGAATGGTTTACGTATCCAACCCGGAGTTGGCTGCCGCAGTCTCCAACGCCGGCGGCCTGGGACAGCTTTACAGTGGAAAGGACCCGGATACCCTTCGAGAGCGCATCCAGCAAGTCCGGCAGTTAACCGCTAAACCTTTTGGCGTCAATGTTCCCCTGCTGTTACAGGAGGCTAAAGATTTGATCGATGTGGCCATCGAGGAGAAGGTTAGCATCATTTTTACCTCTGCTGGAAACCCGGCCAAGTTTACGGAATATATCAAGGAGCGAGGACCCCGGGTCTGCCACGTGATTCCTTCTGTCCGGCTGGCCCAAAAAGCCGAAGGCTCGGGGGTCGATCTAATCGTCGCCGAGGGTTGGGAGGCCGGTGGGCACAATGCCTACGACGATGTCACGACGATGACGTTAATCCCCCAGGTCACAGACGCCGTGCAGTTGCCCGTCGTGGCCGCAGGAGGAATTGCCGATGCACGCGGTGTTGTTGCCGCCTTTGCCCTGGGTGCTGAGGGGGTCCAGATGGGCACCCGTTTTGTCATGACCAAAGAATGCATCGCCCACCAGGCGTACAAAGAAGCGATTATCGGGGCACCGGATACGGGAACCGTGATCACGGGAAGGGCTTTCGGCCCCACAAGAATCCTGAAGAATAGGCTGGCCGAAACGATTATCAACTGGGAACGCCAGGGCATGTCTTCGGAAGCGATCCTGGAAAAGCTGGGACCGGGCCGCTCCAAGAAAGCCCTCTTGAACGGTGACATGGAAGAGGGTTCTCCCATGATCGGGCAGATCGCGGGAATGATCGATGATGTGGTCAGCGTCCAGGAAGTTTTTAACCTGATCACAAGCCAGCTGGAACCTCTGCTGCAGAAGCTTCAACAAGAACTATCCGGTTAAGCATTTTCGCCCTGCCGGGAAATGGATCAGATAAACGGGCGTTCTATTTGGATCATCAACCTGGAGAAAGCGGTGTATTCTCCAGGTTTTTCTTCGAGGACCAACAACGCCTTAAAAAATAATGCTCTCGCGGCAGGAAAGCATCTCTTATCGTTTGCAGTTTATTCCCCCGGGCAGCATCGCGCTGAGCCTGCTAGCCAGTTCCTCGGGGTCAAGCGTATAGGGCAAGTCAACCCCCCGCTCTCGCAATAGCTCCACCAGTTCCAAAATGGACGGCGGTTCTAAGCCGGCTTCTTTTAGCAGCGGCAGGTTTAGCAGGATTTCCTGTGGGCAACCCCGGGCCAGTAGCTCGCCCTGTTTCATCACGTAAACGGTGTGAGCCAACGAAGGCAGATGCGAAAGATCGTGGACAGTAAACAAAATCGCGGTTTCATGCCGGACATTTACGGCCCTTAACAGTTCCGCCAGCTCCTTCTTGCTTTTCTGATCTACCCGGGAAAACGGCTCGTCCAGGATGAGGAGCCGGGGCCTGAGTGCCAGGGCACCCGCCAGGGCAACTTTTTGTCTTTCTCCTCCACTTAAATAGTGGGGAATTTTCTCGGCCAGGTGTGTGATCTGAAGGTCTTGCATGACTTCGTCAACTCGTCTTTTCATATATTCCCGGGGCCAACCGGCATTTTTCAGGGAAAAAGCGATATCATCTCGTACCGTGGGGCCAATAAGCTGCTCTTCTGCAGACTGCAGCAGTACCCCAATATGTTTCCATATTTTTTTAAACTCTTTCCGGGGGTCCAGGTTAAATACGCGCACCTGTCCTTCCGTGGGAGACAGGAGCCCCGTGATGTGGGATAACAGGGTGGTTTTTCCTGATCCGTTACCGCCCAGGAGTCCCACAACCTCTTTTTCGTACATGAAAAATTCCAAGCCGCAGATACAAACCTCGGTCGAGTCAGGATAACGGTGGCTGATACAGCCGATTTCAACAATTTTCTTCACAAAATCACCGCCGCAAGAAAAAAGGATATGGACACCAGCAGCAATGCTCCGCCAAGCTTTCCTGCCGATGAAATCGCGGTGCCCTCCAGTCCTCCGCGGTAGCCCCGCAGCAGCAAGGCCCAGTAACTTCGCTCGTTGAGATCAATTGCATTCATGAAGGCCAGCCCCAGGTATGTCCCTGCACTGGCCAGGTTGCGGAACAGGTTAACGGTGCTGCCCCCTCCCCGCAACCTGATGGCAATCATCAGTTCCTGCAAACGCCCCAACAGCAAGAAAAAAGCCCGGTACGTTAAAAACATGACATCCGTCAGGACCGATGGGAGAACACGGTTTAAAACCGAAAACACCTCCGTATAAGGGGTGGTCATCATCAGCATCAAAAGTGTCATGACTGCAGAAACCGCGCGCAGCACCAGGATGGTTAATTCCGCCCCCGGGAGGCCTGCCAGGAAATAACCGTAGAGCAGGCTGAAAGAAAAAGGATAGAGGCAATAATACAGCTGGCGGGCAGGAGAGAGGCCCAGGAACCATAGGGCGGTGAAAAACAGCAGGAAGAGGGGAATTAACAGTTCCCAGCGCGTACAAAAGATGATGCCCGCGATCAAGAATACCGTGGAAACCACCTTGCTCCATGGCTCAGCCCGGTGCAAGAACGTACGCCCCTGCACGGCCTGCTGGTCCACAAAGGCCAATTTCACTGCCTGCTACCTCCTTGACGCATAGACGTTTTTCACCAGCTCCGGACGAACCCTGCGCAGGTAGGAAAGAATAAACGTAATTATCGCAGCCTCCAATGTGCCGCCAATGAGCACCAGGGCCAGGATAGAGCCGATAAACCACCCGGGGATCCCTGCAATCAGCTGCTGTCCCGACTCCACATAGGCTGCTACCTCCATGGTATCCAGGGAAAGGGTAGAAAGAAAAACAATGAATGCCATAAAGAGGTTAGAGAGGAGCAGCACCACGAGCGTCGTCGTAAATACGGCACCGCCTGGACGAAAAAGACGTCGAAATACAGGGAAAAATAACGCGGCCATAAAAACCTCGCTGCCCATCACCATGCTGTTCAGGCCCACCACTGTGATCCCTCCGTGTCCGATCAGGCTCAAAAAAAGATTGACCACAAAAACGGCCAGGAAGGCCAGCCAGGGACCGGCCAGCAGGCCAACCAGCACGGTCAAATTGATGTGGTAATGAATAAAACCCACGGGAATGGACATGGCGATGATCATCAGGGCCGACATGACCGCCAGGGTTGAGGTTTTGCGCACCAGGTCACCCTCATGCTTAAGCTTTCGTGACGCAGCGATGATGACCATCGCCGTAAAGATCAACCCTATGCCCACCAGCCACAGGGGCAATACTCCATCGGGAAAATGCAGATGGCTCATGATTTGTCCCCTTTCAAAAAAGGCCCCTCCAGGCACGATCCGGGCCGGCATTAAATGCAACTCAGTTGCACTTATATAGTTTAACGGAAATATCTGAATTTGTAAACTTGTTTTTCAAGCTTGCCCGGTCATAAGCACTTGTTTCCCTGCTTGCCCGCAGGCCCGGGATTTGCGACAAGGTTTGTAAATAAAAAAGCCCGCGTGGGCTTTCAATAAACTTGATAAGCTTGTTGGTTAGCGCGCCGCGGCGGCGCGCTTTCGCGTACAGTACGATTTCCCTGTCGCCAGTTAGAGGAAAATTCAAGTAACCCGGGAGGAAGAAAAGTCAGGCATCTGACCTGTCTTCCTTTCTTCCCATGAGATACCCGGCCACAACAGCGGTTACGGGGATGGATGCAATCAATCCGATGCTGCCCGCGATGCCCCGCACAACCTCTGTAGCGATGAGATCGAGGTTGATAATTTCCAGCCAGTCCAGTTCATAACCCGTAAGCAATAAAAGCAAGGGTATGGCACCGCCCACGTATGCCAGCACCAGGGTATTGGACATGGTCCCCATGATGTCACGGCCCACGTTCATCGCCGAGCGAGTGAGCTCCAGGACGCTAATCTGCGGGTTGGCTTCCCGCACCTCCGAGGCAGCTGACGCAACGGACATACCAACATCGGTGACCGCTCCCAGGGAACCGATGATAATACCCGCAAACAAAAGCCCCCGCACATTGATGCTCTGCTCCATAAAATAGATCATCTGCGCTTCCTCGGAACTAAAGCCGGTCAAGTAGGATATCTCACCCACCCACAGGGCAAGCACCCCGGCCAAGGTAACTCCACACACGGTTCCCACGATCGCGGAAAATGTCTTGGCATTAAATCCGCCGATCACGACCAGGGTAAAGACAATGATCCCGACGGCAGCAGCGGTTACCACGGGAATGGGTTCCAGGCCCCGCAACAGCAGAGGGAGAATCACCTGCACAATGATCAGACCCGTAAAACCCAGGGTCACGAGCGTCTTTAAACCCTGGATGCGACCCACCACCAACAGCAGCAACACGAAAATGATCAGCAGAAAATGCAAACCCCGCTCCCGGGCCATATCGTGTAGATAAGCCTCTTGGATCACGCCTCCGTCCTCATGAACAGCCAGGATAATCCGCATTCCTTCTTCCAGGTAAATGTTAAGATAGATATCATCTTCTATGTAGGTGCTCTGGATGCTGACCGTCTCCCCTTTAAACGGCCCGCTGGTGATCTCCACTTCGGCCTGCTGCTCTAGCGTCACGAAGGCTTCCACGGGCTTGCGGTCCGTTACCTTGAGAACCTTTCCCCGGTAGAAATCCAGCTGTTGGTAATCGAAGCTGTAACTGAATTCGTCATCGACAAACTCATCAAAATAATCATCTTCATGACCCTGGGGCAAGATATCTTCTCCGGCATGATCAGACTCCACACCTGCATAAAAGATATGACTGTCTTCATCCAGTGTTTGCTCATAAAATAAAAACTGGTTTCGCGCTGTAGGATCATTGGAGGCAGCTGAAAATTGCGGCCAAAAAGCAAAACAGGCACCCCCAACTAGAAATATCATTATGGCGATGACGATTCTGAATCTCATGGCGTAATTGGCTTTCTCTTCTATAATCTATGCATGAACAAACTTCAAGAAAGAGAAACCCTGAACCTCCCTTGCTGACAAAAGGTATCTATGAGAAGGCCTGGCGCCGATTTAATTTCATCACCAGTATGTATACGCCCATGTAGCAGGCACTGAGAAGAAAGACCAGCCAGAACGTAATGAACCTGAAGACCAGGGCAAACACCAGTACCTGGTACAGCGGCACGCCGGCGGGGATCAGCATGAGCAGCATGGTACCTTCAAAGGTGCCCAGCCCTCCCGGAAGCAAAGGAATCATCCCTGCTGTGTATGCCAGGTACGTGGCTAACGCAAGATGGAAAAACCCTACCTGTAAACCCAGGGAATGCGCTAGATAAAAAGCTTTCACGGGAAATAGCAGCCAAATCGCCAGCGATAAAAATCCCTGGCTGCAAAGAAACCTTTTGTCGCGAACCCCTGGAGAAAGCGCTTCCTGCAGAAGATAGAGCCCGCTGTCCACCCTTTTCCTGAAACGTTTTCCCGGGAAAAACGAGAAGTGATTCGACACGGTTCTGACCGACCCCGGGAAGAATACCAGCCAGGCCAGGATGGTGGTCAAAACCAGGATGATCGCGAAGCCTGGGACCAGCCAGGAAATAACGGAATTGGAAAAGGGAACGACCAGCGAAAAACACAGCAAACTGAACAGGGTTAAGGCCATAAAAGGGAGCAGGCTAAACACTTTCTGCACGCTGACCAGGGCTGCGCCCCTGGCCATGTCAAAATCGGCATAGGTGCGTAAGATCAAGATCTTGCTGGCCTCTCCACCCAGCTTGACTGCAGGAGTGATGCTCTCCACGAAAGCTCCCGCCATATTCACATGAAACGCCTGCCCGGGCGTGAGGGGGAGGTGCAGCTTGCGGGCGATCAACCACCACTGCAGCACGATAAGCAAAATGGTTGCGCCTTGCAGGAGGCCCGCCGCCAGCAAAGCAGGCGTCGGCAATGCTTTCATCGTATCATAAAGTACGCCCGGGTCAGCCTGCCAGAGCAGTCCCCCGGCCAGCAGGAGGGCTGCCGTTAGGCCAGCCGTCTTGAACAGGTTTTTTGAGGTTTGCATGCTTGTTTGTTAAACCTCCGTGGAAAAGCATAGTGGCTTTGATCGTTCCGTTTCCCTGTGTAATCGAACTGCTGCTGCGAGCATAATACTCCCGGGATAAGGGTGCGTAATAAGATTTATACTTCTCTACCGGTTCCCGCAGCAGGACGCGCACTCTCTGGGATGCTTGCTGTAGGATATTTTGCAGCACCTCTTCCCTGGGGGTAACCTGGAGTGCGACGTGGACCACGGTAAAATTCTCTACATCCAACCGCTCTCCTTCCGCGTGATCCACGCGGACAATGTTATCCATGTTTAAGCTCTCGACCACCCGCCGCGCAGAAGTAACGGCTTCCAGGTCGTTATCGATAACGTGCACCCGGGCCCCCGTTTTGCCGGCTATTTCCAGGGCCGTGCAGGGAAAAGGGCCGCCCCCGATGCAAAGCACCCGGTCCCGGCAGGAAATACAGCCCAAGTGGATTTCCTGCTCCACGATGCGGCGATAGTAGAGCCGGTATAGCTTAAAAAACCAGGGGAATAGAGCCATGACTTTCTCAATTTGTTTCGTCAGCTTCAACACCGTTTTCTTCGGAGCCAAGATTCCATCCCTCCAGCATCCCGGGGAATAAGCTTTTTTTCATAAATGACTATTAATTTTAGTCAGGTATCAGAGCTGTTTTCCCCGCTTGCCCCCGACGAACATGGGATTTGCCTTTATGAGAAGGCGCGCAGGGGTTTCAGCAAAGCCGCCTCAACCTGTTTGAGCGAGCGTAGCGAGGGAGTTTTTGAGGCGGCCAGAAACCCCGAGCACCGAAACAAATTATGTCGCAAATCCAGTGAGTCGAGGGCAAGCGGGGAAACAAATTTCATTCCTGTGCAACTTTGATCACCAGGTTCATTAATTTTAAATCACTGTCATGACCATCCTGGCGGCCTGGTTGAACAGCCCCGCCGCCGCAAAAGCAAAGAAAATGGTAAAAAGAGCCAGGGACACGGCTATTTTTACACCAAACTCTTTAATTAACACCGCCAGCACGGAGAGGCAGGGCAGGTAAAAAAGCGCCACGATGGATCCCACTAGAAGCTGCAGGGTGGACAGGTTTAATTCCAGCAGGGGCAGTACGGCCAGTTCCCGCCGCACAATGCCCAGCACCAGGGCCAGGCTGGCTTCTGCCGGCAAACCCAGCCAGTTGACGACCAGCGGTTGAATATAAACACTGATATAGTCCAGTACGCCTGTTTCCGCCACCAGGGCGGCTAAACCGATGCCCAGCAGCATGGGAATTTGCGCTTCTAAGACGAAATGGCGGGTGCGCATCCAGATCTTGCCGAACAACGCTTCCCGGTCGGGCCGCAGCAGATTGGGGATTTCCAGCAGCATCGGTTCCACCTGACCGGGAATCAAGCGGTTCATCACCATCCCGGCTCCGGCAATGGCTGCAAAGGAAATCATGTAAATGAATACCAGGGCCAGGAGGGACTGGTCCCCGAGGAGAACGACAAAGGCCCCCGTTTGGGCTGCGCAGGGTATCGCCAGGGCAACCACCCCCGTAACAATGAGGCGCTCCTTGTAGCTATTGGCTGCCCGGGTGCCCAACACGGCAGGCACAGCACAGCCGTATCCCAGGATAATGGGGATAATATTTCCGCCCTGCACACCCAGGCGGCGCAGCAAGCCGTCCACCAGAACTCCCAGGCGGGGCAAAAAACCGCTATCCTCCAGGACGGAAAGAACCACATTAAACAGGAACACGTAGGGAAGAATCAGGGCAAAGGGCCACTCCGAGCCTTTTACCAGCATTCCGTACTCCCCCACGAGCACGTTAAATAAAATCCCCTCAGGGATAAAGATTGATACAAATGCTGTAACCCAGGGAACCAGCAGATCATTAACGAGTGGAAGCAAAATAAAGGCCCTGAGCCCTTTTCCGCCCCCTACAACCAGTCCCAGCGCAGCGGCCAGGACCAGCAGGGCAATGGGGATACCCGGAAATGGCTGCAGGGTCATATCGCCCAATTTTTCCAGTGCCGTCGGGTGACGATGCCCGACTTTCTGAACTTTCTTGAGGATGCGTCCCACTTCTTGCCAGTAATCATCTTCACTCAATTTAACTTCAATACCCTCCGCAAACCTTCCATCAGCCTGCTTCCAGGCTTCATCCAGCAGTTCCTGCAAGCCGACATTCCTGATCGCGATCGTGGGAATAACGGGGGCTTTCAGTTCCTGCTGCAAAGCTTTTATATTAATTTCTATTCCCCGACGCTTAGCCACATCAAAAAGGTTTAAGGCAAATACAATGGGGATGTTATGTTCCTTCAACCAGAGAGCCAGGTTGAGATTGCGCTCCAGGTTAGTGGCATCCAGGACGCAAACAACTACGTGGGCCCCTTCGCTCAAAATTTTTACCGCTACCTTCTCGGCCTCAGAGCTGGCCGAAAGGGAGTACGTGCCCGGAACATCGATCATGGTAGCCTGTTTTTCCTGGTAATTTACCGTCCCCCGGGTGAAACTCACCGTGGTCCCGCTGTAATTGGCGGCGAGGACTTGCCTTCCTGTAAGCTTGGAGAAAATCACGCTCTTTCCCACGTTGGGATTGCCCATGAGCAAAATTTTTATTTGATCCCCAGTCGGGCGTGCAGCTTGATCGCCGGCAATATGACAACGCAATCTTACACCTCTTTTACAACGATCTGTTTCGCCAGGGTTTTGTCTAAGGCAATACTGCGTGTTCCCGCCTCAATGACCACGGGGCCGCCCCAGGGCTGGTTACAAATGACAGAAATACACATGCCTTCTTGTAAACCCAGGGCTTTTAACATCCGGACAGCAGGCAGTTTTTCAATGATGCAGCGGTTTTTCTTTTTCAGCTGGCACAGGGACACGGCCGTCACTCCTTGAAATAAAATTGATATTCATTATCAACCCAGCGGTTAAAAAAATGCGCTCCTTTTGAGACTAATTCTCATTTGCTTTCCTATTATACTCTTCTAGATCCTCGAAAGTCAAGAAAAATATTTACCACGTGAAAAATTCGATCATCGCCTGATTCTTTTCCGAGGGCAAGCAGGGAAACGGCAGCGAAACCTGGTTAAACGTTATTGCCTTATTCTTTTTTCTGGTGTTTGTAAATGAGTGCTTCCCCCACATCGCCGCCTTCCCAGCCAACCTCCAGGATGCCGGAGAGGGTAGCCATTTTCCGGAGCAGCTCTTCCGCATTAACCCGGGGCGGGACCCGCAGCAAGAACTCCATGGAGATGATTTCGGTTTTAAACGCTTCCTGGTATTCCGCGTCGCTTAGATCGACCTTGGTGATGTTTACCCCAAATTCGCCCAGGACATTCCCAATGCGGCCCAGCAGGCCGGGTTGATCCACCCCCCGCACCCATAAACGCCGCAGGCGCTTCATCCGTACGAAAGAGCTTTCCAGTCCCCGCAGCAGGATCAGGCTGACCAGCACCATGGCGGTAGTCAGGATGGCTCCCATGTAAAACCCGATTCCCACGGCCAATCCCACCCCGGAAACAACCCAGATAGAGGCCGCAGTGGTAAGTCCTGTAATGGTGTTGCCGTGACGCAGAATCGTTCCGGCACCGAGAAACCCGATCCCTGTGACTACTCCGGCGGCTATCCGGGAAGGATCCACGACGTAACCGGCGCTGCCCAGCTCCCTGGCAAACCCGTAGGCGGAAACGAGCATAATCAAGGCCGATCCCACGCAAACCAGCACATGGGTCCGGAACCCTGCCGGGCGGTTATGCCGCTCCCGTTCAAATCCTACAAGCCCGCCCAAGAGCACGGCCAGGGCCAAACGCAACAATATCTCCTGGGAACTGATCGCGGTTTCCACGTCATTCTTTCCTCCATCCTACAGGACTTGCGGAGTATTTTTAAAGGATCATCCGCTCGTCGGAGGTCCGGCTCAATTTGACAGACCCCGCCTGGTTCACGTAGTATGTATTCTCCAAGCCAACCATCCCCTTGCCGGGAAATAAAAATTTGGGTTCGAGCGCGTAGACCATGCCGGGTTCCAGCACGTGGGGCGATCCCTTGGAAAGCAGGGGAAACTCGTCGTAATCGAGTCCCAGCCCGTGGCCGATATATTTTACCTGCTCTTCCATGTACCCCATAAAATGATCCCCTAAATGCTCTCGGCCCGCCATATCCACGGCCAACTGGTATAAATCGGCGCAGGAGGCACCCGGACGAGCCTGTTCGATAACTGCATCCTGGATGCTTCGGGCAACCTGGTACGCTTTTTCCAGTTCAGGGGCTAAAGAGCCAATGGAATAAATACGGGTCTGGTCCACCGTATACCCCTCGTATGTGCCGCCATAATCAACGACAGCGGGTTCATGGGCTTTTAACTTGTTCCAGCCGGCGCTTTGCGGGCTGGCCGCCGACACCCCCCGCCCCCCCGTGGGGCTGTCCAAAAAAGAGGTTAAGGCTCCGTTGACCCCGAAGAAAACGTGACCAAAAAACATTTCCATGTTAAATGCCCGCATCCGTCCCACACCCTGGTGACCGGATTTGCGCAAGATGGCTTCCAGCTCTGCCGCAAAAACCACCTCGGGCTTTCCTTCCTGCAGCAAGGCGGGGATTTGTTGATACATTTCGTCGGCCATTTCCGCTGCCTTGCGAAAGAGTTCCAATTCAAAGTCCGATTTGACCATGCGGACTTCCCGCACGGCACCGGAGATATCCTGGAACTGGCTTTGGGGCAGCAGTTTCTGGAGCCGTCGAAAATGGTTGACGGGAAGTACATCAAGTTCCAGGCCAATGGTTTTTAACCCTCGCCGGCTGTATTCCTGCAGGTAAGAGGGTACCTGCTTGAGACCGGCCAGCGGGACCACCTGTTCCCAGCTGGATTCCTCCCTGGCTCGCTCCAGGTTGCGCCGCACCATATGCAGCGGGGCTCCCTCGTCAGGGACGAATAAAAAACCCTGCTGCATCGTGCCGCTAAAGTAATACCGGTCCATGTTTTCGACCAGCAAGGATGCCTGTATATTTGCTTCCTTCATTTTATCCTGTAAAGCGTGGATGCGTCTTTCCAGTTCAGTCAGCGGTGTGATCTGCAACCAAACCCCTCCCATAACGGAATTTTATCGAAATAGTTCTAATTTTATCTTAAATCAGGGGGAAAGCCTTGTCAACTACCGCTTTTTCTGGAAAAAAAAGGGCCAACTCAAAGAATACTCAATGAGAAAGCCTTAAAAAAGTTCTTTTTCCCTATTGGGAATTACAAATCTCTTAGGTCTCTCCTAGACGTTTTTATTCCACTTCAATTATCTTTATCTGGACATTTTGACCGTCTACCACTTCCCACACTTCGTAGAGACCGCTGATCCGGTCCCCTCCCTCATTAAGGGTTATGGTGCCGCTGGCACCCTCGTAGGCATCAGCGACGGTCAGCAGGGCCTCACGCACCTCCGTCGGATCTTCGCTTCCCGCTTCCTCCATGGCCAGCGCCAGCAGATGCATGGCATCGTAGGCCGTATCGGTAAAGACATCGGGGCTGAATCCAAAGGCGGCCTCATACTTTTCCACAAATTCCAGGTATTTATCGGCATCGGTATCTCCAACAGGCCTGGTGCCGATCACCGCTTCTTCCATGAAAATCGCCGCAGAGGGATCTTCGAGTGTCCCGGCGCCGTGAATGCCGTCGGGAGCGACCCAGAGAATATCCTCCAATCCCGCTTCAAGGGCCTGCCTGTAGACAACCTTACCGTCTTCATTGTAACCCACGTGGATGACAACGTCGGGGGCCAGGTTGCCGATCTGGGCCAGTTCTGAAAGATAGTCCAGGGTTTTTTCATCGTACTTGATGTTCGCCAGTATTTCCACCCCTGCTTCTTCCAGGGCTTCCTGGGCTACATCTCCCAGGCCAACGCCGTAGGTGTTGTCCATGGTAAAGATAACGGCTGTTTCTACCCCTTCGTCTACAGCCAGCTGCGCCATGATCCTGCCCTGGAAGCCGTCACTGACCGTGGTGCGGAAAACATAATCACGAAAATCCCTACCGGTCAGCATCTCCGCTGTGGATGAAGGTGAAATGAGCAGTACTTGCCGCTCGGAAACAAACGGGCCTACCGTATCAACAGAACCGCTTGTCATGGGGCCAACAATAAAATTGGCACCGTTAACTTCCACGAGCTTTCTTACGGCCTCCAGGGACCTGGCCGATTCCGTGGCATCGTCTTCGGTAATCAGCCTGATCATTTTACCGTTTACTCCCCCTGCTTCGTTGATCTCCTCCACGGCCAGCTCCACGGCTTTACCAATTTTCTCACCCATGGGGCCAAGGGCACCGCTCAAGCACATTACGGAACCGACAACGATTTCGCCATTTACTGCTTCTTCCGGCTCTGGAGCTTCAGGTTCCGGTGTTGGTTCCGGTGCTTCAGGCTGCGCGCAGCCGGTGGCCAGTCCGAACATCAGGGTTAAAGCAATAAATATAATCATTAGTTTTTTGATCATGCTAAACGCTCCTCCTTCTCAAGAACAAGTTTTTTTCGGTCAGCCCCCACTGTAATCACCTGGCTTCTTTTCAATCTTCTAAGGCAAGCACCTCCTCCTTGTCCAGGCCGAGAAAACGCTGCCTCAAGAGCTTATTTTCCCACAGCTCCGGACCTTTTCCTTCTATAACACACTTTCCTTCGTTGAGAACGTAAGCATAGGCGGAATTCTGCAGGGCAATCTTGGTGTTCTGTTCAATCATGAGCATGGATGTCCCCGCAGCCAGGACCTCCAGCAGTCGGTTCATAACTACCATCGAGGCCTTGTGGGATAGAAACGCCAGAGGCTCCTCAAGCAGGAGCATCCGGGGACGGGACATCAAAGCGCGGGCGATGGCCAACAACTGCCGCTCGCCACCGCTTAGGGTTTCCGCCCGGTTTTTTTTCCTTGCAGCCAGCTCGGGAAATTGCTCGTAAATATCATTTATGTCCGTCTTAATACTTTGCTTATCGGAACGACAGTAGGCACCCATCTCCAAATTTTCATTTACGGTAAGGTTGGTAAAAACATTATTTGTTTGGGGAACATACCCTAAGCCCACATTAACGGCCTGCCACGGTTTTATCCTGGTAATATCATCTTCATTAAAATATACTTTCCCGGAAAACAATCTGGCCATGCCAAGAAGGCTCTTAATCAGCGTGGATTTCCCGCAGCCATTGGGGCCTACTATGGCTATCAGGTCTCCATTGTTTACTTTAACGGACACGTCATTGACAATTACGACGTCGTTGTAACCTGCATGAATATGCTTAAGATCAAGAAGAGGCATTATTTTTCTCTCCAACATAAGTAGTGTAAAAATCGGGACTTTCAATAACATCTCTTGGGGGTCCGGCAAGCATGATCTTTCCGTGATCGATCATGTAAACCCAGTCAGCAAAGTCAAGCACCATATCAAGCTTGTGCTCGACAACCAGAAAAGTCATCCCCTGCTCGCATAAAATACGCAGTTTTTGATAGATTTTCTTGCCCAGCACGGGATTGACTCCGGCGGCAGGCTCGTCTAAAAGCATCATCTCCGGGTCGGCCATCAGGGCTCGTCCTATCTCCACCAGTTTGCGCTGCCCCCCGGACAACTCGCCGGTGTTGTTCTTCGCCAGGTGAGTTAGTTCCAGAAAATTCAGCGTTTGGAACACTTTGTCTGCCAGCATCTCCTCCTGGTTACTCCAGGCGCGGCGAGCAAATAACGACCTCAGCAAGCCCTCGCCATGTTGCTGGCGGGCGGCAATAATAAGATTGTCCAAAACCGGCATGCGGAGAAACAGCCTGGGTAATTGAAAAGCGAAAGAAAGCCCCTGCCGATAAATCTTGTGAGAGGAAAGTCCCGTTATATCATTTCCATTAAAAGCAATACTGCCCCCGTCGGAATCGAGCAGGCTGAAAATTATTTTCAACAGTGTCGTTTTGCCGCTGCCGTTTGGGCCGACGAAGCCGACGATTGTACCCTTATTGACACTCAGGGTAGCGCCTTTAAGGACTTTTAACCCACCGAAGTTTTTGACAACATTATTTACTTCAAGAATTGCCATGGGTAATCTTCCTCTCTATCCAGTCTGCTTTAAGAGGTTTTTCCCGCACAAGCCCATCAGGTCGATACATGATGATCAGAATGATCAAAACCCCAAACATGATATACTGGACATTATGCGCATCTACAGGTAAAGCCACGTAATCTTTCAATATCCTGGAGCCCCGGCTGATAAATTCTACCAAAAGTGCCCCCACCAGGGCACCCTTATTATTGCCCGAGCCTCCCAGGATTAGCATTATCCAGACAAAAAACGTAACCAGGGGTAAAAACATATTGGGCTCGATAAAGCGCAGGTACTGCGCGTAAAGTCCACCGGAAAGCCCTGCAACAGCCGAGCCGATCATAAAGACCTGGACTTTATAGTAAATAACATTTTTACCCAAGACTGAAACGGCTTCGTCGTCTTCCCGGATAGCCCGCAGCACTCTCCCGTAAGGGGAGTTGGTCAGCAGTTGAAGGACGATAAAAACAACGATCACGACAAAGTAAACCAGAAGCAGGTTTGCCACGACCGACATGCGTATGGAAAGATTTAGATCTCTGAAAATGGAGGGAATGGAAATACCCCATACCCCTCCGGCTATGGACTGCTCAGCCTTGAAGATAATTCTTACGATTTCACCGAAAGCAATTGTCGTAATAGCCAGGTAATCTTCCCGCAGGCGTAAAGCCGGAAGAGAAACCAGGGCGCCCAAAATGGAGGCCACTAAAGCACATAAAACCAGGCTTAAATAAAATGGCAGGCCGAACTGGATCGCGATAGCGTAAATATACGCTCCAACCATGAAAAAGGCGACTTTTCCAAAGTTACCCAAACCGGTATACCCGAATTCCAGGTTTAAACTTAAGGCGAGCAGCATAAAAACACCGACAAAAACCAGGGCATCAAGTATGAAGACTAAAGGATCCAACTATTTACCACCTGCCAATCCCTTTGGTCGAAAAATCAACAATATAATTAATATTAAGAAGGCGATAGCCATCCTATACTCCGTGGAAAGACCGGCCCTTAAAAGATAAACAACGCCAAAATTTTCTGCAAAGCCCAGGATCAGAGAAGCCAGAATTAAGCCGTAAAAATTTCCAATACCACCCAGGATGGTTACAGCGAACATGGGCAACAGTATATCCCAGCCCAACATGGGTACCACGCGGGTTGCGGCAGCCCTGAACACACCGGCCATGCCGGCCAGCCCGGCCCCAAAAAACCATGTCAAAATAATTATTTTTTGTTTATTGATTCCCGTAATGGAAGCGAGATCCGGATTGTTGGCGATGGCTCGAATAGCTTTGCCCAGCCTTGAGCGTGTAAGAAATAAATGCAAGACGATTCCCGTTAACAAAGCGGCGGCAATCATAAGGATCCAGAGGGTCGTAATCCGGAGGTCCCCGAACCGATAGATTGTCCAAACCTGCTGGTAAGACTGTGTTCTCCAACCCCAGATCTCAGCGATACCGTGCCGGATGACATAGCCCAGTGCAATTGACGATATCATGAGATAAATCAGGTTGGTTGAACGCGCCACCAGGTTTTTAAAGACCAGTGAGTACGATAAAACACTGATTAAACCGACGCCTACAAACGCTATCGGTAGCGCAAACAAAATATTCCCATCCGGATTTCTCAGCACAAATAAACCCAAAAAAGCACCTAATGTCACAAATTCTGCGTAAGCAAAGTTAGGGAATTTTGACAGGCCAAACGTCAGTGTAAGACCTGTGGCAGCGAGGAGATACAAGCTTGCGGTCACTAAGGAATTAATAATGATTTGTTCAGTCATCGATTCCCACCTTATGGCAAAATTTCAGAACTGCCTACCTGGGAAAGCCAGTATGGGAGACTGTGGTGTGAAGCGCTGGGAGAGGTTTTATTGCAGACCTCATTACGGGATACGTTAAGCACTTTTTCAGCCTTTTTTTCAGCCTTGTTGTGAATAAAAAAGAAATTATATTAGTCAAAAAAGCGGCAGGGTCTTCCAACTTCAGTACTGGAATACCCTAAGGAAACTGGAGGAGAAATATCCAATCGCCAAAGACAAGCACTATAATCCACATAAACCTGTAAAAACCTGCTGCCTGAACAACCATGGCGAGAAACTTTTTTAGGTTCCGCTACCCGCAATTGGAAATTACTACCCCTTTTCTCCTGGGTCCGCCGGGGTGGTTTCAGAGATGCTCAGGCGATCCTCACAGGTTCTTATCCAGCAAGCTGGCCAGTGCCTCTTTGTTCTGCAGACCCACCATGGTTTCCTGGGGTGCTCCGTTGTTGAACAAAATAAGTGTCGGAATACTCATGACCCCGTAGCGTGAAGCCGTGTCGGGATTCTCATCGACATTTACCTTGGCCACCTTGACTTTTCCTTCATAGGATCCGGCCAGTTCGTCCAAAACCGGGGCAACCATGCGGCAGGGTCCGCACCAGGGCGCCCAAAAATCCACCAGCACAGGCGTCTTGGATTTCAACACTTCCTCTTGAAAAGACTGGTCGCTGACATTAACGGGCTTGGCGCTCATTTTACTCCCCGGCAATAAAGCCAGGGATTCACCTCCTTTTAGAATGAAATTGCTTTTTAAAACACTCTTCGGAGAAAAAGTTATTCCTCCAGGTATTTCAACGCCACTGAGGCGGCAATCGCTCCATCGGCGGCCGCAGTGATCACCTGGCGTAAAAATTTCCGGCGAATATCACCTGCCGCATAAACGCCCGGGATCCCCGTTTCCATCTCCTCGTTGGTAATAATATAACCCTGGGAATCCTTTTCCACGCCCTCGATGAAGCCGGCCTTGGGAATGCGTCCCACATAGAGAAAGGTCCCGTCCACCGGAATTTCAGAAATCGAGCCGTCTTTTACATTTTTCACGATGATTTTTTCCAGCCTGTCCTCCCCGATGAACTCGCTAACCACGCTGTCCCACAAGATCTCTACCTGGGGATGTTTGATGATTTTGTCCTGGAGCACCTGCACGGCCCTCAGTTTATCCCGGCGGTGGATGAGAAAAACTTTTTCCGCGAAGCGGGTCAGATACAGGGCTTCTTCCACGGCGGAATCTCCGCCGCCGATCACGGCTACCCTTTTATGCTTAAAAAACGGGCCGTCACAAGTGGCGCAAAAAGAAATTCCTCGCCCGCTCAGCTCATTCTCTCCCGGGACATCCAGTAAACTGGGGGAAGTCCCCGTGGCCACAATGACACTCCGCCCGAAATACATCCCGGAACTGGTCCGCACACTTTTGGGCTCCTCCCGCAGCTCTACGCCTTCGATGGTTGAAGAAAGAAGTTCAGCTCCAAATCTCCGGGCATGCCTTTCTAAAAGCTGGCCGAATTCCATACCGCCGATTCCTTCAGGGAAACCCGGGTAGTTGTCCATCTGCTCTGTAGAGGTGATTTCACCTCCCGGGATCATGTTCTCCACGACCAAAACATCAAGCCCGGCGCGACCCGCATAAATGGCCGCCGTTAACCCGGCCGATCCGGCTCCCAGGATAATCATATCGTATACCATGTTCTGCTGCGGCTCCGAAGACAAAACCCACCGACCCCTTCCGGCTGTAATATTTCTGACACGATAATTCTACCAGATAGCTTTAACAAAGGCAAACATTTCATCGGGGTTGCCTGAATTATTCATCAAGGGCCTAATCGATGCACAAGA
>PWRN01000030.1 GCA_003556225.1 Syntrophomonadaceae bacterium
ACAGGCAGGGCGGATAAAGCCACTCCCACCCCCATGGTCGAGGCGAAGACAATCGCTGCAATGCCGTCCAGCGCCGACTTGGCGTAGAGAATTTGGTGCCGTCCCAGCAGCCCGCTTTCCAAAGAACCGGTGATGGCCATGGCTCCAACGCAGTAGATCAGCGTGGTATAAACAAAGGCCTGGGCAACCTTGGATTCCCCGCCGCCCAGCAAGCGTTCGATTCTTTTGCCCAGGCTTAACAGCCGCGCTTCCAGATTCAATAATTCCCCGGTGATTCCTCCCAGCACCAGGCTGAAAATCAGCAGCAGCACATGCTGGCTCTGCAATGCCATCTGCAGGCCGATCAGTAGTACCGCCAGCCCCACCCCCTGCATGGCAATCTCGCTAAAGCGCAGCGGGATCAGGCGTCCCAAAACAACCCCGAGCAAGGCGCCAACAACAATCGCGAAAGTGTTAACAAATGTTCCCTGCAATATTTCCAATATGGACAATGAAAAAACTTCCCCTTTTGAAAACGTTCCTGGTTAATGATCCTATCTTACGCTATTGCCGTTCTGGTTGCAAGAGAAGTAGACGCTGCATGTCCATTATAATACGTTTTAAGCAAAAAAAGAATATTGTTCATTTTCTATCATCGCATTAGGCCTGAAATGCCCAGGTAACCTCAAAAAATAACCCCCGCGGCGCTGATATTTCCAGCTTTTACAGGGGTTTTTAGTTCCCGCTCTTTTATTTCTAAGCGCGTTTCTTGGTCACATTAACGATGAACAAACAAGCTATCGTTACTGGAGTAGACCATAATCGGAAAATCTTTCTTTTTTCAGGGACTTTAAACTTCCATGAAATAATTGTGCTTCGGCCAGTAATCCAGGTCGATGGCCTCGTAAGCCCGGCCCCGCCTGTTTTTGCAGATCACCAGCTCCAAAGGTCGGGGATTCCTGTTTTTTAGCTCCTTGTTGTCAACGGCTTCACCACGCATCCTGAACTGTAAAACCATCACGGTATCTGCTGTAGAAGCGATGGTTTTGCTTTCTAGCAAGTTATCAAACGCTTCCCGGCTTTCCCCGTTCATCCGCTGAAACAGGCTCAGGGCTAACACCGGGATGTCCAGGTCCCTGGCCATTCTCCGCAGCTCCACTACGTTGTAATCGACAGCCTGTTTTTCGGTCATGCGCCAGTCCAGGGGAATCATTGCCTGCAGGTAATCCACGATTACCACCGGCTTTTTCCCGGTAAAGGCCAAATGATCGTTGACCAACTGCCACACCTCTTTTGCATTTATATCCCCGTTTCCTTCAACCAGGGTAAAATTCTTGCCCGGTCCGTTTTGATAGGCCTCAAATGTTTGCAAGACTTGATCGTGCGAAAAAAGGCTTTCCCCGTTGCGGCTGCTTCTGAGGAAATGACCGGTGGTCACTTCCCTGTCCCCTGAGGCCTCGAAATAAGCCCGGGCCAGGCTCCTGCAGGTCATTTCATACCGTCCCATTTCCAGGCTGAAGAAGAGAACCTGGTGGCCCCTGGCAGCGATTTTATCGGCTAACTGCTGGGCCAAGGCTGTTTTCCCAAAGGAGTGATCACCGCCCAGCAGGTGCAGGCCGGGATAAAGGCCGCCCCCTAAGGCCTTGTCCAGTTTTTCCAGCCCCGATTCCATGAGGGGTTCCTGCATCCGCCTCTGGTGTTCCCGCATGAAGGCGCTCTGCAAATAAGCAGCCGTGTTGATAAAACAACCTCGTTCTAAATTAATCGAGGCGTCATGCTCAACAGGTGCGTCTTCTTCCTGCTGCAAGATATTCATTTCTTCCGCCGGAACTTCATCACGTTCTGGGGTAATTACATCTAAGACAGGATTTGCTTCTTGTTCTGATATTTTAGCTTCTTCTGTTTCCTCTACGACTGCTTCCTCCTTCCCCTCCTCAGGTTCTACAGGGACTGTCTTCTCTTCTTCAAGTTCTTTTTCAGAAAGTTTCACTTGCTCCTGCGCAGGGGTTGTTTCATTAACTTGATCAGTGATACTTTCTCCTTTATCCCCGGGGCTTTCAACTTGACCTTCCTGGGGTGCTGGGGCCTGGTGCTCTAAGAGGGTTGGCGTATCTTCTATAGTGCTGAGATCTTCGGTTGCTTCAACCGGAACTTCGTCTTGCAGCGATTCTTCTTGTGTCATTTCTTCCTGGGGTTCTTGTGGATCTTTTAGGGACTCTTGAATATCTTTCTTTGGCTTCTGCGCTTCTTTTTGAGTTAATTGTGCGTCTTTTGGAGGAAATTCATCTTCTTTAAAAGTTCTTTCAGTATTTATATTAAGGACTATATGTTTCTCTTTGACGACTTTTTGCAGAATTTCAAGCAATTCTTCTTCTGGCGGGGGGGAGGAATAACGCCTCTCACTCCAGGCCTGCAAGATAATGCCGGCCTCATCGGGAGGAATGCCCTTTTTCAGCAAAATATCAGCCCGACGGGTTAATTCCTCCGCCCTTTGCTCTGCTGCTTTTTCGCTTTCCCTTTCCGCTCGGCCGCCCTTTTTCCCTCGAGGCTGATTCTGGATCAGCTGCAGCAACCAGGGAGGGGGTTCAACAGGAACCGCTTCCCGGGGGGAAACATACCATTTATAAGGGTTGCCACTGTGGTGGATGCTGGGGGGTGCCACCATGTAGTCGCCGTCGCCCATAAAATCTAAACCGCGGGACAAGGTTTTCCCCGTTTGCCGGGCAAAATTCCGGCATTCAAAACCGGGGTGCCGGTAAAGGTAATGCCAGTTTCCTCCACCGGTTCTGCTGATGATGCTGGAGGGGCAGTAAAGGCCTTTATAGCGGATGGTCTGCTCCCCCTCCCACCCGTCAATATCCAGGACGAGGATACCGCTGATTGCCCCGGCTACAATGCCAACATTCGCCTCTGGCCACTCCTGCCACCAGGATGATATTTCCTCTTTTTTTGCCCTCTGCTGTTGATAGGGTTTCCACTCTAACAACGGCTTCTTACCTTTGGGCTGAAGAGGGATCACCGAATACCCCAGTTTTGCATACCACAACGCAGCTTCCTGGTTTTCCATGTTTAATCCCCCTTTCTTCTTGCATCGAAAAAAGTAAAAGCTTCACTTCGGCAGCCTGGCGATCCATCATCATGGACCCATGGTTTTGCGTCCCTGCCTTACGACAGGTTTGCCTTTATCGGTAAAGCAATCAATGCCCACACGATAAGATATGAAGACCAAGAAAAATGATCTGATTTGAAATATAATTATAACATATAGAATGCAGATAATCAACTATTTCGCATTAACATTTTTACGCGTCATTGCCACTCAAAAAGAATACCCTCCATGGGATCATGAAGGGTATTAAAGTGCTGGTTTCATAAACATCCGCGAGTTAAGCCAGGCAGCGGCGGGTGCTGTGATAATGCAGTCCCTCGGACTGGGTATAAAGAAAATCTTGCAGATCATCCACCGAGATCAGGTACTGATCTCCCCTGATCTCTGCCCCCATTTCCCCTGCGGCGATATACGAGCGCACGGTTTCCGGCTTGACTTTCAGCAGCATGGCCGCCTCCTCGACGCTGTAAAATCTGACAGGGTATTCCGTGGCAAAGTAGCGGTAGTGCAGCATGTTAAAGAGTTTTGCGGCTTCCCTTGGTTCCACTTTGCACACCTCCTCCTCTTGATCTATCTCTACTACCAGTTTAGCACAACGCGATCAATTTGTCGATATATTCAAACTACTTGTGCAGAAAAAGCCTTGACGATTATGACTGATCGCTGAAGTAAAAATTGAGAAGCTTTTGGCTGCCAGCGGGAAAAACAGCGGCATACAACCCAAGACCTCTGAAATATTTACTCCAGGGATTTTTGCTGCAGTCCAAGCATGATATAATAAAAGACGTGTCGTGCAACTTTGGAAACCATGCAGTATTTTCCTGTTATGCGCAGCCCACACAGCTTGACGGTTGCATGTGCTAAACCACGCGCAGGAGCAGGCATCTTGTTTGGCACAAATACGTTTTCCAGGAGATTCTACCCTTGCTAAATGATCCTGCTCGCATGGGCAAAGAAAAAATAGGCAGGCTCCTTTTCCAGTTTTCCTTCCCGGCCATCGTGGGAATGGTGGTCATGGCGACCTACAATATCGTGGACACCATCTTCGTGGGAATGCTGGGAAGTGAAGCCATCGCCGCCCTCTCCATTGCTTTTCCCCTGCAGATGATCCTGGGTGCCGTCGGGATCGGCACCGGTGTAGGTGCAGCTTCCCTGATCTCCCGTTCCCTGGGTGCCGGGGATGAAGAAGAAGCCAGCAGGGCTGCAGGACAGGTGATTGGCCTGGCCCTGGTCTTCGGTCTGGTAACCGCGCTCCTGGGCGCTATCTTCTTGCGCCCTGTCCTCTCTTTCGTGGGGACGACACCGGAACTCATGCCCCTGACCGAAGAGTACATGCAGGTGATCACCAGCGGGTCGGTGATGTTCTTCCTGATCATGATCCTTAACAACCTGCTGCGGGCCGTGGGCAACCCCCTGCTCTCCATGAAAATCATGATCTTATCCGCCCTGACGAACATTGCCCTGGACCCCATCTTCATCTTCCTGCTGGGTATGGGGGTGCAGGGCGCCGCCGTGGCCACGGTGCTATCCAAGATCGTCAGCGTTGCCATCATGCTATACTACTTCTTTGGGGGGAAAAGCCCTATCCAGGTGACAATTTCCGCCCTGCGACCGCAGGGAAAAACCATTCTGAACGTCTACCGCACTGGGTTCCCGGCCATGTTCATGCAGCTTTCCATCAATACTTCCCTGATTATCGCCAATTACATCCTGGCCGGTTATGGACACGTTCCTGTGGCTGTCATGGGACTGATTTTCCGACTGCAAATGTTCGCCATCATGCCCATCATCGGCATCTCCCAGGGGCTTTTACCGATCATCGGGTATAACTTTGGTGCGGGCAAACCGACCCGGATCCGGGAAGCCCTGCTCAAGGGGGCAGGAGCCAGCACCCTGATTGTGACTGCAGCCGGGGTGGTTTTGGTCCTCTACCCTACCTTCTTTATCAATCTCTTCAGTTCAGAACAGGAACTGCTCGCCCTGGGAAGCCACGCTTTGCGCATCATGGTAATCATGTTTCCCCTCATCGGCACCCAGGTTGTATCGGCCGTATTTTTCCAGGCTATCGGTAAAGGACTCCCTTCGCTGGTGCTCTCTCTCTTGCGGGAGGTCATCTTGTTTATCCCTTTCATCACCATCTTTTCCAGGTTATATGGCCTGGAAGGGATCTGGCTGGCACGCCCTGTCAGCGATCTGCTGGCCTTTTTGGTGACCATCACTTTCATCATTCGGGAACTGAAACACCAGGGCATCCCCCTGCATGTCTCCAACAAGCGGCCGTAAATGTACTGCTGTAACCGAATTTAAGATCCCCGAAACGGGGAACCGGGAGGAAAAAGCATGAACAACTACCTGGAAAAATTGCACCCGCGACCCTTGACTCACCTGGTGCGCCATCTACAGGGGCTCATCCAGGGACGGTTGTGGTTAAAGATCCTCCTGGGTATGTTCCTGGGCCTGCTCGTGGGAGTAATCCTCTCCCCGCAGACAGGCCTGGTCAGCAGGGAAGCCGGCGCATTAATCGGCAGCTGGCTGGCCCTGCCGGGGAACATTTTCCTGGGGCTGATCCAGATGATCGTCATCCCGCTGGTGGTGGCCTCGGTGATCCGCGGCATCGCTGCCAGCGAGGACCTGGACCAACTGCGACGGCTGGGCATCCGCATCGTCTTTTATTTCGTCATGACCACCACGGTGGCCATCGTGATCGGCATCGGCGTAACCAGTCTGCTGCAGCCGGGCCAGTTCATTGACCAGTCCCTGACGGCACCGATGGAGGGTCCCACACTGCCCGGTAATGACGAAGATGTCCCAGGCTTGCCGGACCTGGATGAGTTTCCGGAGATCGTGATCAGCCTGCTCCCGGAGAATCCCCTGGGGGTCATGGTGGAACGGGAAATGCTGCAGGTGGTCCTCTTCTCGATCATTGTTGGGTTGGCCCTGGTCACCATGGTCCCTCGCCAGGCCAAACCCCTACTGGAGTTGTTGGGATCCCTGCAGGAGGTCTGCATGACCGTGGTGCGCTGGGCCATGTACCTGGCCCCCCTGGCCGTCTTCGGGCTGCTGGCCCAGATCACCATTAAAATCGGGCTTGAAGCGCTGGTGGGGATGGCCGCCTACGTGGGCACAGTCCTCCTGGCCCTGTTGATCCTGTTGTGCTTCTACCTGCTCATCGTTTATTTCGTCGCCCGCATGGGACCCCTGGCTTTCCTGGGGGCGGTGCGCGAAGCCCAGCTCCTGGCCTTTTCTACCTCCAGTTCTGCCGCGGTGATGCCCCTATCCATGCAGACGGCGGAAGAAAAATTGCAGGTCCGCCCCTCTATTTCGGAATTTATTATCCCGTTGGGCGCAACCATCAACATGGACGGCACGGCCCTCTACCAGGGCGCCGCCACGGTCTTCCTGGCCCAGGTGTTCGGCACCGACCTGGGGCTGCCGGCCCTGATCCTCATCGTGGTCACCACCGTCGCCGCCTCCATCGGCTCCCCGGCCACGCCCGGGGTGGGTATCGTCATCCTGGCCATGGTTTTGAAAAGCGTCGGCATTCCCACGGCGGGCATCGCCCTCATCCTCGGCGTCGACCGAATTCTCGATATGAGCCGCACCGCCATCAACGTTACTGGTGATTTAACCGCATCCCTGGTGATGGACCGCTGGGTGGGCGGGAAAAAGACCTGCCAGGAACAATTCGCTGAAGAAGAAGCCAGGGAAAAGAAACGGGCGGAAACAGGAGAAGACGTCATTGCCCATGAGGGTTAAAACAAGCCGAAGTGTAATTCAATGAAACAGGCCTGAGTGTAATTCAGGATCGCGGATGGAAGCGTCCTGATTTATTCTGAACGAAAATGGAGCCATACCTCCTCGCTTTGCAACCTGGGAAGAGAGGGGATATGGCTCCTTTCCTTATTAATTGTTTTATCTTTACACATATGCAATCATGATCATCCAGGTCTACTCGGGTTTGGAGAAAAACGTGAAGCTTACCCATGCTGTCCTGGCTTCTTTGGGACCCCAGTCAAAGCTGGCGCCAAAGATCTCGCCAACGGCACGCAGGGGCAGAAAGGTGCGATCATCGACGATCTGGGAAGCAACATCGGCGGTTACTGTACGGGTCACACCGCCTTCACGGACCGTGATCACGGGAGAGCCAATCTTGATCGTCACGAACGTATCACCCTTCGTCAGCGTCACAACTTCGGTGAGGCCTTCTTTAGGCGTCCAGTCCGCTGCAGCTCCAAATATTTCGGCTACGAAGCGAACGGGCACGAAGGTACGGTCATGCTCAATGAAGGGAGCAACGTCCATCTGGAATTCCTCTTCATCATGAATGAGCACCTTCGTTGTGCCGATATGCAGCATAATGTCTGTGGGCTCCAACTCCATCACCACTTCCCTGAAGACCGCGGTAACCTCCAGGTCTTGGTCAACAGTCACGGTTGTCGCCGAACTCTCGGCATCCTTCACAGGACCTAACCACTTTTCGAAGGCCCATCCTTCAGCCGCCGCAGCCTCCAGGTTGACGACTGTATCCTTCCTGTAGGTGTGTTTTCCAGGAAGCGGCTGGACGGTGCCGTCACCTTCCACGACCAGCGTCAGATAATAACGGGGGGTTACCCCACCACCCCCACCACCGGCAGATGGTCCTTCTGAAACAACAGCTGCAAAATTGGCCGTCACGGTTACATCCCGGGCCGGCATGGTAAAGACGGTTTCTGCTGCATCTGTATCGTCAACCGTTCCCCTGGAGAAAGACCAGCTCACAAAACGGTAACCGGTTTTCGGCTGGGCCGAGATGGAAACCCCTTCGGCTTCTGCATAATACCCTTCCCCTGCCACAGTCCCGCCTTCTACAGGGCTGGCCTGGAGTAAGAGCTTGAAGAGATACCCCTGGGGTTCTTCATCCAGTTCCAGGTCTACCTCCGGGGCAACATAGGCGGAAGTGATGCTGCCCGCCCCCGTAA
>PWRN01000083.1 GCA_003556225.1 Syntrophomonadaceae bacterium
ATTCTGGGAGGAATAGAGTTCCTGGGAGAAGGCAGCGGGGGTATTATCGGTTCTTCCTCATCCAGTCAGGAAGGAAGAGAAGACGGCGGGGCGGTGGTAAAAATCTATGGCAGAGCTTTTATGGGGGGAATCGAAGTAACAGTGAAGGAGTAATTGAAACAAAGCTTAATATGATTGAAAAAATAATGGAGGCGGCGAGAAAATACACTATCAAAGAAGAAAGAAGGAGACGGGAATGTCCAAAAAGGTAGACTTTAAAAAGGATTATAAGGACCTTTATCTGCCGAAAACCAGGCCCATGTTGATCGATGTGCCGCCGATGAATTTTATCATGATGGATGGGGCCGGAGATCCCAACCATGAAGAATATCAGCAGGCGGTGGGAGCACTTTACGCCTTGACCTTCACGATTAAAATGAGCAAGATGAGCGGGAACCAGCCCCCGGGGTACTATGAGTACGTGGTGCCTCCCCTGGAAGGGTTATGGTGGATCAGCGGCGGGGCCTTTTCCCTTAACGAGCGAAACAACTGGCTCTGGACCTCAATGATTCGTCAACCCGAGTTTATTAACCCCGCTGTTTTTGCCTGGGCACTAAAAGAATGTCGCCGTAAGAAGCCTGAACTTGACCTTTCGAAAGCCCGCTTTGAAACCTTTGCTGAGGGCCTATGTGTGCAAATCATGCATATCGGCCCTTACAGCGATGAACCAAGGTCAATAGCCATGCTTAAAACATTTATCGAGTTAAACGGCCTGGTTGATCAGACCGGGAGTGAAAGAAAGCACCATGAGATCTACCTTTCGGATCCACGCAAAACAGCGCCGGAAAAGCTTAAAACAGTCCTGCGGCTTCCCGTTGCTCGACCCATAACCATGAAGGTTTAGCGAAACAAGATTAGTCGATGATCGCAGTTGATACTTCATTGACGTAGCGGAAAGACTGGTAACAACAGAGGAGAGATGCGCTGCTCAATTTTCTCATTTGAAACAACTTCAGAGTGTATCCAACACCCAATTGGAAGGATGGCCGAAAAATGCATACCATGAATAGAGATAAACGCTTCGGGAAATAAAAAATTATGTAAGGAGATGGAATTTATGGAATATGTAGGTTTATTGGCACCCATTGCTTTTGTTTTTGCCATAGCAGCGCTGTCCCAGGTAGGTTCACTCAAAAAAGAAGTAGAGAAGTTAAAAGAAGAGCTGCAGTCGAGAAATAATAATTTGTAGATTATGCTCGGAAAAATGACATGAGTTGAAGCAATTTGAATTTAGTGGAATTAAAGCCAAGGGGAATACCGGGACGGGGTTGTTGACAACGCGTAAAAAGAATACGGCAAAACGATATCAATTTACTGATTTAGATGTATAATGACTTAGGTAGGTGATGAACATGTCAGTTGAAAAAGCATCTTACAAAACTGTAAATAAGGATGGTGATTTTGAGATTCGTCTTTATGATCCGATGATCATTGCAGTGAGTCAGGAAAGTGATTTAAAAGGCACTTCTGGTTTTAATCAGTTATTCAGCTATATTAGCGGAAGGAACCAGGAATCAAAAAAGATAGCTATGACCGCACCAGTAATAAACAGTCTGGATGATGAAAAGCCTACAATGGCGTTTGTGATGCCCAAAAAATATAGCATGGAAGAGTTGCCAAAGCCCATGCACACTAATATTCAGCTTCAGGAAATACCCAGGCGTTACGTGGCAACAATATCTTTTTCAGGCAATATCAATCAGAAGATCATAGAGAAAAAGAAACATGAGTTAATAGAATGGTTAAAAGCAAAACAAATCACTGCCCTGGGCTCTATCGAGTTGGCACGCTATAATCCACCTTTTATTCCTGGGTTCATTAAACATAATGAGCTGTTGGTGGAAGTTAATCCTCCTGTGGAATGAGCCCTATATTTAGCGGGGTGCCAAGGGGACGGGGTTGTTGACAACATATGAAAGATCTTTAACATAGAAACCCGACCGGTAAGATTTTGCTTCTTCAAATAAAGTCACTTTTATTCCCAAAGGGTGATCAGATTGCAGCGAACCATATTATTAAAAACGCACAAAAGAGAAGCCCTCTATGATATCACTTCAGACGTTCAAGCAGTGATTAAAGAGGCCGGTGTAAAAAACGGCCTTGTGAATATCTATGTTCGGGGTGCGACGGCAGCGATCATGATCCAGGAGAACTGGGATGAAAGCGTGCAGGAAGACGTTGTAGAATTTCTCAGGAAGATAGTTCCCCGGGGCGTTTGGCAGCACGATCAGCAGGATGGTAATGGTGATGCCCACTTAAAAGCCGGGTTGATCGGACCGGGTGAAACAATTCCAGTCATGAACGGTGAAATCGGGCTTTCTACCTGGCAAAACATCTTCGTGTGTGAGTTTGATGGGCCGAGGAAGACCCGGGAGGTCGTTGTAACAGTGATTAATGCAGGAAAGGTCTGACTATGAAAAAGGAGAGCGTAAAAGGATTATTGGACAATCAGGTCTGATAAAGACTCGGTTTATGGGAGACCAGAAAATGGTTAGTTCAGATCTAGACCCGGTTATATTAAAAAGAAAATCTGCTCGCAGGTTTGATAAAAAGGGCAGGGAAAATTGTCTGCGTAAGTTAAAAAGAGAAGGTTTAGCAGTAAGACAACTTGAAAGGTTAACAGGCATCAACAGGGGAATTATACAGAAAGCATAAAGGTTGTTGTCAACAACCCCGTCCCCTTGACACCCTTGACGCAAGGAGAAATGTCAAAATGATAGACAAAGATGTTGATTTGCGCAGCGACACGGTCACCTCTCCTACGGCTGAAATGCGTGAAGCCATGGCCCGGGCGATGGTGGGGGATGATGTTTATGGTGAAGACCCTACGGTAAAGCAACTGGAGCAGGAAGGCGCGGCCTGCGTGGGCAAGGAAGAGGCCCTTTTTCTGCCCTCCGGCACCATGGGCAACCTGGTTGCCGTGCTCAGCCACACGGGGCGCGGTGATGCGGTGCTGCTGGACAGCGAAAGTCATATCTTCTATTACGAGGCGGGAGGCGCATCGGTCTTAGGCGGGGTGCAGTTCTGGCCCCTGGAGGGACTGCATGAAGGCGGCGGGGCCGTGGAGATGATCAAAAAAGGGGTGCGTCCGCCGGACCAGCATTTTGCCCCGGTCCGGCTGCTCTGCCTGGAGAATACCCATAACCGCCTGGGGGGCGTGGTGATGCCGCCTGGCGCCATGGAAGAGGTTTGCAGTGCAGCTCGCCATTTGGGACTGGTTGTTCACCTGGACGGTGCCCGTATTTTCAATGCGGCGGCTGCCCTGCAGCTTCCTGCCACCGACTTTACCCGTCACTGTGATTCCGTGATGTTCTGCCTCTCCAAGGGACTGGGTGCCCCCGTCGGCTCCCTCCTTGCCGGAACCACCTCCTTCATCGCCAGGGCACGGCGCAACCGCAAGCTGCTGGGGGGAGGCATGCGCCAGGCCGGTGTTTTGGCCGCCGCCGGCCTCTTGGCCCTGGAGCACCGTCATGCCCTGCAGGAGGATCACCGCCGCGCGCGGGAACTGGCCCGGGAAATAGCCGCGTTGCCGGGGTTAGACGTGGATCCCTTCCCGCCGCCGACCAACATGATCATCGTGCATACCGCGGGAGCAAATTGCTCCCCAGGGGAATTCTGTGCGTTCCTGGCGGAACAGGGAATCAAGGCCATCCCCTTCGGCGAAAACCGGGTGCGCATGGTGACCCACCGGGACATTAGCGATGAAGACATTGGGCGGGCCATCAACGGGGTCAAAGCCTGGTCGCTGCACTTCCAGTCTCAGGGTAGCCGGGGAGGGGATCGTCCATGATTGTCCTGGTTATCAACAGCGGGAGTTCTTCTTTGAAATACGAGCTGTTCAACTTAAACGACGAACGCTCCCTGTTCAGCGGAGCGGTAACACGCATCGGCCTGGACGGGGCGGAGCATCGCTACATCTGCGCCGGCGAGGAAACGGTTTCTTCCATCGAGGTCCCCGACCACCTGGCGGCCATCGAGCAGGTGCTCCAGGCAGTGACCGCGGCTGAAAACTGCCCGGTGCACGACCTCACCTCCATCGGGGCCGTGGCCCACCGCGTCGGGCACGGGGGGTTGGAATACCGCAGCCCGGTCGTCATCGATGAGGATGTCAAAGCGGTGATCAAGAAGAAGACCCCGATCATGCCCCTGCATCATCCCGCCATGCTGGCCGGGATCGAAGCCTGCGAGCAGGCCCTGCCCGGCATTCCCCACGTGGCGGTGTTTGACACGGCCTTCCACAGCGCCATCCCCGATGAAGCGGCGATTTACGGCCTGCCCCATGCGTATTTCACCCGGGGGATCCGGAAGTTCGGTTTTCACGGCAATTCCCACGAGTACGTCGCCCATAAGGCGACGGCATACCTGGAAACGCCCCTACGGCGGCTGAATATCGTTTCCTGCCACCTGGGCAACGGGGCCAGTGTCTGCGCCATCGAGCGGGGCCATTCCATCGATACGAGCATGGGATTCAGCCCGCTGCAGGGCCTGCTGATGGGCACCCGGGCCGGCGACGTGGACCCCGGGGTCCTGACGTACCTGCTGCGCAACGAGGGCCTAGGTGCGGATGAACTGGACCGCGTGCTCAACTCCGAGAGCGGGCTGCTGGGCATTTCCGGCGTGAGCTCCGACATGCGAGACGTGCTGGCCGCTGCCGATGAAGGGAACCAGCGCGCGCTGCTGGCGGTGAAGGTCTTTTGCTACCGGGTCAAACATTACATCGGCGCCTACACGGCCGTCCTAGGTGGGGCCGACGTCCTTATTTTTACCGGGGGCATCGGAGAACATGCGGCAAACGAGCGGGCGCGCTGTGTCCAGGGTTTGGAGAAGGTGGGCTTCGCCATCGACCCGCTGCGCAATGAACGCTGCCTGGTGACGGCAGAAAGCCCGGTCTGCGAGATCAGCGCCTCTTATTCCAGGGCTACGATCTTGGTGATTGCCACCAACGAGGAGTTGATGATGGCCCGGCATTGCGCCAGGGCCATCGATTACCAGTCTGCCATCAAAGAAGATCTTTACACCAAGGACAAACGCGCCATCCGGGTAGCGGTTTCGGTCCGCCACGTGCATTTAAGCCGGGCTGACGTGGAGGCGCTCTTCGGTGAAGGGAACCGCCTGACGAAACAGGGGCTGCTCTACCTTGGAACTTCATATGCTGCAGAAGAAACGGTCAGCCTGATCGGCCTGCGGGCGCGCATCGACAACGTGCGGGTGATCGGCCCCGAGCGCGAGCAGACCCAGGTGGAGATATCCCGCACGGAGGAGTTTAAGCTGGGCATCGATGCTCCAATCCGCGAATCGGGAGACCTGAAGGGCTCGCCCGGGATCACCATCGAGGGGCCCAAAGGACGCATCACCATTCCGGAGGGGGTCATCTGTGCCATGCGGCATATTCACATGTCACCCGAGGATGCCGTCCTCTACGGGGTGCAAGACCGCGACATCGTCATGGTTAAGATCAAGGGGGAGCGCGAACTGATCTTTGGAGATGTGCTGGTTCGCGTGGCCGACGGGGTCAAAACCGAGATGCATCTCGACACCGATGAAGCGAACGCGGCACAGCTGCCCCCCGTGGCCGAAGGCTACCTGGTGAGGATCGAATCCCGGGAGTAGGGGGGCTTGATTAACGCTGCACGTGTCAAGGGCGTGTCAAGGGGACGGGGTTGTTGACAACAAATTCGTCCCTTTGACAATATAGGACTGTTGAAGATTTTGTGGACAAGCGGAGGGCTAGAAATGAGAAGCGGGAGGAAAAAAGGTTTGAAAGTAGTGGGAATCATTGCTGTTGTTATCTTGATCATCCTTGGAGCAGGCTTTATTGCCCTTCAGAGAGGACTTCCGGAGATGCAGGATCTTGTCATCAGTGATGTGAATCCAGAAGCGCTGCCGGACGGAGAATACACAGGTGAATTCAGCCGCTACAGGTGGTCAAACAAGGTAAAGGTCACAATTGAAGGGGGGAGAATCGTGGCGATTCAACCAGGAAACGGCGGGAGCCTGGAACGGGAGCTGTCTGAGCAGGTCATGGCCAGGCAGTCATTACAAGTGGATATCAAAACGGGAGCCACCGTCTCCAGCAACGCCTTCCTGAAGGCCGTGGAAGATGCCCTTTCGCGTTAGGTAAGACTATAATTACAGCTGCATCAGGTTTTTATGTCAAAAAAAATGATTGGGCTCATATATTCTTGAAGAGCCAGACGCTCTGTTAGGTAAGCCATTTATCGGGCTGCCTTTTTACCCCGAAGTCAACCCGGGTTTTGCCTGTATAGTTGTATTCCATTGGTTATTCCTTGTCTTTAACTGAAGAGAGAACCAATTACCCTGATGATAAAAAAGCCTACATGGGTAAATGCATGAGCGATGATGGCAGCTTCAAGGCTTTTTTTCCAGAACAGCCATCCAAACACGACCCCACCGATTGCATTGAGGAAGACGGTTCTTACGACTATAATTGGAGTTAGCGGAACCATTGCTGCCAGGGCAGGTAGATGTCCTACGCCAAAGGCGATTGCAGCAATAACAATGGCTGTCCAAATCACGCCCGGTGAAGGCTTATTTGCAGAGCGATTTACCACTTTCCAACCGAGCCATGCCAGCAAGCCCATAAATCCCCAGCGCAGCATGAGCTCTTCGGTTATGCCTCCATAGAGCATGCCCATGCCTAATTGTGCAAAAAGGTTATATTCCTGTTCTGCAAAAGCCTTGAATTGTTCACCCATGAATGGCATAAAAACCATGTCAAGCAAAACTACTGCCAGGGCGAAAGCAAGGCCAAGAACTATTGCCAGTTTATACTGCAGTTTCAATCGGGGCAAAATAGCCGTTCCGTAAGCAGAGTTTTCATATATCAGGGAGACCAAACCCGCTTTGGGAGCAGTCAGACAACCAACAGCCACGGTAATAATAAGCAAAATCGTGGGCTGTATTAAGGTCAAAACCATCAACATAGCTACCGGCATGTCCGCCAGTTCCGGTTGAAGGGCTTTTAGCTCTTCTATCTGGGGCATAACGACTAGTATTAGCGATAAAATACCAATCATCCCAATGACGAATAAGGCAAAAAACGGTTTCCAGAAAGGATAATTTTTTGTCATTACCGGCTCCTTCAAATTTCTATTAGTTTCTCCCTGCAGGGACAACTAATTATACCACAGTTTCAAGGTGTCAAGGGTGTCAAGGGGACGGGGGTCAAGGGGACGGGGTTGTTGACAACATTGAAAAAACTGACCAAAAATGCCTGGATATAGAAGAAGTAAACCGCATTACCGACATCGTTGGCAGCATTAAATATGATCAAACGAGTATGCAAGATAAACAGCACGGATGAAACCTAATTATTTGATACAAAGGACAGGGACAATTCTCTGCGTTAGTTAAAAAGAGAAGGTTTGGCAGTAAGACAGCTTGAAAGGTTAACAGGCATCAACAGGGTGGTTATACAGAAAGCATAAAGGTTGTTGTCAACAACCCCGTCCCTTGAATCTTTTTATAAACTATAACAGATGTAGCTTGAAATTATATATATTTATGTTATCATATTAGTAGTATTACTTGCAATAATGCACTAGGAGGGTCAATTACTTGAAAAGGGTAACACTATTTTTGTTGGCTTTATGTATTTTGGGAGCTTTTGTGTTGGTAGGTTGCGCCCCTGCCGAAGAGCCTGAACCTGTAGATGAGGAACCGGTGGAAGAGCCGGTAGAGGAACCCGTAGATGAACCTGATGAAGAAGTATTGATGCAATTTGATGATGGTCGTTACCGGGGTTACTACCAGGATCGCGGGGAGGAGCAGGTCGGTGTTCAGTTTGACCTCGAAGGTAATGTCTTTACCAATATCACCTTCCGCAGCCTTGCCTATGAC